>JACRCI010000117.1 GCA_016219105.1 Deltaproteobacteria bacterium | reverse complement strand
TTGGCGTCGTTATGCTCCCTGGCCATTCGCGCGGTATACACGTCCGCCACCAGCGCGGCCCTGACGTTGCTGAACTTGTTGGCCACTATGCTCATCCCTACGCCCGTGGCGCATATCAGTATCCCCTTTTCGAATTCGCCCGTTGACACCTTCCCGGCCACCAGGACGCCGTAGTCCGGATAATCCACGCTCTCCGCGCCGTTCGTGCCCATGTCAACCGGCTTAAACCCGAGGGTTGAGAGGAACTCCAACAGGTCTTCCTTCAACTCCCTCCCGGCATGGTCGCTCGCTATGGCTATTTTTCCTTTTTCCCCCATTTTTTTCATCCTTCAAACCTCTTGAACGCCAATACCGCGTTGGTCCCGCCGAAACCGAAGGAGTTGGAAAGCGCGGCCCGTATCTCTTTTTCCCGCGCGCGATTGGGGACGTAATCGAGGTCGCACTCCGGGTCTTGAGTATTGTAGTTTATGGTCGGAGGCATGACCCCGTTAAAGACCGAAAGGGCCGTAAAGACCGCCTCGACGCCTCCGGCCGCGCCGAGCAGATGCCCCGTCATGCCCTTTGTCGAGCTTACGGCGAGCCCTCTTGAATGAGGGCCAAACACCTTCTTTATCGCCAAAGTCTCGTAGAGGTCGTTATAATAGGTTGACGTCCCGTGCGCGTTTATGTAGTCAACGTCCCCGGGGTTCATCCCCGCGTCCTTGAGCGCGAGTCCCATGCACCTCGCGGCCCCGACGCCGTCGGGCGAAGGGGTCGTCATGTGATAGGCGTCTGAATTCATCCCGTAGCCGGCGAGCTCGGCGTATATCCGCGCCCCTCTTTTCCGCGCGCCTTCAAGCTCCTCTAAAAACAGGACCCCGGCCCCCTCGCCGATGACAAACCCGTCCCGGTCCTTGTCGAAAGGGCGGCTTGCCGTCTCAGGGGAGCCGTTGCGGGTTGAAAGGGCCTTCATCGCGTTGAAACCGGCCACGCAAAGAGGCGTTATGGTGGACTCCGTGCCGCCGGCCACCATGCAGTCGGCGTCTCCCCTCTGGATGAGCCTGAAGGCGTCCCCTATGGAATGCGTGCCCGTGGCGCACGCGGTAACGGCCGAGCTGTTCGGCCCCCTGGCGCCGAGCCGTATAGAGACCTGCCCTGAGGCGAGGTTTATAATCACCATCGGGATGAAAAAAGGCGTAATCCTGTCCGGCCCTTTTTCCCTCAACACGTCATGCCAGTATTCTATGGCCGGCAGCCCCCCTATGCCGGCCCCGATATACACCCCGACCCGGTCGGCGTTCTCCTCGGTTATCCGGTAGCCGGAGTCCTCAAAGGCCATTACCGCGGCGCAGACGGCGTACTGGATGAAGAAATCCATCTTCTTTATTTCTTTTTTCTCGATGACATCGAGGGGGTTGAAATCAGGCACCTCCGCGGCGATCCTCACCGGGAACGAGGCAGCGTCGAAACGGGTGATGGCCCTCACCCCGGAGGCCCCGTTGAGGGCGTTTCCCCACGCCTTCTTAACCCCCGTGCCCAGGGGACAGACTATCCCGAGACCAGTTATAACGACCCTTCTCATCATAACAACCGTTGTTTTTATTTTAAAAAGATATAACGGGAAGATGTCCCGTTGTCAAATAACGGCGGCGGGCGGACATAAGTCCGGATTACTTGGCGCACTTCCTGTTTATGTAATCTACCGCGTCCCGGACGGTCTTTATCTTCTCGGCGTCCTCGTCAGGTATCTCTATGGCGAACTCCTCTTCAAAGGCCATGACCATCTCGACCGTGTCGAGAGAGTCCGCGCCGAGGTCCTCAACAAAAGACGCCTCATCCTTGACCTCGTCCTCGGAGACACCGAGCTGGTCCACGATAATCTTTTTAACCCTGCTTTCCGTTGACATCTTCCTACCTCCCGGGAATTAATAATAACAGACCAGAGTCAATGTATAACACCTAACATTGCCGTTGTCAATTTCAAACGAACGACCCTACATGCTCATGCCGCCGTTCACGCTCAGGACGTGCCCGGTTATGTAGCCCGCGGCGTCGGAGGCCAGAAACGCCGCGGCCTCCGCGACGTCCTCGGCCGTGCCGAGCCTGCCGAGCGGTATCCGGGCGATGAGAGACTCCCGCGCCTTATCCGGCAGCGCCCTCGTCATGGCCGTGTCTATAAACCCGGGGGCTATGGCGTTGCACGTCACATCCCTTGAGGCGAACTCCCTTGCGACGGTCTTCGTGAAACCTATCAGGCCGGCCTTGCTCGCCGAATAGTTGGCCTGACCCGGGTTGCCCGTAAGCCCGACTATGGAGGCGATGTTGACGATCCTCCCGTAGCGGTTCTTGCTCATCACCTTTACCGCGGCCTTCGTCGAGTTGAAAGCGCCCTTGAGGTTGACGGCCATAACCGAGTCCCAGTCCTCCTCCGTCATCCTCAAAAGGAGCCTGTCCCTCGTGATGCCGGCGTTATTGACGAGTATGTGGAGCCCTCCGAGGCCCGTAACGGCGTCCTCAGCCATCTTTTCGGCGTCGGCCTGAGAACTTACGTCCGCCCTCAAGGCAATAGCCTTCCCTCCAATGGCCTGTATCGCCTTTACGGTCTCCGAGGCGTTCGCCGGGTTTATGTCGCTTACGGCCACGCAAGCCCCGCCCCGGGCGAGCCTTAAGGCTATGCTTGCGCCTATGCCCTGGCCTCCTCCAGTCACAAGCGCGACCCTGCCTTCAAAGTCCATACCGCCTCCTTGTCCCGCGTGTTTCTCCCCGGCGCTGCTAACGCAGGACGAAAAACCCCCTTATCGCCGCAACGTCCTGGGGCGCCGAAAAATTAAGCGCCGTGATATCCCGGTCTATCCGCCTCACCAGCCCCGAAAGGACCCTGCCCGGGCCTATCTCGATAGTCGTTGAAACGCCGAGGGCGCGCATCTTCCTTATCACGTCCACCCACCTTACCGGGCTTGTAAGCTGACGCGTGAGAAGCCCCCTCATCCTCTCGGGCGAAAGCGCCGGCTCGGCCTCGACGTTAGTTATGAGAGGGACGTTGAAATTCCCGAACGCAATCCTTGACAGTTCCTCATCCAGCCTGCTTGCGGCCCTCTCCATAAGCGGCGAATGCGACGGCACGCTCACCGGAAGCTCGATGACCCTTTTTGCCCCTTTTTTTACGGCCTCTTCCCCGGCCATGAGGACGGCGGCCCTGTGGCCGGAAATAACCACCTGCTCCGGGCTGTTTATGTTGGCCGCCACGACCTTTTCATTTTCGCTCGACACCGAGGCGCAGATCTCGGACACCTCCTCGGGCGTAAGCCCCATGACCGCGCTCATCATGCCCGTGCCCTCGGCCGCGAAGACCTGCATAAGCCTTCCCCTCAGTCTGACAAGCCTCAACGCGTCGGAAAATCCGATGACCTCGGAGGCCACAAGCGCCGTGTATTCGCCGAGGCTGTGCCCGGCCACAAAAGCGGGGAAAATCGCAGGGAACTCGGCCCTGAACGCCCTCAAGGCCGCCACTGAGGCCGCAAGGAGCGCGGGCTGCGTGTTTTCGGTAAGGTTAAGCCCCGCCTCGGGGCCCTCGAAGCAGAGTTTTCTCAGGTCCATGCCGAGCGCGTCGTTTGCCTCTTCAAACGCATCCCGCGCAACGGCGTATGCGTCGTGGAGGGAGCGACCCATGCCCACGGACTGGGAACCCTGTCCGGGGAATATGAAAGATAGATTTTTCGCCGCGTCAACCATTATATATAGGGCGTCACCATAGGGCATCACCGGACCGGTCAAGGAACACCGATGCAACCCATTTTACCATCTTATCGCGGCGGACGCCCATGTAAGCCCGCCGCCAAAGGCGACAAAAACCACTATGTCGCCCTTTTTAATCCTGCCGGAGCGCACGGCCTCGTCGAGGGCTATGGGTATGGACGCGGCCGAGGTGTTCCCATACCTGTCTATATTGGAAAAGACCTGCCCGTCCGAAAGTCCGAGCCTTTCCTGTATCGCGCCCATAATGCGTATGTTGGCCTGGTGGGGGATGAGGAGGGATATGTCACCGGGCTTCAACCCGTTGGCTTCAAGCACCTCTTCCACCGCGGAGAGCATGGTCCTTACGGCCACCTTGAAGGTCTCGTTCCCCTTCATCTTAAGATACGGAGTGTGCGGGTTCGGATGGTGTTTCTTCCCCTCGAACGGGTTTGAGCAGGCCACGCCCGGCGCATACAGCATCTCCCACTTCCGTCCGTCCGAATGGACGCCGGTTGAGAGTATGCCCCCTTCCCCTCTGGTCGCCGCGACGACCACCGCGCCGGCGCCGTCCCCGAAAAGCACGCAGGTGGACCGGTCCTTCCAGTCCACTATCCTCGAAAACACGTCCGCCCCTATGACGAGGGCCTTCTTCGCGGCCCCGCCCCTTACGTATTTGTCCGCCACGTCAAGGGCGTAGAGAAACCCCGAACATGCCGCCGACACGTCGAACGCCGGTATGCCCGGCCTCAATCCGAGAGCGGCCTGCACGAAGCATGAGGTCGAGGGGAAGACCATGTCCGGGGTCACGGTGCCGGTGACGACGAGGTCTATGTCCCCGGGCTCCACCCCCGCGTCACTCAGCGCGACCCGCGCCGCCTTTGAGGCGACCTCGGAGGTCTTTTCGTTCATGGCCACGCGCCTCTGGCGTATGCCGGTCCTCGCGGTTATCCACGCGTCCGTGGTGTCAACCATGCCTTCGATGTCGGCGTTCGTGACGACCCTCGAAGGCGCGTATGAACCGCATCCGGCTATCCTGGTACCCAAGGCCCTTGCTGACGACATTGAGCGTCCCTTATAATTTAACGTCCCTTATACGAGCTGTCTTACGGCCACCTTTTCCATGTCGCCGTTTTTCTCGAGCTCTTCGATGAGGCGGTCGTTGACGCCGGCGTTTAAGTATCCGGCGGCCATGACTATGGCGTTTTTTATCGCCCTGGCGCTTGAGGCGCCGTGGCTTATCATGCACGCTCCGTCAATGCCCAAAAGCGGCGCGCCGCCGTATTCCGCGTAGTCAAGCTTCTTTTTGAGGTTCCGGAAGGCGCCCTTTGCAAGGAGATACCCTATCTTGGCGGACACGCTCTCCATGATCTCCTTTTTGAGCATCCTTACGACGGCCTCGACCAGCCCCTCGCTGAGTTTCAGGACGACGTTGCCCACAAAGCCGTCCGTCACGATGACGTCAATCGTGCCGCCATACACGTCCTTGCCCTCGATGTATCCGGCGTAATTGAGGGAGGTTTTCTTTAAAAGCTCATGGGTAAGGCGCGTAAGCTCGTTGCCCTTGCCCTCTTCCTCTCCGTTGGAGAGGAGCCCCACCCTCGGCCTTTCCTTTTTAAGCGCGTACCGGGCGTAGACGTCCCCCATTATGGCGAACTGGGCGAGGTGGATGGGTTTACAATCAACGTTCCCGCCGACGTCCAGTATGACCGCCGGACCTTTCATGGTCGGCACGCACACCGCTATGGCCGGCCGGTCAACGCCCTTGAGCTTTTTAAGCACGAACATGCCGGCGGCCATGGCGGCCCCGCTGTTGCCCGCGCTGACGACCGCCCCGGCCTCTCCCCTTTTCACGAGGTCAAAGCACACCCTTATGGAGGAGTCCTTCTTACTCCTTATGGACTGGGCCGGGGATTCGTCCATTCCGACGACCTCGGAGGAGTGCCTCACGGAAATGGGGAGGTTTTTGGTCCTGTGCCGGGAAAGCTCGGCTTCCACCTTCTTGCCGTCCCCGACGAGGATCAGGGAAATACCGTCCCTGGCCGCCTGAACGCTGCCGTCAACGACCGCGGAGGGCGCGTAATCCCCTCCCATTGCATCAACCGCTATCTTCATAATATGGATTTTGCCCGAAAGGAAGAGGCCCTCAGACGCTCTCGCCTATCTTGAGGATTTCCCTGCCTCTGTACGACCCGCACTTAAGGCATACGTTATGAGGGAGCTTCGCCTCCCCGCACTTGGGACAGATTGAGGTGGCTGGCGTTGAAAGCGCGTCATGGCTCCTGCGCTTGTCGCGTCTGGTTCTACTGTGTCGCTTCTTTGGATTCGGCATGGCGGTCTACCTCTCTTTTTTATGGGCTTATTTAAGCTTTATATCCTTAAGCCTTGCAAATCTCGGGTCTATCCTGTCTTTACCGCAACAGGCGCACGGCCCCTCGTTCAGGTCGGCCCCGCATCTGTGGCACAACCCCTTGCAGTCCTCCCTGCACAGGGGTTTGATGGGCAGTTCAAGGGAGACCTGCTCCATGAGTATGTCGAACGTGTCGAGTTCCTCCCCCTGGAAAAACGTTATGTCCATCTCCTCCCTCGAAAGTTCCTTTTCCTTCGCGCGAGGAGAGCCGAGTTCGAGGCGGTTCGTGAAACCGGAGGCAATCTTAAAATCAAATTTCTTGAGGCACCTTGAGCATTGAAGAGAGGCCGCCGTGGAGACGGTCCCCTCTATGTCTATAAAAACGCCGGATCGTTTGATGCCGATTGAGCCCTTCAGGGGCGCGATTATGGAAAAGCGCTCGACGGACTTGAGTTCCTGAAGCTTTTTACCTTCTTCGGTTACCTCGAGGGTTAATCCCTCTTCGGTGATTTCGTCAATCTTTATCTTCATTTCCGCCACCGGTAAAAACTAAATTATACAGGAGGCCGACAGGCGTTGTCAAATAAATTCCCCACTATTTTCTTGACTATTACGCGCCCAATTGTTATCTGTATAAGTTGTATTCAGGCCGGATTGGGGGATCGTCTAACGGCAGGACGGCAGGCTCTGAACCTGTCTATCCAGGTTCGAATCCTGGTCCCCCAGCCAATTTTTCGAGGCAGGATAATCTTTTACCTCGGTCCCATCGTCTAGTGGCCCAGGACGTGGCCCTCTCAAGGCTAAAACACGGGTTCGACTCCCGTTGGGACCGCCATTGATTTATGAGGGAGTCTGCCGAGGCAACCCCTTTTTTTTATTTCAGGTGGCGTAACAGAACCGCGGGCCTAAAGCCCATTTGGCGGCCGTCATACCGGGGAAACGGCCTTTTTGAGCAGGAACGCGCCGAGCTTCCTGTCGCTTACCCCCGTGTGGTTTATAAGCCAGCTCTCTATCCTTTCCCTGACTTCACCGACAAGATGCGTGGTAATGCCTCCTTTAAGCTCCTCCTTGAGGCGGGACAGGTCTTCTATGAAGCCGGTATGTTCGCGCATGTGAGCGAGGGCGTCGGGATAACGGCAGGAATGCATTGCCTGCTCCTCGTCATGGAAGTGGACGACGACGTATTCATCAAGGAAACTAACGAGCTCCAGCACCTCTTCTTTACCCCCGCCGCGCTCAACCGCCAGGACAAGCAGAACCACCTTTTCAAACAACTCCCGGTGCTGTCTGTCCTGCCATGAAACCCCTGTCTCGAATATCCTATCGAGAGATATGCTCATGGGGTAACCTTATAGATAGCGCAACAGGTTAACATGCCCTTAAACCCTGAGACCCCCGCGCTTCAAGCCCAAAAAATGCCGCGGCAAAAACAATCCTCAACGTTTATCCGCCATCCTGAGGCGAAAAACGGGCACAAAAAAAAGGAGGGAACTTTTACGGGCAGTTTAGCGTCGTGCCCTGGACACGGGACTGCACCCCTCGCTGCAATGAGCTGTGCGCGGTATCATGAACCTTGTCCGCATCGTTTTTCACCTCCCTTCATTCATTCATTCCTTAATTTAACACACATATACGCTATTATATACTATTTTTCCGCAACAGTCCACCAGCCGCGCCGTCGGGGACGGCTGGCGGGCCGGCCAAAAGCCGTTATGACTGGATTTTAAAAGACCCGGCCTTTTTCCTGTACCACCTGACGGCAAAGGGGTATAGCATCCTTTTCGGCAGGCCTAACCCATACCATCTCTTGAGGAATTCAACCGGGTCCTTTGCCCCGGCCCAGCCGCTGACGAGACGTTTGTAGTTCCCGCCTAACCTTTCGAACACAAAACGGTTTACAAGCGAGGCCTTTTTTACGGGCAGAAGAAACCTCCTGACCATAGCCTCGTAGTCCGAGCCGGTGGCTATGCTCTTTGCCGCGTAATAACCGGATGCGAACGCGTACCTCATGCCGAAACCGAAGAGATAGTCCTGGAAACCGGCGCGCTCGCCCACGTACAGATTCCCGTCTTTTGAATACGCCTCCGGGAGAAAGAAGTTCCCCGTGCCTCCGAACGGCCTCGGGTTTTTTACGTCCAGACCGTAAAAAGACCTCACTTTTTCCAGCGCGCGGGCGAAATATCTTTTTGCGTTCGCGAAATCCTCCATCACCACGGACGCGAGCGTAATATTACCTTCTATCACGGCCATGTAAACGTAGCCCTTGGGCGCGCAGTCGTTGTCAAGCATGATCATTACCATATCCGCGCGCGGCGCTTCGCAGGCCTGAGAGCCGGCTTCTCCGGACTGACGAATGGCCTCGCCGGCCAACCAGCCGGCCTCGCCGGTTATGCCGGAGACAACGCCGCTGAAGGACCTGGGCCCGGTTGCGACGATATCCACGTCCTTTTCTTCGACTTTTTTATTGAAAACTATCTCGGCCCCGGCCTCCAATGCCTGTCTTTTCAACGCCAGGTCAAGACACCCTTCGGCCGACCCTCTCCTCACCATGTAAACGCCGACCCTGCCGCCCGGACTTTTTATCACGTGCCGCTCGCCGCATATTATGTCCGCTTCCTTAAACGGCTTATAAAAGAAATCCGTCTTTATGCCGTACCCGTCCAGGACCTCCAACACGTCCTTTTCGGTGCTCCAGTTCTCAAGCCCCTGAAAGTCGTTATTGAACCTCGTGCCCACGTCCGGGCCTCTTTCATACACCCTTACCCTGCGGCCGTCTCTCGCCAGATTTATAGCGGCCGTAAGCCCGGCTATGCCTGCCCCGGCTATATTCACGTCTTTTTTAACCATGAGGAATGTTTAAACCCACGCCCCCTGCCGGGGGCGATTATATCGCTTCGGAAGGATTGAGCATATGTCCGAGAAGGCCTCTAAGGAACTTCCACGGCTTTTTCCGTATCCTGGAGGAGAGTTCTTCGTAAAAAACGCCGCACCCGGTATCTCCCCTTATGACGCTGTAATAGTCGTGCATGAGGGACGGGTTCATCTCGAGGATCCTGTACCATATCCTCGGATAATTGTATATGAGCCTCTCGATCCCGGCGGATGCCTCGAACTCGCCGTAAAGCTCGGCCCTCAGCATGTCCTCGTAGCAGCTTAAATCCCGCCGAGGGCCGTCTATGGCGGCGCATACCGCGCTGGCGGCGAGTTGTCCGCTTTTAATGGCATAATAGATGCCCTCGCCGAGGAACGGGTCCACCAGATGTCCGGCGTCGCCGGCTACGAGGACCCTCCCTTTAAATGCCCTCTGAGCCTGTCCGTGATAGACAGGGATAGTCCATCCCCGCGTCTCGCCTATGTTCAACCCCCTGAGCGTGTCCTGACCCTCGACGAAACATTTGAAATAATCCCTGATCCTGTTGCCCACGCGGCAATATAGCCCGGCTATGCCGATGGAAAGGCCTTCCCTCTTGTGGAATATCCAGCCATAGCCGTGCGGGATGGTCCCGAAATCTACAAGATACCTGCCCCCAAGCCTCTCTACCGCCTCTTTATCGGCCTTGACCTCCGCGGTGAGCGAGATATGGTAATTTGTATACGGCCGGTCCTCCACGCCGCGGCGCACAACGCTCGCCGCGCCGTCAGCCCCTATCAGAAAAAGGCCCTCGTATACGCCTTTCGAGGTCTCAACCGTTACGCTGTCTGCGCGGTCGGTGAACCTCGAAACCCGTTCGCCTTCCAGGATGTGCGCGCCTGCGAGTCTTGCCTTATCGAGCAAGAAGGCGTCGAAAGAATCCCTCATCACGCTGTAGCCTATGGGGACGACCGAATCTATGGCGAGAGTCCTTGCGGATTTATAGCTGAACGTTATGCCGCGGACGGTATTTTCAACCACATCGGTGATGTCGAAGCCGAGCGCCTTTTTCCCCTTGACGGATACGCATCCGCCGCAGGATTTGTACCTGGGGAACTTCTCCTTGTCAAAGGCGGCAACCTTCAGACCTTTTTTGGCCAGATGATACGCGGCGGTCGTGCCCGCGGGTCCACAGCCGACCACAACGGCGTCGTACATAACCCCTCAGTCCGACTCCTTTTCAACGCTGTATTCCATGAACTCGCCCCAGAAGCCGGTCTTCCTGAGGGATTCGTACTCCCACCTTAAAATCTTCAGATGCCCCTTTTCCATCTCAAGGAGGTCTGTCAATACCACCTTCTCGTCCGCCGTGGCCGCGGCCTTAAGCATATCGCCGTAGAAATGGACCGCCTTCTCCTCGCTTTCGATGGATATTGACACCGCGTTCTGGTCGGTCGGGTTCTCCCTGAGCCTCTCTATAAGCTCGTTCTCCTCGGGGAATATCGGAAGCCCCTTTTTTTCCCTCAGGTCGCCCCCGGCGCTCAGGGCGTCGCGGTAGCTCATCCAGCCGCGCCCTTTTTTGAGCGACTCGGCGACGGCAAGCACGACGGCCATGTGTTCGAGTTCCTCCTTGGCGAGGTGCTTAAAGATATTTTTCCCCTTCTCGTTAGAGACAAGCTCGGAGGCATGCTTGTAGAACGCGTGTCCAACCATCTCGGTCCTGAACGCGACCGTGAGTTCCTCTACCGCTTCGGGCCTGATTTTTTCCATACCACCTCCAGAACGTTTTTTTCAAGGGCGAGCCTTAAGAAGGGCTATTTCCTGCCCTTGTCCACTTTCCCGGCTTTTTCAACCTCGTGCTTTTTATCAATGGCCTCGGCCCTTATCATGTCCTCGCAGGCGTGGCATATCACCGTGTCAGAAGGCTTGCCGCAGACGCTGCAACGGTGCGGCTTTTCAACCTTTTTTTCGGGCTTTTCCCCGGCCTTTCCTTCCTCAACCATTTTATCCTCCGCTGTCTTTATTTTTACGCAGCCAAAACATTTATAATATCTTCAAGTATTGCGGCATACCGGGGTCATCACGCCCCCCTATCGGCCTTACGACCCAACGGGCTGGCCGGGACGAAGATTATCACTCTTTGGCGCGCCGAGCATTCCGGTCATGTCCCTGAATGAAAAACCCGCAAGGCGCGGGGCATCAACCCCTCTATGCTGTATGAGTATTTTCATCGCGTCCCCTATGCCTCCGGGCATTACAAGCTCTTTTATGCCCTGATTGCGTCCTATGGCCTTGATTGCGGCCGCCGTTGGGTCCGGGACCTCGGTAAGCTCTTCCAAAACCCCCATGCCCAGAAGAAAATTCCTCTGCGTGGTGAATCCAGACACGCCGAGCCCGGCCTTAATCCCCTCGTTCCGTATGGTCGTGAAATCAACGTGGCACGTTATGTCCTGCGCGCCCACCATGCGGTAGGGGTCGTCGTTCATGGTGTGGCGGAAGTGGCAGAGGAGCGTGCCGGACCTGCCGGCCGAGTAGAGTTCCCCGGCGGGCATCCCGTAATCAACGGTTATTATAAACCCTCTGTCAAGCAGCCCGGCGGCCTTGCGTATCCACCTCTTTGCCTCGAGCCCCACCTCGGCCCTCTGGCCTTCGATAAGCCCAACGGGCAGGCCGTCGAGGACGGCTGGCAGGTCTTCAAAATATTCGGAAAGCTCCTCGGTTGAAATCTCTCCTTCCGCGTCAAAAAGCCCTCTATTGTCTTCGTACCCGACGTAAATCTCCTTTAGCCCGTTGCCGCGCATAACGACCCTGTGAAAAGGCATGGCGTCGAGCAGCTCCTCGGAGTATATGCACCCGGTAAAATGGCCGGCAATCTCAGAGATGTCTCCGTGGGAAGAGCGCGTTCCATCCGTCTTGCCGAGCGCCGGGTTTTTCTCGATTATGGATACCCTGATTGCTCTTGAAAAATCCGGATAAAGCTCCCGGGCCGCGGCCATAACGCCGTCGGTCAACCATCCCCTGCCGGCCCCGGCCTCAACGCAATGAAAAACCGGGGGAGAGCCGAGGATGCGCCACATCTGGTGGATCTGCTTTGCGAGCATCCTCGCGAAGACGGGGCTTATGTCGAGGTTCGTTACGTAGTCGCCGCCGGCGCCCCACCTGCGGCCAGAGGCGGCCGTGTAGTACCCGCCGCCGGGCCAGTAAAGGGCAACGTCCATGAACTCGGCGAACGTCAAAGGCCCCTTCTCCTTGATGCGCCTTATTATTTCATCCAGCGGGGCGTTTTTCACGGGCATCTTTATACCGAGGCCGCCTCCACGAACGCCTCGCTCGGGGCAAAACACACGGGGCAGTGAGCCGGAGGCTCGGCGCCTTCATGGACGTAGCCGCACTCGAGACACCGCCATCTTTTTACGGTCTTCACCTGAAAAACTCCTTGCGTTTTCCATAGAGAGGACTAAAGCCTATCTTCCGAGCACCGTCTCCCATGCGTCCGCATGCCCTTCCTCTTCGGCGAGGATGTCCTCAAGAAGGCGCCTCGTCGTGGGGTCCGCGAGCTTTTCGCAGAGCCTTATGTGTCCCTTGTAACGCTCTATGGCCTCGTACTCCGTGGCGAGGTCGTCCTTGACCATGGCCTCCAGCGCCCCGCCCCTTTTAACGGGCACGGGTTTCTGCAACGGTATCCCGCCGAGATATGCTATCCTCTCCGCGAGCTTTTCGGCGTGTTTCATCTCGTCTATCGCCGTTTTCTTGAACTCCTCTATTATAGCCGGGCTCTCCTTGCCGGTGGCCTCGTAATGATGCCCCATGTACTGGATTATGGCCCCGAGTTCATAGGCCCTGTCGAGGTTCAACGCGTCAATGAGTTCCTTGCTGCCGCTTTTCTTTGCCATAGACTTCCTCCTTTATTTGTTTTCAAGTCCGGTATTTTAACCCATCTTAACCGCTCAGGCAACACTATAATTATATACCGGAATCCGATTATTGCCACCGGCAAAGCGCGGCAACCTCTCCAACGGGGCGCTAAAGCCTTGCGTATGCCCTCACCTTCTCCATAAGCCCGGCAAAACCAGCTCCTCCCGTGCCCACGGCGAGACTCATGCCTTCACGCCCTCTGCCGACCCCGAGTTCGACGGCCCTCTTTATCTGACTCTGGTCCCATACGTCCTTCCCCGTAACGGGCGCCCATTTACCGAAGGACTTTATCACGCCCAATCCCGCGACATCCGCCCCGACCCTGTCCCCGCTCGCCATTATGAGGTCCGTGGGGGCCGTAAGCCCCTTCCACGGGCCTCCCTCTATCATCGAGACCGTGCCGTCCACGATATTCAAATCCGGGGCGCATGCGAGGTTGAACTCGCTTACAAGCTCCTCCCAGTGGGATTCGTCCACGAGGTAAGGCCTCTGCTTAAGATGCGTGCATCCTATGAAATTCTTGAGGCATATCGAATATGACGCCGAACGGTGGGTCTTTATGACCGGCAGGTTTACGACGACGTCTACGTTATACAGCCACTCGGTAACATACGCGTTCTTTATGTATTTCGCGCCCTCAAGCGGGACTTCAACCCAGCCGTAATCCTCGAAGACTATGACCTCTGCCCCGGCCTCTTTAGCGGCCTGAAATATCCCGTTTCTTTTCATGTTCCTAACGGTGGAGAGGGTCAAAAGCGCGGACATGTCCCCGACATAGACCTTTTTCGCGCCGCGGCCGTAAAGGAGTTTCACGACCGCGGCCACTACCTCCGGGTTTGTGGTTGCCGGGTTTTTCTCGCCGGAGACGACATTCGGCTTTACAAGCACGCTTTTACCCTTAAGCTCAAGCCTTTCAAACCCCCCTATGAGAGACACGGCCTCCTCTATCATCTCGGACGGGGGTTTGCCCCCGCTTACGCCAATGAGCGCCGCCCCGTCCTTTGCCGTAAAGGCGTTTACCCTATGCCTCGGCAACCGTTTTTCCCCGGGCCTGAAAAAAAACTGGGCCATCGCGATATCCTTGCCGAAGACCGCGAGAAGGGAGGAGATACCGAATATCTTTATAACCCCGCGCCTTGTAAACATAATGAGTTGACAGTAAGAGAGATGCGGCCGGGTAGGAATTTGCCCGCAACTCAGCCTGCCAAAACGTCTTTCAGCTCATCAATCCTGTCTATGACCATGTCGCAGCCGCAGTTTATAAGCTCCTCCCTGCCCCTGAACCCGTATCCCGCGCCTATGGTCCAAACCCCGGCCCTGTGACCGGTTTCGCAGTCTATGGCGCTGTCGCCCACGAACACGGTCTCAGTCGGGGCCGAGCCGAGCCTTTCCATGACTAAAAGCAGAGGCTCGGGGTGGGGTTTTTTGTTGGCGACCGAGTCGCCCCCGAGGACCATCGCGAAAAAACGCCTCAATCCCAATCCGTCCATTATCCTCTCGGTAAGCCCGATGGATTTATTGGTGACAACGGCCAGCTTCTTGCCTTTCGCGTGAAAATGCGCGAGGGTATCCATCACGCCGGGGTAAATGACGGTTTCCTCCATAAGACGCCCGCCGTAGTAGCCGAGGAATATCTCCCTGGCCATGCCGATTGTCTCCGCCGACTCCCCGGGCATGACCCTCTCGAAAAGCGCCTTTACGCCCCACCCTATGGCGGCCTTGATTACCGCCGGGTCAAGGGCCTCCTGCCCCATGTCTATGAGAGCGCGGTTCGCGGCCCACGCTATGTCGCCGCTTGAGTCTATGAGCGTCCCGTCGAGATCGAATATTATGAGTCCTGGCCTGAGTCCCCGCGTCATGGAACGTTTTGCCTCCTGAAACGCCGTTTGAAATATCATTTTGACGTTACAAATATCAATATCGGCGGTACAAATATCAATGGCGCGCTGGACAACCATTCTACCTTTTGATAAGATTTAGCGCAACTGATTTAAGCGGGCCGGTAATGTATCATATCTTGTGTCAGTAAAAAGAAAGGGGTATCTTTATAGCGGTTCAGCGCCAACCAAACCTACTATAAGGAGGTACCCCCTATGGCTCAGAGAGCCACGATTGAGAATTTCTCACAAGCAACAGAGATA
>JACRCI010000114.1 GCA_016219105.1 Deltaproteobacteria bacterium | reverse complement strand
TGATTAATTCCCAGTCCCGTCATTGCGAGCGTAGCGAAGCAATCTCGTCCTATAGGCAAATCAGTGAGTTACGAGATTGCTTCGCCGCAAAAACGCGGCTCGCAATGACAAAAAGAGAATTAATCAGACCTTCCTTAGATTGTCCATGCGGGCTATCCAACCGGCCGGCCTCGCCGGCCAACCAGCCGGCCTCGCCGGCGATTTCAAGGATGACTTTGCGGTTATTTTTTGATAAAGTGATTTTTTCAAATTAAAGGAAGGCATCATACCGCATAGGAGGACATCCGATGTTCGAGGAAATAAAGGAGAAGCTCTCCGGAGTAAAGGCCCGGTTTTCGGAACTCAGAGGTTATCTTTGACCCGGATTCGAAGGAGAAAGAACTCAGGGAGATAGAAAAGAGCTCATCGCGGCCGGACCTGTGGGCGAACCAGGCCGAGGCGCAGGACATTATGAAGAAGAAGGCCTCGCTTGAGGCCGCGGTCTTTTCGTTCAGGAGGATAGGCGGGATTATCGAGGACTCCGAGGTGCTGCTTGCGCTCGCCGAGGAGGAAAATGACGCCGGGACGGCCGGGGAGGCCGAGTGTAAAGCCGCCGAGGCGGAAGACGCGCTGAAAGACCTCGAGGTCAAAAGGATGCTCGGCGGCGAAAACGACAGGCTTAACGCCATTGTCGCCATACATCCCGGGGCGGGCGGGACCGAGGCGCAGGACTGGGCCGAGATGCTTTTGAGGATGTATCTGAGATGGGCCGAGAGAAAAGGGTACATTGCCGAGACCGTTGATTACCTACCTGGCGAGGAGGCCGGGATAAAGAGCGTCACGTTCACCGTGAGCGGGGAATTCGCCTATGGCTACCTCAAATCCGAGGTCGGTGTGCACAGGCTCGTCAGGATCTCGCCTTTCGACGCGTCGAAACGGAGGCACACGTCGTTCGCGTCGGTCTTCGTATACCCGGAGATAGAAGAGGACATAAAGGTAGACATAAACGAGTCTGACCTGAGGGTAGACACCTACCGCTCGAGCGGGGCGGGCGGCCAGCACGTAAATAAGACCGACAGCGCGGTCAGGATAACCCACCTTCCCACCGGCATCGTCGTCCAGTGCCAGAACGAGAGGAGCCAGCACAAAAACCGCGCCACGGCCATGAAGATCCTCAAGGCGCGGCTCTATGAACTGAAGAAAAGGGAAGAGGATGAAAAGAGGAGTTCCCTGCATGAAAAGCGCGAGATCGCGTGGGGCAGTCAGATACGGTCCTACGTCCTCCAGCCATACAGGCTTATCAAGGACCACAGGACCGGCGTGGAGATAGGGGACGTTGACAGGGTGCTCGGCGGGGATATAGACAGGTTGATAGAGGCGTATCTTATACGTCCGGCCCGGGGCGGTTAAGGGCCTGGGTGGATTCCCCGGAAAAATTCTCCAGAAAATTCTCCAGAAAATACTTGACAACTTCTAAGGATTTGTTTATAAATAATAATTCTGTTCCGAAACTTCCGCTTAAGCGGGATATATCCTTACAACGTGGGGTATTTGGGCTGGCGTAGCTCAATGGTAGAGCAGCTGATTTGTAATCAGCAGGTTGCGGGTTCGAGTCCCATCGCCAGCTCCAGGAAATTTATTGTGTCCCGCGGGTGGGGTTGTTTTTTTTAATTGCCGGATACCCGGAAGAACTACGCTATTTATTGTGGGGTTCTTTATAAGGATCGTGAGATAGTCCGCGTAATATGCCCATGCGGATTTTTTACGGGGAGAGGTTCCCGAGTGGCCAAAGGGGGCAGACTGTAAATCTGCTGGCTCAGCCTTCGGAGGTTCGAATCCTCCCCTCTCCACCATAAGTAATGCGGGGGTCGAGGCCGGCGGGGAAGAGGCCGTGGGACGCGTGGCCGTTAACGGGTAAACGGATTCGCGCGGGTGTAGTTCAATGGTAGAACTCCAGCCTTCCAAGCTGGATGCGTGGGTTCGATTCCCATCACCCGCTCCAGAGGTTATCCAGAGACACGCCGCCCATGTAGCTCAGTCGGCAGAGCACTTCCTTGGTAAGGAAGAGGTCACCGGTTCGATTCCGGT
>JACRCI010000116.1 GCA_016219105.1 Deltaproteobacteria bacterium | reverse complement strand
TCGCGCAGATGGATTGCCTCCTGGCGCAGCGCCTCCATAAGGGTCGTGTCCAGCGGCGAGTCCGCATCGGTCTGGGACGCATTAATCGTCTGCCACGTGTAGGTGAATGCCATTTATGCCTCCTTATGGATTTCTTCCGAAAGGAAGGATTAAAATCCCCTGCTTTCGCGGGGACTCCGACTCCGAATCAGGATTCCCTTATCAGGTCTATCACCATCTCCTTGCTCGGCAGGCCGCAATAAACCATGTAGGACGCGGGCAGACCGAGTTGACCTTCGGGCCGCAGTTCTTCTATGCCCCGGTGGTGCTCGCAAGCCTTACACGCCTCAAGAGTCCGCAGGCTCTTGGGCCTGACCATCCGGCAGAGGACTATCTGCTCGGCCTCGCCGGATATGGTAATATTTTTATTCGATGGTTCCATTGAAAACCTCCATGAATTTTTCATTTGTAAGCAAGAGCATCGGATGGATATTTTCAAAATGCGACATGGCGGCGCCCTCCGCAAGAGGGGCTTTGAAACCGCAGTGATAACAGAGGAATGACTGTGACCGTTCCCCGGGTTTTTTGTCAACGCCGGCAAGTCCCTCTTTCAATAAGACCGCGAGGAATTCTTTCACTGCGGCAAAGAACGTATCCATCTCTTTTTTCCCGTTACCAGATGTAGTATCCATCTTCCGTCCCTCCGTTAACCTTGTTCGCCGAATTCCCGATGAAGGCCCGTTCCTTCTGGCTTGCCGAGGCGGATGGGTAATCGGGATAGCCCGCCGGGGCGATAAAGCCATAACGCCTGTACATCTTCGTCTGAAGGGCCTCCACGTGGACTTTGGAGGCCTGATAGTCCGGCCGCACCAGGGTCAGGAGCATCCTTTCCTTGCTCCACGTGTTCGAGCCTTTGTTGCAGGCCTCGTCCGTGGTCAGGTCCTTCAAGTCCGTCGGCTTTATGAACACCGAGTTGTAGGCGACGCCGTTTATGTCAATGTCGAATCCCACCGTGGCGGACGGGTCGCGGTAGCGGGAGAGGATTTTCTGGGCGATGGCCGCGGCATAGGCCGCGCCGTTCAAGGCGGAGAGCGTAATGGTATCGGATTGATTCGTTACGGGAAGGGACGCCTTCGTAACGATTACCCGCGCGTATTTCGTCTGGTCGGCGTCATAGACCTGATAAAGCCCGTCATTGGAAAGGGTTATTGCCGCGCCTATCGCCCCGCCCGGGGCCGTCCATTTGAGGGTGTTGTTGGCATAGTTAAAGGTGAGCGTGCCTGAGCCTGCGCCATTCGCCACCGAGACGTGGTAGAGAACAGCGCCCGTGATGTTCGTTGGCTGGGTAAAAGTCCTTGTGCGTATCCAGCGGCTCTTGATTTCCTTCGTCTTGATTTCCGCCCACTGGGACGCGCCTTGAGAGGCGGCGTCCGCGGCTATGGCGATGGTCTCGAAGTTCTCCGGCTTGTCGTTGCCGCTTTCGTCGTAATCGTAATAGAGGACGACGCGGTTGAAGAAATTGTCCTTGTAGCCGGATTCGATGGAAAAGGATTCGCGCAGGAGGTTGTAAGCGTCCGTCCATTCCTCGATAGTCTGCCCGGGCAGGGGTGGGGCAAAGACCTTGTAGGTGATTTTCTCGCCGTCGTGGATGATGAAGGAGTTCGTCTCCAACTGGAGTTCGTTCAGGTATTTGTTCGCCTCCTCGGGCTTCGTGAGTACCCTGTCGAAGACCCAGCCGTTAAGCCAGTTGCCCTGCTCGCCGTCGAACTGGGTATCGTCAACGAGGGACGCGCTTATGCCGAGCTGGGTTTTCAGGATATTCTGCATGATGTCCACCGGGTTCATATTGCGATAGTCGAGATACTGGGTCTTGGTCGCATTCTCGACCGGGATTTTCTTCTTGGCGTCTATGGCGAGGTCGTCCCCGATTGTGATGGTGAGTTCGTCGCCCTTGCGGGTCCAATCGAGGATGCGGCCCGTGAAGGTCTGGGCATAATCCGAATAAGCGAAGCCTGAAATGACAAAGCCGTCCTTCCGCGCAATGCGGCGGTTCTTGAGGTAGTTGTCTTTTATGAGGGTCTTGAAATTGTCCCTGCCCGTGATGACGAGGGTCAACTGGCCCCTCGTAGAATACCCGCTTTCGGTGTCGAGTTTATTCTGGAGGGATGAGACGGACTTGAGGATAGGCAGGACGTCCGTGAACCCGCCGGTCGAATAGCCCCATTTGAGCGTGCCCGAGTCCAGCGCAACCTCGATGATGACGTTGGGCTGGTTCGAGTTCTTCTTGAGTTCGTTTAAGAATGCGGTTGTGAGGGTGATTGGCATGTTATTTCCTTTATTCCGTCATTGCGAGCGAGCCTCACAGCAAGGCGGGCGAAGCCGCCTCCGTCCTCATCCGTCGTTGCGAGGGGCGGGGGGCACCCATCCGAAGGATGGGTCGGCCCTGAATCAATCTCGCCTTTATTGCAGGGGGTTGCTTCGCTCCGCTCGCAAAGACGGGAATATAATTTACTCCCTCACTGCCTTTGCCGCGGCCTCATTCCTCACTGCCTTTGCCACGGCCTCGGGCTTGGTATAGGTCCCGCTTGTCCCGCCCGAGGCATCAATCGTCCCGTCCGCGAAATAGGTCCCATCCGCGAGATAGACCTCGCCTTCCATAAAACCGGTGTCCCCGGCGTGGACGGCCTTACCTGCATCTGGGGCCCTTATCGCCTTTATAGTCATACATCCCCCTCTTCATAGACCGTATAGAATTGCCCGTCGCATTCGACCCTTTTGCAGTTTGACGGGATGGGGGTTTCAGGCATGAGCATCGTGCCCGGAATTATGTTGCCCGCCTCGTCCGTGGTGGTGGTTTCCTTTTCTATGACCCTTATTTTTATCATCTATGCCCCTCTCTGAATAAAGATGTCGACCGCTTCGAGTCTCATGGTGTTGCCCGACGTTGCCAACTGGCCCGTAATCTGGAGAGTCTGGTCTACGGTCGTGTCAATCGCGGCCGTGATTACCGCATCCGTCTGCAAAACGACTGTTGATACCTGTGCGGATTCACTGTTACGATTGGCCATTGCGGGACGGTAGAATCTGCTGATATTTCCGCTTACCGATTCCGCGTGTGAATATAAAGTTACACCTCCCAGTTTGAATCTGAATGTCTTGGCGCTCGCGCTGCTCACATAACTCATGATTGCCTGAGCCCAAAGATACCCATTCGGCCCCAATGTCCCGCCGGGGATGACGACACTATAAAGTTCAGTTTCGTTTGTTGTGCCGGTCAGCGAAACCTGCGTATGCAAAAATGCAAATAATTTGGTTATTCGCGGATAGCCCCATGATTGGTCGCCTTTTAAAACTTTATCCGCATCCGCGCCGCTCCCGCCGAGTTGAGCGGTCGGGATCTTCGTCCCGCTGTCGAGCCCGGCATAGCCGCTTGCCGCGCCCTTCTCGCTTTCCTTCTGGTAGCCGGTGTGAGGGTCCGCGGCGGCTTCGTGGTTCGACACGGCTGTTGTAACCTCGGAGTCCCTCGCTATGGCGGCCGGTATCTGTGCGTCCGGGATTGTGCCGTTGGCGTCGAGCGAGGCAACCCCGTTAGCCGCGGCTTTCTGGGAGAGCGGAATCAGGGCCGGATTGTGCGTGCCGTCGGAGTTGTGCTCGACAAGCGCGAGGCGGTTCAGGGTGTCTGAAAGGCTCGGATGCCCGGCCCCTACCATCTTTTCTGTGGATTGGATTCTCTGGTCTGGCATTTATGACTCCTTTAAGCCGTCATTGCGAGCGAAGCGAAGCAACCTCATCCGTCGTTGCGAGGGGTTTTATCCCGAAGCAATCTCATCCTTATTAAGCGAGGGGTTGCTTCGGGGCTAAATGCCGCCCCTCGCAAAGACGGGGGTTCAAGGCGTCGAAGTATTAAACTCTTTCATGTACCTCTCAAGTTTGTTCTTCTCTTCCTTGAGGTTCCTGTATTCCTCTTTCACGCTTTCGGGCATGTCTTTCTTGTAGTATCTTTCCTCAAGTGTCCAGAGCCTTTTCTGGATGTCGGATACCCTGTCCTCGAGGATTTTACCGTCAAGCCGCTGCTCGATGCGTTTCATATCCGCGGCCTTGGCGAACTTGGAATCGAGATAAGAGTAAGTCCCCCAGATGAACCCGCCGAAGGCGATGAAGGCAACCACGATGCCGATGGTATTTCTTATCCGCTCCACGAACCTCATGCCTTCCTCCCTTTAAGGCTTATCGTTATATCCCTGTAAGCCCCGCCGAGTTTGAAAGGGTTCGAGAACTTAGGGTCGGGCCGCATGAGGAAAATATCCCCGGGGTTGTTGGCCGTGTCCCATGCCACGAAGAAGTTCTTGAGGCCCTGCACGTCCCACCACGCCTTGACCTTGTTGTAAAGCGTCGAATCCGCATCCTCGAACTTCAAATCCAGCGAACGCTCCGTGTACTGGGTATGGATGCCTGCGACATATCCGCCCTGACTCATGCCCACCACGGCCTTTATTTCCTGTTCATAAGGGTCGAAGGAGGCTGATGCGTAATCGAGTTCGGTCTTGTTGCCCCATACGCATAAGGTCAGATAGGGGGCCGCGGACAGGGTCCCGGTGATTTTGAGGCGCCAGTATCTTTTAGCCGCCGGGCTCGTGAACTCTTTGAGAAGCGCATTATCGGAAGAAGGCGCAAAGCCCGTGAAGGCGTCGTTTATGTCCGAGGCGAAGTTATCAATCGAATACTGGAGGACTATGGTCGCGCCGATGGTATTAAGGTTATGTCCGATGATTGCGAGGAAATCCGCGGTCTTCGTGTTGCCGGAACCCGCGTTATAAGTGAGATACATCGGGGTCGTCGTGTTCGCGGCCTTCCACATGTTCGTTTCGAGCCAGTTGTAGATATAGGCCGCG
>JACRCI010000113.1 GCA_016219105.1 Deltaproteobacteria bacterium | reverse complement strand
GAAATAAATTCAGGCCATGGTTCAGCATGACATAAAGTAGGGTGGGCTGTGCCCACCATCAAAAGACTGGATTCCGGGTCAAGCCCGGAATGACAGAAGGACGACAAAATACGGGATGCTGAAATGAATTCAGCATGACAGCAAGTAGGGTGGGCTGTGCCCACCATTTACTGAATACGGGATGCTGAAATGAATTCAGCATGACAGGGCGTTGCCTACGCCTTCTTCTTTTTCTTCCTTTCATCGTCTTTTTTCTTCGAGCATTCCGGGCAGGCGTACATCTGCCTGTGCTTCACGGTGAGCCGGTCGTAGTCCGCGTCGAGCGCTATCCTTGCGACCCTATCGCTCTCCTTCCCGCAGAAATCACACTTTAACATATCCCTTTTCCTCCTTCCTGTATACGGCAACCGGTCTGACGTCCGCGCCGCCCAATATCTCAAGGGCGTATGCGAGCGCCTCCTCGTCAACGGTTATTATAAGGTCGCAGTGGGCCGCGAGCGCGGAAGGCGCGGGGTCGAGCCTGAAAGGCGCGTCTTTTTCCTTCAGGACGCCCTCGGCCTTTAAAACCCTGTGCGTGGAGCTGAAGGCGAGGACATACTTCATCGGCTGAAAACTACCAGATTTTAACGAGATTGGCAAGAACCCGGTCAAGGGTGGGGGCTGTGCCCACCATTCATTCTGTCACCCTGAACCTTGTTTCAGGGTCTAAATACGAGATGCTGAAATGAATTCAGCATGACATAATAAAAGTGGCGCCGGCGGCTATTTCCGCTTGAGCCTTTCTTTATAAAAGGGGAACCTCGCGCAGAGTTCCCTCACCTCGAACTTTATCTTTTCGAGCGCCGCTTCGTCCGTCCGGTTTTCAACGGCCCGGTCAATGAGCGCGGCTATTAGCTTCATCTCCTCCACGCCCATGCCCTTTGTGGTGGCGGCGGGCACGCCTATCCTTATGCCGCTCGTTATGAAAGGGGAACGGGTCTCGAACGGGATGGTGTTCTTGTTGACGGTAATCCCTGCCTTCTGAAGGGCCTCCTCGGCCTCCTTGCCGGTCAGGAGCTTACGGGTCAGGTCCACGAGCATGAGGTGGTTGTCCGTCCCGCCCGAGACCAGGTCGTAGCCCCGCTCGATGAGACTATCGGCGAGCGCGCGGGCGTTTGAAAGGATCCGTTGCTGGTATACTTTGAAAGACGGCTCGAGCGCCTCTTTCAACGCGACGGCCTTGGCCGCTATCGTGTGCATGAGCGGCCCGCCCTGTATGCCGGGGAATATCATCTTATCTATCGCCTTTTTAAACTCCTCCCTGCACATTATCATTCCGGAGCGCGGGCCCCTCAGGGTCTTGTGCGTGGTGGTCGTCACGAACTCGGCCATTGGCACAGGGCTCGGATGAAGCCCCGCGGCCACAAGCCCGGCTATGTGCGCTATGTCCACCATTCTGACGGCGCCGACCGTATCGGCGACCTCGCGGAAGGGCTTGAAATCTATGGTCCGCGGATACGCGCTCGCGCCCACGACGATGAGCCTGGGCCTGTGTTTAAGGGCAAGCTCCCTCACCTGGAGCATGTCTATGCGGTGGTCGTCCTTCCTTACGCCGTAGAACACGACGTTATAGAGCTGACCCGAAAAATTTACCGGGGATCCGTGCGTCAGGTGCCCCCCGTGGGTAAGGTTCATGCCCATGACCGTATCGCCGGGCTTTATCGTTGCCATGTAAACGGCCATATTGGCCTGACTTCCGGAATGCGGCTGGACGTTTACGTGCTCGCAGCCGAACAACTCCTTCGCCCTCTCTTGAGCGAGCCTTTCCACCACGTCAACGTATTCGCACCCGCCGTAGTAGCGATGGCCCGGATAGCCCTCGGCGTACTTGTTGGTGAGCACGCTTCCGTTCGCCTCCATCACGGCCTCGCTTACGAGGTTTTCCGAGGCGATGAGCTCGAGCTTATACTCCTGCCTCTCGGTCTCAAGCCTTACGGCCTCGTATACCTCCGGGTCGAATTCCTTCAGAACGGACATGCCTTTTCACCCCTTGAGCCGCTTGGGGAATCTCTGATTAATTCCCTTTTTGTCATTGCGAGCCGCGTTTTTGCGGCGAAGCAATCTCGCAACTTATTGATTTGCCTAAGACATGAGATTGCTTCGCTACGCTCGCAATGACGGGACCGGGAATTAATCAGAGTTTTCTTAGCTTTATTTTCCCTTTACCCTTTACCCATATTCTTTTCTATCTCTTTAATCTTATCGAGCCTTCTCCTGTGGCGTCCTTCCGCGAACTCGGCCGTAAGCCACGCGCCAACCATCTCCCTGGCGAGCCCCTTGCCCACGACCCTGCCGCCTATGACGAGTATGTTGGCGTCGTTATGCTCCCTGGCCAATTTCGCGGTGTAGACGTCCGCCACCAGCGCGGCCCTGACGTTGCTGAACTTGTTGG
>JACRCI010000115.1 GCA_016219105.1 Deltaproteobacteria bacterium | reverse complement strand
CTGATTAATTCTCTTTTTGTCATTGCGAGCCGCGTTTTTGCGGCGAAGCAATCTCGTAACTCACTGATTTGCCTATAGGACGAGATTGCTTCGCTGCGCTCGCAATGACGGGACTGGGAATTAATCAGACCTTCCTTAGAAGGGCAAAATCCCGGCATCCCTTCCCTTTCATATTGCACAAAATTTACTCACCCCTGCCTTAAAAAAAATCATTTTTTCCCTTCATACCGTTAAAAACCCCGATTTTAAGGGCTGGCACGGCTTTTGCTATTATCTTCTCGCATGAGGAAGGTGGCGATAATAGACGACGACCCTTCCGCGAGGCAGGTCCTTAGAGGGTTCCTTAATGAACGGGGCTACACGGTCGCATCCGAGGGGGCCGACGGCTCCGAAGCGCTCGGTATATGCTCAACGTACAACCCTGACGTCGTGATAATGGACATTAAGATGCCGGGCAAAGACGGGATTGAGGCGGCAACCGAGATAAACAGGCACTCGTCAGTCCCCGTGGTGCTCATCACCGGGAGGGAAGACGAGGACACCGTAAGGAGAGCGGCCGAGGCCGGGGTCATGGCATACCTCGTAAAGCCCGTAAGGGAGGAGGAGCTTTTCGCGGCCATAGAGCTTGCCATATCGAGGCACGGTGAGTATCTGAAGCTAAGGAAGGAAAACGTTGACCTCAAAAACACCATCGAGACCAGGAAGTTCGTTGAGAAGGCCAAGGGGCTTTTGATGGAAAAAGACAGGATAACCGAGGCCGAGGCATATTCGAGGATACGGAAGATAAGCATGGACAGGCGCATGACGATGAAAGAGGTCTCGGAGATAATAGTTTCTTCGCTGAAAGAGGGCGGACAATCGTAATGAGAGATGAAAAGAGAGACGCGGTCATAATCCAGCATGTCGCGCACGAGGGGCCGGGCATACTCGGGGACTTCCTCGAAAGGAATGGGTTTATTGTCCGGAGAGTGAGGGTATACAGGGGGGAGGCGGTGCCGCGCGATGTCGCGGAGAACTCCATCCTCATAGTGCTCGGCGGGCCGATGGGGGCGTATGAGGACGATAAATACCCGTTTTTGAAAGACGAGCTTCGCCTTATAGGGTCGGCGTTAAAGAGCGGCGTTCCAACGCTCGGCGTGTGCCTCGGCTCGCAGCTTATGGCGAGGGCCGCGGGCGCGCGGGTATACCCCGGCGGGAAAAAGGAGATAGGCTGGTACACCCTCAGGTTGACGGCCGAGGGGGCGAGGGACAGGCTCTTTTTAGGGCTGCCTTCGGAATTCATGGTTTTCCAGTGGCACGGCGACACGTTCGATCTGCCGCCCGGGGCGGCGCTCCTCGCATCGAGCGATATTTACCCCAACCAGCTTTTCCGCGTCGGTAAAAGGGCTTACGCGTTCCAGTTCCATCTCGAGGTCACGGAGAAAATGATAGGCGAGTGGCTTACGGTGAACGATGATGAGATCAAGGGGCTTAAAGGCGCGGTCAACCCGGCGGCCGTCAAAAAAGAAACCGGAGCGGGCATCGGGACGCTTCAGCGCTACGGCGGGAGCGTTTTTTCAAGGTTTCTGAGGCTTTAGCAGGGTGAGGGGAACCCCGTAATTTGTTCAGGCCGATAGTCGTCGGACTTGAAAAAGGGTTGCAAAGACGCGGCCCGGGTTTTTTTATTACGGCAAAGGCGCCGTTTCACCGGCACCGGGATTTAAGGGAGAGCATGCGTTTTTTGTTTTAAATAAAAAGAGAAGGAGGAAGCGAGATGAGGAGGCTTAAGGTATTGGTCATTGCGTTGGCAACGGTTGCGGTTTCCGCCGGCTCGGCGCTGGCTACGCCGTCAACCCACATATGGGCGCCCTCGACCGACATACAGGGCTACGGGCTGTTCCACCTCACGGCGGATATGTATCTGCCGGCGAAGAACCACGACGAACTGGCGGCCGGACCAAACGCAACCCGCCCGGACCCGGTGACGAACCTGGGGCTCACGGTAGGGGTTCTGCCGTATGAGAAGCTACAGATGGAAGTCGGCTTCGACCACATAACCGGTTTCAGTTTCTTTACGAAGGGGGACCTCGACAGCACCCCCATGTACTTCAACTCAAAGGTCGGGGTTCCGGAGGGTTCTTTCGGCCCGTTATCCCCGGCGCTGGCAATAGGAGGCTACATGTTCGGCACGGACAGCGGCGCGGAGGCGAGGGCCGGGCACATGGCGACACCCGGGACCGACTTCAACATCTATTACGTGAAGGCCGCAAAGACGCTGAACCCGGTGGGGAGGTTCTCCGTTGGATATTACAGCGGGAATAAAAAGCTCCTCGTGGACGAAAAAGGCAAGACGGACGAAAACGGCATAATGCTCTGCTGGGAGAGGACGATGAGCGAGATATCCGACAACCTGTGGCTCGCGGTGGACTACATGGGCGGCGACAATTCGTTCGGCGCCCTCAGCTACGGGTTTTCCTGGAAATTTTCACCGAATGCGAGCGTGATATTCGGCTACGTTGACCAGAATAACGACAAGCTCGCCTTCGTGGAGGACTGGTTTACGGTGCAGGTGGACATAGATTTCGATGTCTTCGGAAAAAAGTAGGCGCGTCCCAGCGCAGAGCCGTGGCCGAGAAGGAGGCGAAGGAGCCATGAAAAAGATAGAGGCGATAATAAAACCTTTCAAGCTGGACGATGTCAAAAAGGCCCTTCAGGACATAAACATCGAGGGCATGACCGTCACGGAGGTAAAGGGGTTCGGCAGGCAGAAGGGGCATACCGAGCTTTACAGGGGAGCGGAATACACGGTGGATTTTCTGCCAAAGGTCAAGGTGGAGGTCGTTACGACCGAGGAGATGGCCCAGAAGGTCGTTGACACCATTGCCTCCTCGGCAAGGACGGGCAAGATAGGCGACGGGAAGATATTCGTCCTCCCGGTCGAAGAGACGGTGAGGATACGGACCGGCGAGAGGGGCAAGGACGCGCTTTAGGGAAAACCGGGCGCGTCGGCAAAATGCTTTTTTACGGAGGATGGAGATGCTTAAAAGGGTTTTGACAACGATGTTATTACTGGCATGCCTTGTGATGCCGGTTGCGGCCCTGGCCGATGACGCCGCAAACGACCCGTCAGGCGTCAGGACGGGCGGGGCTGCGGACGTTGTGGGTGCGTCGGCAAACGCCCCGTCAGCCGACGATCTCAAGAACCTGGGGCCGCAGGAGCCGCTCGCGCTGAAGCTCGCGGACGTTGTGGGGCACAACAGGATCGCCATAAACGTGGTATGGACGCTCGTTTGCGGCTTTCTGGTAATGTTCATGCAGGCGGGGTTCGCGCTGGCGGAAACTGGCTTTACGCGAGCCAAAAACGCGGGACATACCATGGCCATGAACTTCATGGTCTACGGCATAGGCATGCTCGGCTACTGGATATGCGGTTTCGCCCTTCAGATGGGAGGGGTCGGCGGCGTTGCGACCCTCGGAGGAGGGGGGGCGCTCAACGGGGAATTCGTAATAAACCTCTTCGGCAGGGACTTCGGGCTTTTCGGGACAAAGGGGTTTTTCCTCTCCGGCATGACATACGACGCCATTATTTTCACGGTCTTCCTCTTCCAGATGGTGTTCATGGACACGACCGCCACGATACCGACCGGGTCCATGGCCGAGAGATGGACGTTCAAGTCTTTCGTCGTCTATGCGTTTTTCATCTCGATGTTCACGTACCCGCTTTACGCCAACTGGGTGTGGGGAGGGGGGTGGCTCTCTCAACTCGGAAAGAACTTCAGCCTCGGCCACGGCACGGTTGATTTCGCGGGCTCCTCGGTCGTTCACATGACCGGAGGGGTGGCCGCGCTGGCGGGCGCGATTATCCTCGGCCCCAGGATAGGCAAATACGGAAAGGACGGTAAACCCCGCGCCATTCCGGGCCATCATATACCAATGGCGCTAACCGGCTGTTTCATCCTCGCCTTCGGCTGGTTCGGTTTTAACGCGGGCTCGTCACTTGCGGGCGGGGACTTGAGGATAGGCGTTGTGGCGACGAACACCATGCTCGCATCGGCGGCCGGCGCCTTTTTCGCTATGTTTTACATGTGGATATTCTACGGCAAGCCCGATATCTCGATGGCCGCCAACGGATTACTGGCCGGGCTTGTGGCCATAACGGCGCCGTGCGCCTTCGTGAATTCCGTGTCCGCGGTCATTATCGGCGGCATAGCCGGGGTGATCCTCTGCCTGAGCGTGTTCTTCGTGGAGCGCACGCTCAAGGTTGACGACCCGGTCGGCGCGATATCCGTGCACGGGGTGAACGGGGCGTGGGGGCTTCTGTCTTTGGGGCTTTTCGCCGACGGCACGTACGGCGACGGGCTTAACGGGGTCGCGGGAGCCGTAAGTGGGTTATTTTACGGCGATGCGTCCCAGTTTGCCGCGCAGATTGCCGGGGTCATAACCAACCTCGTATTCGTCTTCGTCGTCATGTACGTATTTTTCAAGATACTCGACAAGATAATACCGCTCAGGGTTCAGCCGGAGATGGAGATAGACGGCCTCGACGAGCACGAGGTGGCGGTCACGGCCTATCCGGACTTCACCATACACAAGACCTCGGGTTTATAAGCCGCATCTTCCCGCGAGGCCGCATTATGATGTGCTGGTGGTTTAAAGGGCAGGGGGATTCATCCCCCTGCCCTTTGGTTTTACCGGGAAGGGCGCGACGCGGCGCCCACGGGGTGAGGGGATAATCCCGACAATCTTTCGACAAGGGTCTTTGTCTCCGAGCGGATATCCTTTGCGCCAAGTATCGCGGATATAATGGCGACCGAGTCAGCCCCTGCCCCGATTGCCCACGGCATGTTATCCCGGTTTATGCCGCCTATAGCTACGAGCGGGAAGGTTACGATTTTACGCGCCTTTTTAAGCCCGGCTATCCCGACAGGCGGCCGGGCGTCTTTTTTTGTCCCGGTGCGGAACACCGGGCCGAACGATATGTAGTCAACCAAGCCTTTGCGGGCGAGTTTTTCGGCCTCACGGGCCTCCTCTATGTTATGGGTGGAAAGCCCGATTATTTTTCCCCTGCCGAGGAGTCTCCTCGCCGCCTGAGCGGGTATGTCCTCCTGGCCGAGGTGCACCCCGTCCGCGCCGGCGAGGAGCGCCACGTCCACCCTGTCGTTCACTATGAATGTCGCGTTCCGGCAGATTCTCCTCAAAATCCTTGCCAGACCAAGGAACTCGGCTGAACCCGTTTCCTTTGCCCTGAGCTGTATTATGCCGGCGGGTTGGCCGGCGAGGCCTGCAAGGACGTCCCTCGCGGCCATCTCAAGCGCACCGGGGGTGGAGCGCTTTACCAGGGACGCGTCTATTATGGGATACAGAGCGGGGATTTTTCCAGCCATTGTCTTTCCTGGGCTCAGACGGCGTATTGTAGATGACGGGCCATAATAATATATCAGGCCGGAAGGTTTATGACAAATTGTTTCATTTTTTATTCTTTCTTGACATAATGCCATCGAGCGGTTATCATAATGCATCATTAATTCCGAAAATTTAGAGGGGAAAAAGGTGGTAACGGTGGCGCAAAAAATGAAAAAAATCGTCTTTATAGAGTCGCGCCCGCCGGACATCCATGTCTTCACCAGGTCTCCCATACCCAGGCTTGGGACCGTCCTGCTCGGCACAATCCTCAAACAGCACGGCTACGACGTTAAAAGCTACGTCGAGGACATAAGCGAAATGGACATCGAGGACGTCCTCTCGGCCGACGCCGTGGGCATTTCAACCATCACCTCAACGTCTCCACGCTCCTATGAAATCGCTAAACACCTCAGAAAGGCCGGGATACCCGTTTTCATGGGCGGCCCTCACGTTACCTATATGGTGGACGAGGCGCTCGATTACTGCGACTACGTGATGAGGGGTGAGGCCGACGACCACATAGTGGATTTTATAAAGGCGCTGGAGCAAGGCTCGGGTTTCGACGGTATTCCGGGTCTTTCGTACAGGGGAAAAGACGGAACGGTTGCGCACAACAGGATCGTTTCTTTCTGCAAGGACGTAAACGCGCTCCCCAGTCCGGATTTTTCCATAGTGCAGGGTCTCGGCAAGGATTGGATAAAAAACGTCCCGATAACGCCGATAATGACCTCGCGCGGATGCCCCTATGACTGCAGTTTCTGTTCCGTGACGCAGATGTTCGGCCACAAATACAGGTTCCGGAGCAACGATAAGACCATAGCGGAGCTTGAGTCATACATGGGCGCCGGCGCCAAATGGGTCTTTTTCTACGACGACAACTTCATAGCCGACAGGAAAAGGACCAAGGAACTCCTTACCATGATGATAGAGCGCAGGCTCACCCCCAACTGGACGGCGCAGGTCAGGGTGGAGGTGGCGAAAGACCCTGAGCTTCTGGACCTGATGAAGAGGTCCGGCTGCCATACGGTTTACATAGGGTTTGAATCCATAAACCCGGAAACCCTCAAGGCGTACAACAAAAAGCAATCCGTCGAGGACATCGAGGTCTGCATAAAGAGGCTGCACGAAAACGGCATACGCATACACGGGATGTTCGTATTCGGCTCGGACGAGGATACAACCGACACCATCCATGAGACGCTCAGGTTTGCGAAAAAGATGGACCTCGAATCCATTCAGTTCCTGATACTTACGCCGCTGCCCGGCACGAAGCTCTACAATGATTTCGAGAAAAACAGCCGCATAGTGTCGCGCGACTGGAGCCTTTACGACGCGCACCACGTCGTATTCGAGCCCAAAAAGATGAGCTACTACGAACTCCAGTCCGAGACCATGAAGGCCACCAAGAAATTCTACTCCATCTGGCAGATAGCGAAGAGGGCGGCGCGCCTGGACATATTCAACGTGGCGATAAAGGCGTATGGCCGCAGCCTGACGAAGGCGTGGTTTAAGAGGAACGGATACTTCGTCGAGTATACGAGGGCGTTGACCACCGCCGGCAGGGCCGTGCAGCTGGCCGCCAAAAAGACCGCCGAGGACATAAAGGAAAAATTCGGGCGGATAGAAGTTTCCGGTTCGATTGTCCGTCCCAACCCTAATCCGCGGGTCATTTCTAAATAGCATGAAAAGGACGTTCATCATATTCGTAATCCTGTGCGCCCTTCTGCCCTTCACGGGCTGGGCCGAGGCGTTCGCCTGCGAAGGGGAAGACCCTCAGGCCCTGGATTCTTATTTTTTCCAGACGCCGTCAACCCGGGAGGCGGACGGCACTCCGACACCTGGGGCAGTCCCAGCCGATATGGCTCCAGCCGAGCCGGGGCAGGGTGAGATGGCGTCTCCGATGACCCCGACGACCGGCACTCCGTCCTTGACGGCCATCCAGCCGTCCTTGACGGTTCAACGGGCGACACCTGGGGCAGCCCCGGCTGACATGGCTCCGGCCGAGCCGGGGCAGGGTGACATAGCGGCTTCGATGATCTCGACGGGCGAGGAGAGAAAAGTTCCTACGTTTGACGTGCCGGTTGTGATAAACCCGGCGGTTGAAAACCACATAGAGTATTTCCAGACGCGCGGACGGAAGGTCTTCCTTAAGTGGCTCGAGAGGAGCGAGATGTACCTCTCGATGATAAAAGAAACGCTCTCCGCCGCCGGCCTGCCCGAGGACCTTGCCTATATCGGGCTTATCGAAAGCGGTTACAACCCCTACGCGCGCTCCCGCGCCAAGGCCGTCGGCATCTGGCAGTTCATACCCGGGACGGCCAAAAAGTACGGCCTGAGGGTTAACTGGTGGGTGGACGAGAGGCGCAACCCGGAGAAGGCCACCCTGGCGGCCGCGAACTACCTCAAAAACCTTTACGGGATGTTCGATTCCTGGTACCTCGCCGCCGCGGGATATAACGCCGGGGAGGGGAAAGTAAGCCGGGCCATCAAAAAATATAATACGGAAGACTTTTGGGAGCTCGCGTCGCATAAAAAGTCGCTTAAGAGCGAGACGAAGAACTACATACCGAAATATATGGCGGCCATGCTTATAGCAAAGGACCCGCAGAGCTACGGCTTTACGGAGATAAACTACATGGAGCCGCTTGCCTTCGAGAAGGTCACGGTGCCTGGGCCGACCGACCTGAAGGTCATAGCGTGGGCCGCCGGGACGACCGTCGAGGATATCACCATGCTCAACCCGGAACTCCTGCGCTGGTTCACGCCGCCGGACTACCCCGACTACCAGATAAACATACCGGCCGGGAAAAAGGAGATATTCGAGGAGAGGATGAGTCGGGTTCCGAGGCAGGAGAGGCTCAGATTCCACCAGCACAAACTGAGGAAAGGCGAGACGCTTTCTCAGATCGCGCGCCTGTACGGGACCGACATAAAGCAGATTATGTACCTCAACGACATTAAAAGCACCCGCGGCGTAAGGGCCGGCAGGATGGTAGTCGTGCCGGTGAGGGCAAAAGACGGCGTTGACGCGCATGAGGTCGTGAAGGCGAGATACACGCCCTCTCCGGAAGAGACCTACACAGTGAGGGAAGGCGACTCGTTGTGGCTCATATCAAGGCGGTTCGGCATAGGGCTCGACCGGCTGCGTCAGCTTAACGACCTCGGCGCCGCCGAGCGCCTCCTCATGCCCGGACAGACTATCCTGCTTAAAGAGGCCCTGCTCGATAAGCCCGAGAATACAAAAGGGCTGAATTAAAGACCTTCCCGCTATAAAAACCCCTTGAAACAGACGACACCCATGTTCAAGACCGTCGAATGGAAAAACAACAGCGTCGTGATGCTCGACCAGACGCTTCTGCCCGGAAAGGTCGTCTACAGGAAGTTCAGCGATTACAGACAGGTCGCGGATGCGATTAAAAAACTCCTTGTAAGGGGCGCCCCGGCCATAGGGGTGGCTGCGGCGATGGGCTGCGCCCTTGGGGCGCTCGGGATAAAGGCGGCCGGGCTTGGGGAGTTCAGGCGGGAATTCAAAAAGGTCTCGGCGCTCATGGCCTCCACAAGGCCCACCGCGATAAACCTCTTCTGGGCCATAGAGAGGATGAACCGCGCGGTTGACTCGCATTGCGGCGGCGTGGAGGGGCTTAAAAAGAGGCTTATCGCCGAGGCGAAAAATATCCATGACGAGGACATAAAAGTCAACAGGCGCATGGGCGCTTATGGGGGCAGGCTTATAAAGAACAACTCTACCGTCCTTACCCACTGTAACGCCGGGGCGCTGGCGACCGCCGGATACGGCACCGCGCTCGGAGTTGTAAGGGGGGCCGTGGACGCCGGGAAAAACGTGAGGGTGTTCGCCGACGAGACGCGTCCGGTCCTGCAGGGCGCAAGGCTCACGGCCTGGGAGCTTATGCGGGACGGCATAGACTGCACCCTCATAACCGACAACATGGCCGGGTACATGATGAAAAAGGGGCTCATTGACTGCGTGGTCGTTGGCGCTGACAGGATCGCGGCGAACGGGGACGTGGCCAATAAGATAGGGACGTATTCGGTCGCGGTTCTGGCCAGGGCGCACAAAATCCCCTTCTACGTGGCCGCGCCGAAATCCACCATGGATTTAAGGATAAAAAGCGGCGACTCTATCCCGATAGAGGAGCGCTCCGCCGACGAGGTAACCTTCATTGGGGGCGTGAGGATCGCCCCGGACGGCGTCAAGACGAAAAACCCGGCCTTCGACGTGACCCCGGCACGGTTGGTATCCGCCATAATAACGGAAGGCGGCGTTGTGCGTGCGCCTTATGGAAGGAATATCAAGAAACTGTTTCCATAGATGGGGAACCCCGCGGGGCGGCTAAGGCGGGTTTGACTTCATCCTCGCCGCGAAATTCCTTCCAAATCCTATTGCCTTCCCGGCCAAGGTCTGCTATCATGCCTAATATTTAGGCAGGTATGCGGCCCATAGAAAAAAACAGAGAAGGAAACCTCCTTTACGAGAACATAATCGAAAGCCTCTTCGAGGGAGTGCTCTGCGTAAGCCCCTTTATGGAGGTTACGGTCTTCAACCAGTCCGCCGAGAAGATGACCGAGCTTTCGAGGGGGCAGGCGCTCGGAAAAGGGCTTGACGCGGTGTTTTCAAGGGACCGCTGGCTCGTGGACGCGGTCCGCATGACCCTCGACGAGGGCAAGCTCTTTTCCGACTGCGAGGGCAGGCTCCACCGCAGGTTCTCTCCGCCGTTTCCGGTCGGGATATCCACGGTGGGGGTGAGCGGCCCTGACGGGAAATCCTGCGGGGTTGCCTGTCTCATAAAAGACCTCTCCGGAATAAAATCCATAGAGAGCGAGGCGCTCAGGAAAGAGAGGCTCGCCCTCATCGGCACGTTCGCGGCCAATCTGGCGCACGAGGTGAAAAATCCGCTCGGCGGGATAAAGGGCGCGGCGCAGCTGCTCTCAAGGAAACTCAAGGACAAGGACGCGAGGGAATACGCGGAGGTGATCATAAGAGAGGCCGACCGGCTGAACGACACGGTCAGGGAGATGCTCGATTTCGCCGGCGCGATGAGGCTCAAAAAAAGAAACCTCAACATCCACAGGGTGCTCGACAGGGTGATATTGCTTTTAGAAGGCGCGGGAGGGCCGGGGGTGGCCAAGGCCTACGACCCGAGCCTGCCGATGATAAACGGCGACGAGAACCGCCTTACGCAGGTGTTCATGAACCTCATAAAGAACGCGCGCGAGGCCGTGGAAAAAGGCAGGGGCGAGGTAAGGGTGACCACCCGCATGGTGACCGAGTTCCATCTGAAGGAGAAGGGTTCGAGGGAGGCCAAGTTCGCGGAGATAGAGATTATGGACACGGGCCGCGGCATACCCGAGGAGAACATGGAAAGGATATTCACGCCGTTTTTCACGACGAAACGCGGCGGGAGCGGGCTGGGTCTTTCGATTTCATACGGGATAGTAAGGGAGCACGCGGGGTTCATGAAGATAGATTCGGTCCCCGGGGAAAAGACCCGCGTGCGCGTGCTTCTGCCGGTGGAGGCGCTTTAGCGTGAAGGAAAAGGTCCTCATAGCGGACGATGACGCGGGCATCGCGTGGGTGCTCGATAAGTTCTTCAGGGAAAAGGGCTTCGAGGTCATCGTGGCGCGCGACGGCGCGAGCGCCGAAAAAGCCCTCAGGGAGGCCTCGGTGCCGCTCGCCCTCGTTGACATAAACATGCCGGGCAAGGACGGGCTTACCATACTCAAGGACGCGAAGAAATGGGAGGGGTTTAAGACCGCGGTCATCATAATGACCGCCGAGGGCACCATGAAAAACGCCATCGAGGCCATGAAACGCGGGGCGTTCGACTACGTGACAAAGCCCATTGACCTCGACGAGCTCGACGTGATAACGGCACGGGCCGTGGAGGACTTCCATCTGAGAAACGAGGTCTCGGTCCTGAAGGAGAGGCTCAAGGAAAAGCTTGCCGGCGAGACCGTGTTCGTCGGCAGGACAAAGGTGGTCGAGAGGATATTCAAGACCGTGGGCAAGGTGGCCCCGAAGGACGCGACGGTCCTTGTGCAGGGCGAAAGCGGCACGGGCAAGGAGCTTGTGGCGAGGCTCATACACGCCAACAGCCTCAGATGCGAGGGGCCGTTTATCGCGGTGAATTCCGCGGCCGTGCCGGGGGAACTCATGGAGAGCGAACTCTTCGGCCACGAAAAAGGCGCCTTTACCGGCGCGACAGAAACCGGCAGGGGCAAGTTCGAGCTGGCCGGCGGCGGAACGCTTTTCCTCGACGAGATAGGGGACATGGCCGCGGGGCTTCAGGCGAAACTCCTGAGGGCGGTGCAGGAGAGGGAATTTTACAGGGTCGGCGGCAAGGAGCCCGTCAGGGTTGACGTGCGGATAATCGCCGCCACGAACCAGGACCTCGAAAAGGCGGTCGAGGAAAAAAGGTTCAGGGAAGACCTCTATTACAGGCTCAACGTCGTGACGGTCACGATCCCGCCTCTGAGGGAAAGGAAAGACGACATCCCGCTTCTCGCCGAGCATTTCTTCGATAAGTTCGCGCGCGAGATGGGCATCGAGACACGGAGGCTTTCAAAAGACGCCGCGACGGAGCTGATGACCTACCCGTGGCCCGGCAACGTAAGGGAGCTTGAAAACGTCCTCAGGAGGGGCGTGCTTCTTTCTCCCAATACCGTGTTGACGCCGGCGGACATCGCGCTCCCGCAGAGGCACTACAGGAAAGAATCAATCGAGGATATGATATCGGCAAGGCTCGAGCCGTTTTTGGAAAAGGCGCTTTCGTCCGGGCCTTCATCATCGGGAAGGGGGGGCGGGAGGCAGGAGCTTTATGATTCCGTGATGCCGTTCATGGAAAGGCCGCTTATAAAGCTCGTCCTCAAAAAGACGCGCTTCAACCAGATAAAGGCCTCTGAACTCCTCGGCATAAACCGCAATACGCTCAGGAAAAAGATAAGGGATCTCAAGATAAGCAAGAAAGACGTCAAGGACTGAAAGACCAGTCTTACCGCAGCGCCTCGCCCAGATATCTTCCCGTATGGCTTTCCCTTACCCTCGCTATCCTCTCAGGCGCGCCCTCGGCTATTATCCTTCCGCCTTCGGGGCCGCCTTCGGGGCCGAGGTCAATGATATGGTCGGCCGTCTTCATGCAGTCGAGGTTGTGTTCGATCATAATCACGGTGTTGCCCGCGTCCACGAGCCTTCCGAGCACGGAGAGGAGTTTTTTTATGTCGTCGGGGTGAAGCCCGGTAGTCGGCTCGTCGAGTATGTAGAGGATGCCCGTTGCGTCGCCCTTCGCGAGTTCACGCGCTATCTTGAGCCTCTGGGCCTCGCCGCCTGAAAGCGTGGTCGCGGACTGTCCGAGCCTCAAGTACCCAAGCCCCACTTCCCTGAGGAGCGATATCTTCTTCGAGAGGTTCGCCATCCCCTGAAAGAACCGGGAGGCCTCGCAAAAGGTCATGTTCAGGGAGTCGTGGATGTTCCTGCCGTCATACCGCACCTCCAGCACCTCGGGCCTGTACCTTTTGCCGTTGCAGCCCGGGCACGTTATGTAGACGTCCGGCAGGAAATACATCTCAAGTTTCTGTACGCCCTCTCCCCTGCACGCCTCGCACCTCCCGCCCGGGACGTTGAAGGAGAACATGCCGGGCCTGAGGCCCGCGGCCGAGCGCAGCGTCGAGAAGAAATGGCGTATATCGTCGAACCCCCCGATGTAGGTCACCGGGTTGCTTCTCGGGGTCTTGCCTATGGGCCCCTGGTCTATGAGCCTTAGGTCCGTTAGGTGCTCCGCGCCCTCTATAGAGGCGTGGGGAAGGGGCCTTTCGGCCTTTATGCCGAAGCGGGGCGCGAGGGCGTTGTACAGGGTGTCGGTGACGAGGGTGCTTTTGCCAGAGCCGGAAACCCCGGTGACGCAGGTGAGCGTTTGGAGCGGGATTTTAACGTCCACGCCCTTCAGGTTATTCCCGCTGGCGCCTTTCAAGACGAGGAACCTTCCGCTCCCCTTCCTCCTCCAGCACGGCACGTTTATGAGTTTGCGGCCGGTCAGGTAGAGCGCCGTGAGGGACGCGGAGGACTCCATAAAATCCTTCGCCGTGCCGGAGAAGACGACCCTTCCGCCCATCTCGCCGGAACCCGGACCGAGCTCGACTATGTAGTCCGCGGATTTTATCGCCGAGGGGTCGTGCTCCACGACGACTACGGTATTGCCCCTCGAGGCGAGTGTTTTTATCTCGCCCACGAGCATGGCGATGTCCCGTGGGTGAAGGCCCACCGAGGGCTCGTCGAGTATGTAGAGCACGCCGGAGAGCATGGAGGCGAGCTGGTTCGCCAGCGCCACCCTCTGGGCCTCCCCGCCCGAGAGGGTGCGCGAAAGCCTGTCGAGCGTCAGGTAGCCCAGCCCGGTGCGGTCGAGGAATTCGAGTTTCGAGTTTATCTGTCTCAGCGCCTCTTTCGCTATCTCCCTTTTCGACGGCGGGAGTTCGAGGCCGGAGAAGAACTCGCGCGCCCTGAGTATGGTGAGGGCGCTCAACTCCGCTATGTTCATGCCCCCCATCTTTATCGCGAGGGCCTTTTTCTTGAGCCGCGCGCCGTTGCAGGACGGGCAGACGAGATGCCCTTTGTACCTCGACAGGAAGACCCTTACGTGGAGTTTGTATTTCTTGGTTTCGAGATAGTCGAAAAACCCCCGCACGCCCTCGAAACCGTCCGCGCCCTCGAACACGAGTTTTTTCTCCCTTGCCGTGAGTTCGGAGTATTTCCTGTCGAGGTTGATGGAGTGGCGCGGGGCACGTTTTTCAAGCTCGTCCTGCCACCACGTATACGCCGGTTTTGTCCACGGCTCTATCGCGCCGTCCCTCAGGGTCAGGTTTTTTCTCGGGACTATTTTGTACTCGTCGTATTTGAGTATGTTGCCGAAGCCCTTGCATTCCGGGCACGCGCCGACCGGATGGTTGAACGAGAAAAGCAGGGGCGAGGGTTTTTCGAGGTCCATCGCGCACCCGGCGCACCTTAAAAGATTCGTAAGACGGCGGGTCTCATGGCCCGAGACCTCTACCCACGCGTCCCCAGCGCCCTCCCTGAAGGATACCTCGATCGCCTCCGCGAGCCTTGCCTTCTCTCCCGGCCTGAGGATGAGCCTGTCGGCGATAACCGCTATTTCATTCGGGGCCTTTGCCCCGGCCGGCGGCCACGGCGCGTTGCTTATGTCAAAGACGCCGTTTTCGAGCCGTATCCTTACAAACCCCTTTTTAAGCAGGCCCTCGATAAGCCCCTTGGCGTCTCCGGCCTGGCCGCCGGTCTTTTCGACCGGGACAATAAAGCCCACGATGGCCGGGGCGCCGTGGTATTGCGCTATGAGCTTTTCGGCCGCAAGGGCCGGGTCCGACGGGGTAACGGCCTTGCCGCACTGCGGGCAGTGGATGGAGCCCGTCCTGGCGAAAAGGACCCTCAGGTAGTCGTTGAGTTCGGTCGCGGTCCCGACGGTCGAGCGGCTTCCCCTGACCGGGTTTTTCTGCTCGATCGCTATCGCGGGCCGGATGTTGGTTATCCTGTCGAGGTCCGGTCTGTCCATCCGTTCGAGGAAAAGGCGCGTGTAGGTCGAGAGGGATTCTATGAACCTCCAGCGGCCTTCGGCGAACAGGGTGTCGAAGGCGAGCGAGGATTTGCCGCTTCCGCTCAGACCCACGATCGCGGTAATCCGGTCGTGGGGTATCCTCAGGCTTATGTTCTTAAGGTTATTCTGCCTGAGCCCCTCGATTGAGAGTTCGCCTTTATCGGCCGTGTTTGCCGGCCCTGACGGTAACGGATCGAATGCAACGGCTTTATGCGGCCTTCTTGCCATTGGTATGCCTCTGGGGGTTGCATTTTCAAATGGGAAGTAATTTGGGATTATAACCTATTTCAGGAAAGATTGATAGAAGGAGGGTTGAAGGAATATTGGCGCAACCCGGACGTACTTGAGGATGGATTGCCGGGGAGCGAAGATTGATTTACAGTCTGCAGTATGCTAAAAGATTTGCATAGGCACGGATGTCCGGTAATTTAGGAGAGGATTATAAGGAGGATACGATATGCCGCCTATCAATGACCACTTGAAGATAAGCATGGAAAGTACAGGGAAGGACTATCGTGAGGTGCATGAATGGCTTGATGCCGACCCTGCGAAAAAGGCGGAGAGGCACGATATCACCATGATTCATGAATATGGAAAGATGATGGAAGAAAAGTATGGCAAGGAGGCTCGGGAAGAATATATCCGGCACATCCATGATGACGTGAAGACAAAGTTCAATCACATACAGCAAGACATAGAGAAGGCCGTTACCGACGCGCTCTCGTATTTCGGGGTAAAATAGCCATGGATTACATGATTCAAGACTCGGACGTGCATCTGCTCAGAAAGGCGGGGGTGCCGGAAGACGACATAAAACATTGTTTGAAGGTGGCGGAAAAGGCGCTTGAGATTGCTTTAAGGACAGACGCCGGTCTTGATATGGAGACAATCGGTAGGGGCGCCCTGTTCCATGACCTCGGCAAGGCGGTGACGCATGATATCGAGCACGGCATGATCGGGGCGGATATGGGGAAGAAACTCGGCCTTCCACAGGCAATAACGGATATCATGGAGAAACACATCAGGGGCGGATTAACGAAAGACGAGGCTTTCGAACTCGGGTTGCCCGTAAAGGATTACTCTCTTAAGACCCTTGAGGAAAAGATTATCATATATGCCGACAGGCTTGTGGATATCGTAATGGACGGGATTGTTGCGATCGGGTCTGAATCGGATGCGGAAACGGGTTTTGTCGAGATACTGAAAAACCATCTCCGATACGGCAAGAACGAAAAGACCCTCGGCCGGTATCTCTCTTATCATAAGGAGATACAGGGACTGATAAACAGAGGATGAAGCCAAGTCCTTTTATACTGCTCTGCGCCACAGGCCTCTTCGCCATATTCAGCTCCACCATATCAAAAAGCCCTGCGCTCCCTCTTTTTACATCTTACCTCGGCGGAGACCCGTCAATGGTCGGGATGGTCGCCGCCGTATCCGCCTTTACGGGGATTGTGGCGAGCATCCCGGCTGGCATACTCGCAGACAGATGGGGTAGAAAAAGATTGCTTGTCATATCCGCCATTATATTTGCCTCGGCGCCTTTTCTCTATCTGTTAGTCACAAAGATATGGCAGCTCGCTATAATCAGGTTTTATCATGGCCTCGCAACAGCCATATTCGTGCCGGTGGCAATGGCCTTGATCGCCGGCCTTTTTCACGGCGAGCGCGGAGAAAGGATGGGCTGGTTTTCAACGGCCACGCTGTTCGGAAGATTCATGGCGCCGGTGATCGGAGGGGCGATAATCGGCGCAATGGCGCTGAATCCTGAGATCGGGTATAAGGTTGTATATCTTGTATGCGGCGGGGCAGGCATACTGGTGCTATTGCTGGCGCTGAAGATACCGGACCCCAACGGCGGCGCAAAGAATTATCAGAACTGGAAGGAAACTCTAAGGGCCTTCAAGACGGTAATCTCCAATAAGGAGATACTCTTTACCAGCGTAGTTGAAGCGGCGATACTGTTTGCATACGGAACGTTTGAGACCTTCCTGCCTCTATATTCATTGAAGATAGGCCTTAGCGCCTATATTGTCGGCATATTCCTTTCCGCACAAGTCATAACCCTTGCCCTTGCCAAGCCCGTGATGGGGAGGTTCTCTGATAAACATGGAAGGAGACCTCAGATATTTGCTGGTGCGATAATTGGCGCTGTCTGCATCGGGGCTTTCTCGTTCTTTACTTCCTTTGTACCTCTGCTTGTATTAAGTGTATCATTCGGTCTATCCCTTTCCATCGTGACTTCAGCGACCGCCGCATTGATTGCGGATCTCAGCAAAAAAGAGACGCATGGAGTAGCCATGGGGACACTCGGCTCAATAATGGATATGGGCCATACAACGGGGCCTTTAATCTCGGGATTTATCGCCGCCTATTTTGGCCTTGCCTTTTCATTTGTAGGCGCATCGGTAATACTTCTGTTTTTTGCTTTTGTCTTTCTTTGGGGAACGATTCACCATCAAGCCGTAATATCGTAAGTAAAAGATAAAATTAATGAAGCTCATCCCCGCCTCGTCCTTTCCTCTATCACCCTCAAAACCTCTCTTCCAGATATAAGATACCCATCTTCAGGACGACTTCACCGTTGAGCGCTCTTTAGGCGCGCGTAATTTCAATGCTAAAAGGGGTTTTATGCGTGTTGCCCGCGCCTGCCGCACTCCCTATTCGACTTATCCATAGGGTTGAGAACAGGAGGGCTTACAGGAGCTTGAGGAAGTCTTCCACGGAGAGGCCCGCAGACCTGAGTATCCCATGGAGCAGGCCTTTTTTGAGCGAGCGGTGGAGCGGGACGGAGACCTGGCAAAACGGAAGGACCCGGCGCATGTAGTGATGTGAGCCTTCGGTACGCACGAGCTTGAAACCAGCGCGTTCAAGCGCCCTGATGCACTGTTTGCCGGAGACGCCGGGGAGCCTGGTCATACGGCGAGTTCGAGCACCTCGGATTCTACTTCGCCGGGGACTGGCAACCCGTCCTGTTCGAGCGCGGCGATATATCCCCTCATTGCTTCCTTGATGTTCTCGATCGTCGCCTCGCGTGTTTCGCCCTCAGACATACAGCCCGGCAATGAAGGACACTCGGCGACGAAACCGCCTTCTTCGGCCGGGGTAATAATAACAATTCTCATATCATCACCTCCATAAGTTACCATACCACAGCGCCATGTCTGCCGACAAGGTTTTTGCGGCGCGGGGGGAGGTCACTGCATCGGTTTTACCGGCACCCTCACCGGGTCTATGCCGAGTTCCTTCAGTATGGCCTTTGTGCGGGGGCTGCCGGTCTTCAGCCACCTTTCGTAGAGCCTTAACGTGTCGAGGGCGGTCTTTATCCCGCTCCTCTCGCTTATCTCGTTCAATACGTCCATGAACTCTACGAACTTATCCGAAAGCTCCATGTATATGGAGGCAAGGGCAGTGGCGCGGCGGCTTTTTTCATGAAGGGAATCGGCAAGGCTTGCGTATGACATGATCCCCATGCCCACGTAGTAGTCTATGTCCACGACCTTGCGTTTGAAGCTCTCGTGGAAAAAGCCGGTCATAAAGAGCGAGGAGTCTCCTATTTCCTTCAAGAGGACATTTTTTACCTCTCTCTCGGCCCCGAGCGCTTTCAAGAACCTTGCGGCAAACGCCTCGTCCGAAAGTTTTCTGCTCGCGACGTAACTCGCGAGCAGGCTTGAGATATAGAACCCGGCCGTATCGCTTGCCGCGATGCCCTGGTCTTTCATGGCCTTTGAAACGAGTGCGCTGAAATATTCAAGAGGGGACGTTTCGGTAAACATTTTTTTGCCCTTTTTCCCCGCATTTTCGTTAACTGCAGTTGTATTAGTTATATTTTATACCAGAATATGCCGTTTTGCAAGCAAGCTTTTAGCACTCTCCGGCATAGAGTGCTAAAAAACCCCTTGACAAAACCAGACAAGGTACATATATTCATGTATACGATTTACTGGAATACCTCCCGGAAATTTCGCCGTACCTCTCAAATAAGGCATCCGGCGTCGTCGCACAGGGGGAGTCGTTTCTGAAAATCATAAGGCAATAGTATTTAAAATTCCAAGGAGGGTAATTCGCATGAAGATCAGACCGTTGCATGACCGTGTAATCGTAAAGAGACTCGAGGAGGAAAAGACCAAGGGCGGGATTATCATCCCGGACTCGGCCAAGGAGGCGTCGGCCGAGGGCAAGGTCATTGCCGTGGGCCCCGGCAAGCGCGACGACAAAGGCGTATTAGTCCCGGTAGACATCAAAAAGGGCGATAAGGTCCTATTCTCCAAATACGCCGGCTCTGAGGTCAAGATAGAGGGAGAGGAGCACCTCATAATGAGGGAAGAGGACATACTCGGCGTGATAGAGGGGTAGGCATTCCGTATTTCAAACTTTAAAGGAGGTATGGTGAAATGGCCGCAAAAGAAATATCCTTTAGTCATAACTCGCGCAGCGCGATACTGAGAGGCGTCAACATCCTGGCCGACACCGTGAAGGTGACGCTCGGCCCGAGGGGAAGGAACGTTGTCATAGAGAAGAGCTTCGGCTCCCCGCTGATTACGAAGGACGGGGTTACCGTGGCCAAGGAGATCGAGCTCGAGAACAAGTTCGAGAACATGGGCGCGCAGATGGTCAAGGAGGTCGCGAGCAAGACCTCCGACGTTGCCGGCGACGGCACGACGACCGCGACGGTTCTCGCCCAGGCGATATTCAGGGAAGGCAGCAAGCTCGTTGCCGCCGGGCATAATCCGATGGACCTTAAAAGGGGCATCGAGAGGGCGGTGGAGGTGGGGGTCGAGGAGCTTAAAAAGCTCTCTAAACCCATCAAGGAGAAAAAGGAGATAGCCCAGGTAGGCACCATATCGGCTAACGGCGACGCCACCATAGGAGGCCTAATCGCCGATGCCATGGACAAGGTCGGGAAAGAGGGCGTCATAACGGTCGAAGAGGCCAAGGGCATGGAGACCGTGCTCGACGTGGTCGAGGGCATGCAGTTCGACAGGGGGTATCTCTCGCCGTATTTCGTGACCGACGCGGAGAGGATGGAGTGCGTTATCGAGGACGCGTATATCCTCATACACGAAAAGAAGATATCCAGCATGAGGGACCTCCTTCCGCTTCTTGAAAAGATAGCGAAGATGGGCAGGCCGCTCCTTATCGTATCGGAGGACGTCGAGGGCGAGGCCCTTGCGACCCTCGTCGTCAACAAGCTCAGAGGCACGCTCCAGGCCTGCGCGGTCAAGGCCCCGGGCTTCGGCGACAGGAGGAAGGCCATGCTGGAGGACATCGCCGTCCTTACCGGCGGGAGGCTCATAGCCGAGGAACTCGGCATAAAGCTCGAGAACGTCGAGGTGAAAGACCTCGGCAAGGCGAAGAGGATCGTCGTGGACAAGGAAAACACCACGCTCATAGACGGCAGCGGCAAGAAGGCGGACATAGACTCCAGGGTAAAGCAGATAAGGGCGCAGATAGAGGAGACGACCTCGGATTATGATAAGGAAAAGCTCCAGGAGAGGCTCGCGAAGCTCGCGGGCGGAGTGGCGGTCATAAACGTCGGGGCCGCGACCGAAACAGAGATGAAGGAGAAAAAGGCGAGGGTAGAGGACGCGCTCCACGCCACACGCGCCGCGGTCGAAGAGGGCGTTGTGCCGGGCGGAGGGGTGGCGTCTCTGAGGATACTCGACGCCATCGGCAAGCTGAAACTCGAAGGCGACCAGCAGTTCGGCGTCAATATAGTGAGGAGGTCGCTTGAAGAGCCCGTCCGCCAGATAGTATCAAACGCCGGCATAGAGGGCTCCATAGTGGTCGAGAAGGTCAAAAACGCAAAGGGCGCTTTCGGGTTCAACGCCGCGACCGAGGTCTACGAAGACCTCACCGCGGCCGGCGTCATAGACCCAACGAAGGTGGCCAGGATTGCCCTCCAGAACGCCTCTTCAATAGCCTCACTCATGCTCACCACCGAGGCGATGATAGCCGAGAAACCCAGGGAAGAGAAGGGCGCGGGCATGCCTGCCGGAATGGGCGGAATGGGCGGCATGGGCGGGATGGACATGATGTAAGCAACAGGTTTGATGCGAACGCAGGTTTGATGTTAATTGATATGGGGCGGCCGCTAAAGCGGCCGCCCTTTTTTATCCGCGTTCCATCCTCTGTTTTCACGGGGGCAGGCATTTTAAAGCTCCGCATTGCGACCGGGAAGGATGTCGTCTCATGCGTCAGTCAGACATGGCCGCCGCGATAAAGATACTCAAAAAAGAGTCCATTCGTTTTGAAACCCCCTACTTAACCGAGGTCGCGGGGGAAGGGAAAGACCCGTTCAGGGTGCTCGTGTCCTGCGTGCTGAGCCTCAGGACAAAGGATTCGACGACAAGGGCGGCGTCAACGAGGCTTTTCGAGAAGGCAAAAACCCCGGCGGGCTTGAGTTCGCTTGCCGTTGGCGTCATAGAAAAGGCCATCTACCCGGTCGGTTTTTACAGGGTCAAGGCGCGCCGGTTGAGGCAGATTGCGAATGAACTCATATCCAGGCACTACTCCAGGGTGCCGGATACCATGGAGGGGCTTTTAAGCCTCAAGGGGGTCGGAAGGAAGACCGCGAACCTCGTCCTTACCATGGGCTACAATAAGCCCGGAATATGCGTTGACACGCACGTGCACAGGATTGCCAACCGGTGGGGGTATGTAAAGACAAAAACGCCCGAAGAAACGGAGTTCGCGCTCAGAAGAAAGCTCCTGAGGAGATACTGGATCGTCCTGAACGACCTTCTTGTGACGTTCGGACAGAACGTCTGCAGGCCCATTTCGCCTTTTTGCTCAGGGTGCAGGCTCTTCAGGTTCTGCGCGAGGGCCGGGGTGGAAAGGGCGAGGTAGCCGCGCCGGGCCAATGAACCTCCCCTGAGCGTGGCTTTGGGGTTTGTCACCCCAGAAACAAGTTCGGGGCAGGCTCTCGCCCCAAATGGGAGAAGCGGTTTGCCCCTTCTCCCCATGGGGAGAAGGCTGGGATGAGGGGGCGCCGTAGCCCGCGGACATTTTCCCCCTCACCTTAGTCCTCTCCCCCAAGGGGAGAGGAAACGACATGCGCGGCAAGCTGCGTGTAATTAAACCCCGAAAGGCTATTAATACTTGCCAATAAGGACTTTTGGTGTTAATAATATTCTCAGGAAAGCGAGACCCGAGGCGGCCATGGCCGGAGAAAAAAAGGTATTGATATTCGGTAAAGACACCTGCCCGTATACAACGGCGGCCCGCGAGGACTACTCAAGGAGAGGTTACGCCGTCGAGTACGTAAACGTCAATGCCGACCCCAACGGCATGAAAAAGATGCTGGCCTTCAGCGGCGAGCGCACCGTCCCGGTGATAGTCGAATATACGGAAAAAGGGACGAAGATCACGGTCGGTTTCGGCGGCACATCAGGGGTCTGAAGAGGGCCGGCATGGCCGTCAGGACGAACGGCAGGTTGCCGGTCGAAAAACAAGGCATTTTTTTATAGCGCAATTTGAGGCAGGCCGCGTAATCAATCCTCGCGCGACGGTTCGCCGTTTTTTTAACTTTTCAAAAAACACCCGGAGAAAATTCAATGACAGAGAGAACCCTTTCCATAGTAAAGCCCGACGGAGTGAGGAAAAACCTCGTGGGCGCGGTCATCGGGAGGTTTGAAAAGGCCGGTCTCAGGGTCGTTGGCCTCAGGATGCTGAGTATTACGAAGAAGGAGGCCGAGGGCTTTTACGCGGTGCACAGGGAAAGGCCTTTTTTTCAGAGCCTGACCTCTTTCATGAGTTCGGGGCCCGTGGCGGTCATGGCGCTTGAGGGAGAGGGGGCCGTAAAAAAGGTGAGGGACATAATGGGCGCCACAAACCCCAAAGACGCCGCGGCGGGCACGATACGCAAAGACTTCGCCGACTCCATAGAATCGAACATCGTGCACGGCTCGGACGCTTCGGACACGGCCCGGTTCGAGATAGCTTATTTCTTCAACTCGCTCGAGATAAAGGACAGGGGTTAGCCCCGGTGGATAACATAGAGAGGATAAAGGCGCATTATAATTTCACGGCAAAGGACGTGTTGAACCTTAAAAGCCTTCTGCCGCTTATGGAGGCCCACCGGCACGGCTTTGTCGAGGCGTTCTACGGCCATATAAAAAATTTCGAGGACACATCGAAGTTCCTCAAGGACGCGGAGGTCATAAAAAGGCATCAGGAGGCCATAGGCGCGTGGTTCCTGCGTCTTTTTTCCGGCGAATACGGGCCGACGTATTTTCAGGAACTGGAGCGCGTCGGCACGGTGCACGTGGACATAAACCTGAGCGCGCATTACGTGAACACCTCCATGCACTTCGTGAAAATGTACATGATGGACGTCCTTAAAAGGGAGGTGCGGGACCCCAAGGAGTGCTTATACCTTTCCGGCTCGGTCGATAAGATACTCGACATAAACCTGGACGTCTTTACGAGCTCATACATAGAGGAGGAGAAAAAGGTAAGTTTTATTTCCTACAGGGTCGAATCCTACCTCATCCATTTCTCGAAGCGTTTTTCCTACGGGCTGAACCTCACGTTGGTCCTGGGGCTGGTTGTGCTGGGCGTGATGGTCATGGGACTTTTCATATACGACCTCACGCACATGTTCGAGGGTGGTGAGATGGAAAAGGGCCTCCTCTCCACGCTCGGAAGCCTGCTCATGCTCTGGGTGGTCATAGAGCTTATGGACACCGAGATAGAACACCTCAAGGGCGGCAAGTTCACCGTCAAGATATTCATAAGCGTGGCGCTCGTGGCGGTAATAAGGAAAATCCTCGTGGCCTCCCTCGCGCACGAGGCGCTTGGCGCTCAGCTCTCCCTCATAGCGGCGGTGGCGGTGCTCGGCGGTGTCTACTGGCTCATATCAAGGGTGGAGAAGTAACATTCCAGCCGCGCGCCCGAAAATGTCCTCCCGTCCTGACAGAAAGAACCTCAGAGACTTTACCCTCGAAGAGCTGAAGGGCATCGTAAAAGGCCTTGGCCAGACGCCGTACAGGGCCGGGCAGCTTTACAGGTGGCTTTTCCAGAAAGGGGCGCGCTCCGTAGACGAGATGACGGATATCTCGAAGGAGTTCCGCTCGGCCCTTAAGGAGGCGGGCTACCATGTCGGGACCTTGGACGTCGCGAGAACTCAGACCTCGGCCGATGGGACCGTAAAACTGCTCCTCGCCCTTGCTGACGGGGTCAAGGTCGAAAGCGTCCTCATCCCGGGAGAAAAGAGGCTCACGCTCTGCGTTTCAACGCAGGCAGGGTGCGCCCTGGGGTGCCGCTTTTGCCTTACCGGCATGGCCGGGGCGGGAAGGAACCTGAAACCATCCGAACTCATCGGCCAGGTCCTTGCCGCGTCGTTGCTCGTAAAAAACGGGTTTGTAAAAGAACATACACGGATAACGAACGTGGTGCTCATGGGCATGGGCGAGCCGCTTTTGAATTACGATAACGTCGTAAGGTTCCTTGGCGTCCTTACCGACCCCGAAGGCATGGGTTTTTCCTCAAGCAGGGTGACGGTATCAACAGCCGGGATCGTTCCAGGGATAAAGGGTCTCGGCAGGGATACGAAGGTAAACCTCGCCGTGTCTTTAAACGCGACGACCGACGAGGTAAGGACGCTTATTATGCCGGTCAACAAAAAATATCCGATAAAGACGCTCCTTGGAAGCCTGAGGGCGTACCCGCTGCCTCCGCGCAGACTCATCACCATAGAATACGTGCTCATAAAGGGCGTAAACGATTCAACCGGGGACGCCGAGAGGCTTGTGAAACTGCTTAAAGGCGTCCCGTGCAAGATAAACCTCATCCCCTTAAACCCCTTTTCCGGGTCTGAATTCAAAAGGCCGGAAACGTCCGCAATCGGGGCGTTTCAGAAGATACTTTTCAACGCCGGCTATACCGCGCTCCTGAGGGAAAGCAAGGGAAACGACATACTCGCGGCGTGCGGGCAGTTGAGGGGGGAGAAATCTTCTTAGGATTTCCGCTTTTCCGCCCGCCTCAGGCCCCAAAACCCCAACATTTTTATTGACCTGGCTCCCTGGTTAATGTTACAAAATATCGTTAAATAACAGCCCGGAGAATTTCAGGTATGGTTAAAAAAGGCGGAAAAGGCGTAAAACCCGAAAAGGTCATCGGCGTCATAGGCGGAAGCGGTCTTTACGGCATGGAGGGTTTGACCGGCGTTAAATCAGTGGCCGTTTCAACCCCGTTCGGGAAACCGTCCGATGAGTTCGTGACCGGAAGGCTTGGGGAGGCAAGGCTGGTGTTCCTGCCGAGACACGGCAGGGGACACAGGCTGCTGCCCTCGGAGATAAACTACCGCGCCAACATCTACGGCATGAAAAAACTCGGCGTGGAGTGGCTCATCTCCGTTTCGGCCGTTGGCAGCATGAGAGAGGATATCGCGCCCGGAGACATGGTCATAGTGGACCAGTTCTTCGACAGGACGACGAAAAGGGCCGGCACGTTTTTCGGCAATGGAGCGGCGGGTCACGTGGAATTCGCCGACCCCGTGTGTCAGAACCTCGCGGGGTTCCTTTATAAGGCCTCGGTTGCCGCGGGCGCCAGGACGCACAGAGGCGGGACGTATCTCTGCATAGAAGGCCCGCAGTTCTCCACGAGGGCGGAATCCAACATATACAGGAAATGGGGCGTTGACGTCATAGGGATGACCAACATCCCGGAGGCCAAGCTCGCCAGGGAGGCCGAGATATGCTACGCGACCGTGGCCCTTTCAACGGACTATGACTGCTGGCACTTAACCGAGGAGTCTGTGACGGTGGACATGATAATCGAAACGCTCAAAAAGAACGTCTCGACCGCCCGCGAGATAATAAGGAGGACCGTGCCCCTTATAACCGGGACGACCGCCGTACGCGGATGCAAATGCGCCGGCGCGCTTAGGTACGCCGTCATAACCGATAAAAAGGCGATACCGGCAAAGGCGAAGAAGGATTTAAAACTGCTTATCGGAAGGTATACATAAAGGGCGCGGCGCGCGCACCCGGTGGTTAAACCATGAACATGCTCGCTGTTGGTTCCGTTGCGTTTGACAGCGTTGAGACCCCTTTCGGTCATGCCGACAGCGTGCTTGGCGGCTCGGCCACCTATTTCTCGACGTCCGCGAGCTATTTCGCCGACGTGGGGGTGGTGGCCGTGGTGGGAGAGGACTTCTCGGACGAGCATATAGCCATGCTTAATTTGAGGGGGATAGACACGCGCGGTATTAAAAAGGTCCCGGGCAAGACCTTCAGATGGAAGGGCCGCTACGACTACGACCTGAACCAGGCCCATACCATCGAAACCCATCTCAACGTATTCAGCGAGTTTAAACCCGTGATACCGGATGATTACCGTTTGGCGCCGTTCGTATTCCTCGCCAACATAGACCCCGATCTCCAGATGGAGGTCCTCGATCAGGTAAGGAAACCAAGGCTCGTCGCCTGCGACACCATGAACTTCTGGATAGAGGGTAAACCGGATTCCCTGAGAAAACTCCTGAAGCGGGTGGGACTCTTCGTCATCAACGAATCCGAGGCAAGGGAGTTCGCCGGGGAATCGAGCCTCGTAAAGGCGGCGAGGAGGATACTTTCATGGGGGCCCGGGATACTCATAGTGAAAAGGGGGGAATACGGCGCGTTGATGTTCAACGGGAAATCGGTATTTTCCGCCCCGGCGTATCCGCTTGAGAATATCTTCGACCCGACCGGCGCCGGCGACAGCTTCGCCGGCGGATTGATGGGTTATCTCGCGAACACGGGCGACTTAAGCGAGGGGTCCATAAGGAAGGGGATAATCCTCGGCAGCGTCATGGCGTCGTTCAACGTGGAGGCCTTCAGTCTCGAAAGGCTCAAGGGCCTCAGCCGCGACGATATAAAGGCGAGATACCGCGAGTTCAGGCAATTGACCCATTTCGAGGATATGTGATATAGTAAGGCCGCAATCGGCATATCTGAAAGACCGGTGACGGAGGGCCTAAAGATAATGAGGATACTCAGGGCCGCCATGGTGGTTGCGGTTCTCTTCGCGTTCACCTCATGCGTGGCCGCGCCGGAGAGGAAAAAAGAGGACGCCTCCATCCATTACAGGATGGGAGAGGTGTTCTTCGCCGAGAGAAACTACTCCTCGGCGCTGGCCGAACTTACCAGGGCGGTTGAGATATATCCTGACGACCCGGCCTCCCGGCATCTTCTGGGCATGACGTATTTCGCGAAGGGGATGCTGCCGGAGGCCGGAACGCATCTTAAAAAGGCGGTCGAGCTGAAACCTGATTACGCGGAGGCCCACGTAAACCTCGGGGTGGTGTATCTGGAGCTCAGGGACTGGGATACGGCCATACTTCATTTCAACGCCGCGCTCGCCAATATCTTTTACAGAACACCCGATATAGCGCATTACAACCTGGGCGCGGCGTACTACGGCAAGGGGGATTTCGCCAGGGCCGCCGAGAGCTTTAAAAAGACCGTGGAGATAGACCCTCAATACGCGGCCGCATACAATAACCTCGGCCAGTCCTACGACAGGATAAACAGGCTGGACGAGGCCGTGGAGGCTTACAGGAAGGCCGTCTCAATAGAGCCTCTCTATACAAACGCGTATTACAACCTCGGCACCGTTCTTATACGCAAGAAGGACAGGAAAGAGGCGTTGAAGGCCTTTACCAGGGTAATCGAACTGGCGCCGGAAAGCGATAAGGCGAAGAGCGCCAGGGAATACGTTGATCTCCTAAAATAGGGTAATTTTTCAAGCATGGAGAATCCAGGCGAATACCTGCGCAGGGAACGCGAACTCAGGGGGGTGTCCATCGAAGAGATAAGCGGCGTGCTGAAACTCTCGATGAAGACCATCGAGGCGCTGGAGAAAGACGCGTATGGCCGGCTTCCCCACCCTACCTACGTGAGGGGTTTTATAAGGTCGTATTGCGGGTATCTCGGGCTGGACGAGAACGACGCGCTCTTGAGGTTCGAGGCGTATCTTAAAGAAGAGGCGAAGAAGGATAAGGATAAGGATAGGGATAAGGATAAGGAAAAAGAAAGGGATAAAAAACCGTCCTCCCTTTTGATAGAGAAGGCGGATGAGCCGGCCATGTGGACGAGGCCCAATAAGGCGATAGTCCTGTCGCTTGTCCTGTCCGGGATTTTCATAATAGCCCTGTATTTCATCATTTCCGGGAGGACGGCCCGTGAAACGGTTTCGCCGGCCGGGCTTACCCCGGCCATACCGTCCGAATCGGCAAAACCGAGGACAGAGACAGGTAAAGACACATCTTCCAATGCCCCTCTTAAGACCGCTGACAGAACCCTCTCCGGCCAATCAGCCGTCCTTGACGGCAAGGTCCTTGAAAAGACCTTGCCGGGCCTGCCCGGGGAAAAGACGGCAAAAAAACTCTCGCTCGATATATACGCAAAGGGCACCACATGGATAAAGGCCGAGATAGACGGGAAAGAGCGTACCGAGGTTTTATTGCGCAAGGGCGACCGCATAAGCTGGAAGGCCGGCGAGGTTTTTTTTTGACCATAGGGAACGCCGGCGCCGTGGAGCTTAAGCTAAACGGCCAGAGCGTTGGCCCGGTCGGAAAGGTCGGAGAGGTGGCGAGGATTACGCTGCCGTCCCCGGCGGCCAACCAGCCGTCCACGACGGCCGGCACTCCGTCCCCGGCGGAAGACAAAAGCATTGCGAGGTAAAAGATGGAGCCTGTGATAAGGTGCAGGAAGTGCGGAAAGAAGATGAGTTCCGTGCGCATAGACGATTACAAGATAAAGTTCACCTGCAAGTGCGGTTTTTCCGAGTACAAGCCCGCCCCGGCGATGAGTAAGGCTATCAACCCCCACTATTCAAGAGAAAGCCTCACCCCGCTTAAATTCGACAACACAGGGCAATTCTACTTTGAACTCCAGAGAGCGGACCGCGAGAGGATGGAGATAATAACGCTCGAGGAGATAAGCATGCTCGCCTCGAGCGACTACGACCTATGCGAGGTGTTGAAGACGGTGGTTGAGAGGACGGCCAAGAGACTCGGGGTGGATATATGTTCCATATACCTCTGGGACGGCGCGGATCTCATATTGAGGGCCACATACGGGCTTTCGCAGAGCGCCGTCGGCAAGGCGAAACTCAAGATGGGCGAGGGCGTTACCGGCTCAGCGGTGGCCGCACGCAAGCCAATACTCGTCCAGGACATCTCTCGCGACCCGAGGTACAGGTTCTTTCCCGAAATCAAGGAAGAGCAGTACAGGATAAAGACCATGTATTCCTACCCGATATTTTCCGGCGATGAGCCGTTCGGGGTGCTTAACGCCCAGACGATAGTTTTGCGCGAGTTCAAGGAAGACGAGATATATTTCATCTCGGTCGTCGCCAACCTAATACTCGGCGCGGTAAAGATGCGTAAGAGGCCCTGATGCGTTGCAAAAATTGCGGGGCGGGCATTTCAGACTGGGCCGAGCATTGCCCGCGGTGCGGCACTAACCCCACGATGAAGTCCAGGCCCGCCCGGTCCCCGGAAAAAAACCGCGGAAAATTCTTCCTCACGATAATCGTTGTCGTCTCCATAGCCGTTATAGCGGCCGCGGTCTATTATTACCTTCGCCATAGGCCTGTTTCGCCCTCCGGGTCCGGAGGCGAGAAAGTAGAGGTCATTCAACCGTCAGGGACGGCTGGTGGGCCGTCAGGGACGGCTGGCGGGCCGTTGGATAAACCGCGCTTAATTGTGCCCGTTGTTGAGGCCGGCCCTCAGGCCGCTAAAGAGGGGTATAACGCTTTCATGGGAGGGGATTACGAGAGGGCCGCGGTTCTTTTCAGAAGGGCGCTTCAGGAGCGTCCGCCGGAGGGCCGGCGGGATAGCCGTGAAGACGACGTGTTTAAGAACAACCTCGCCCAGAGCCTTTTCGCACTCGGGTGGAAGGAGTTTGAAAGCCGTTCCTTTCACAGGGCAAAGGGGCTTTTCCTGGAGGCCTTTGAGCTTAAAGACGACCCGGCTTTTCTAAAGGGCGCGGCCTATTCGGCAATCGAGCTCAACGAGCTTGCCGCGGCGGCAAAAACGCTCGAAGGCATGGCCGCATCCGACAGGGAGGCTGCCGGATTGCTTAAAGGAATATACGCGCGGCTCGGTCAGGAAGAAAAGGAACGGGGCTTAAGCGAGCTTGCCGCCGGGTATTTTGAAAAGGCGCTCGCCATAGATCCGTCCGATGCCGGCATAAAGGCGGCCCTCGGCGACATCCGGAGGCAGGGCAGGGAAGAAGCCGGCATGAGGGAGAAAAGGGGGAGCCATTTCATAGTCAAGTTTGAGGGCGGCGAGAACGCCGTAACCGGACATCTCATGGGGTTGCTTCTCGAAGAGGCCTATTACAGGATAGGCGCCGAGATGGGTTTTTATCCCGGGGACAAAATAACCGCGCTCCTTTATTCTGACGAGAGGTTCAGGGACGTTACCAGGACCCCGTCGTGGGCCGGCGCGATATATGACGGCCGCATAAAGATACCGGCCGGAGGCGTGGCGGGAAGGACGAAACTGCTTGAGGACGTCATCCTCCATGAGTACACGCACGCGGTCGTGCACAGGCTTTCGATGGGCATGGCGCCGGTGTGGCTCAACGAGGGGCTCGCCCAGTACTTTGAGGGCAAAAAGGGCGACGACTACAGGGATGTTTTAAAGACCGCCATTTTTAGAGGCGTCTCCCTTAAGGCCATCGAAGGCTCGTTCATGGGGCTTACCCCGTCCGAGGCCGGGGCGGCCTATGCGCTGAGCCTCTCCGCGACCGAATACCTTATCCGGGAATTCGGCATTTTCTCGGTAAAGAAGGTGCTTCAGGCCATAGGGGAGGGGAATTCAATTGACAGGGCCATGTCGTCTTCAATATACCTCTCCTACGACCAGTTCGAGGAGGGGTGGGTCAAGTCGGCAAAGCGCGCGCAATCGGCGGTTGAGAGGCAGACGCCTTTAAGAGGCGCACGGCAAGAGGGGGCCGGTCATTTTTCAGCAACCCTTTAAAAATGCTTTCAAAAGGCCGCTGCAGGTGGTATGATATTCCGACCAAAAAATACATGGAGGTAAAAGGATAAAATGCTCGCAAGGAGGCTTTTCATATTAGCGGTCGTAGCAGCGGTCTTTTTGGGCGCATGCGGCAAAAAGGAAGAGGCCAAAAAGCCCGTAGAGGAGAAAAAAGAGGTCCAGCAGACCATGGTCGAGCCACAGCAGCAGGCCCCGCAGATGCAGGCCGGAGGCGCCGGCGCGCTGCCACAGGGGCATCCGTCCATAGGCGATATGCCGCAGCAGAGGGAGATGCCGGTCGAGCATCCCAAGGGCGTTAAAGGCAAGGCCGAGAAACCCGTCAGGATTTCAGAGGCGATAAAGGCTAAATGGAAAGTCGTTGACATCGAGGTCGCCGACAGTACCGCTAGGACAAAGGACGTGGTAAAGGTCAGCGTGGGCGTAAAGACCCCCCTTAAGGATACGGGATACGCGGTCAAGGTCGAGGCGTTTGTCCCGGACTATACGATGATGGAGAATGCCATCGAGTCGAAGAGCGCTGAACCCAATAACCCGGCGGTGCTCGTGGAGCTTTCCAAGGGGGATAAGGTCGTGGCCAGGGGATGGGTTTTCAAAAAGTTCCCCACATTCAACTCTTACAGTAACGAAAGGTTCACGCTGGCATTGCTTACGCCCGTTGGCAAGTAGGCGGCCCTGCAGCGTGAGCCGGGGTTTTACGGCCGTAAAACCGCATGGCTATACGGCGGGATTTTTTGTGGCGTCCGGCGTCGCGCCATACGCACGGAAGACCGATATCCGTGACCGCGCGCCGCGAGGATTTCATTCGCGGCGGATGGCACGGTCTTTTTTATTCCCGGAGAGGTGCCCGAGCGGTTGAAGGGGGCTGTCTCGAAAACAGTTGTTCTGGCTAAAACCGGAACCGGGGGTTCGAATCCCCCCCTCTCCGCCATAGATACAGTGAATAGTGAATGGTGAATTGTGAAAAATGTCTTTACATTTTTCTATTCTCGATTCACCATTCTCTATTCACGGTTTTTTCACGGAGAGATGCCCGAGTGGCCGAAGGGGTATGCCTGGAAAGCATATGTGCATGTAACAGTGCACCGAGGGTTCGAATCCCTCTCTCTCCGCCAGATTTTACTGTAAGGCATGCAGGGATTGCCGGCGATGTTGATAGCCGGGTCCCGCGCAATGGAGGGATGCGAACCCCGTCAGGTCCGGAAGGAAGCAGCGGTAAGCGTCTTTATCCATGTGCCGCGGGGGCGCCTGGCTATCAACAGCGCCTGTAATCGCCGGTCAGTTAGCCGTCCTCCGGCTTCACCGGCCGACAATCCGGCCCCTTGATTATGTCTTATCAGGTAATAGCCAGAAAATGGAGGCCCGGCCTTTTTGAAGAGGTCGTTGGCCAGGACCATGTGGTAAGGACGCTTACCAACGCCGTCGCATCCGGCAGGATAGGGCACGCCTATCTTTTTTCGGGGCCGAGGGGGGTGGGAAAGACCACCGTGGCCAGGATACTCGCCAAGTGCCTCAATTGCAAGGCCGGCCCCACCCCGGCCCCGTGCAACAGTTGCGAGATGTGCGCCTCGGTCGCCGCCGGCTCGGCAGTTGACGTCCTCGAGATAGACGGCGCCTCGAACACCAGCGTTGACAACATAAGGGAACTGCGCGAGAGCGTCAGATACGCCCCGAGTTTTTGCCGCTACAAGGTTTACATCATAGACGAAGTCCACATGCTTTCGGATTCCGCGTTCAACGCGCTCCTGAAGACCCTCGAGGAACCGCCGCCGCACGTCGTATTCATATTCGCCACAACCGAGCCTCATAAAATCCCGCTCACGATACACTCGCGGTGCCAGAGGTTTGATTTCAGACGCATACCTTTAAAGAAGATACACGCCCATCTCTCCCTTATAGCCGAAAAGGAAGGGATCAAGATAGAGGAGGAGGCACTGTATCTTATAACGAGGGAGTCCGAGGGCAGCCTGAGGGACGCGCAGAGCCTGCTTGAGCAGGTCGTGTCATTCCAACCGACCAGCCTCGCCGGCCAACCAGCCGGCTTCGCCGGAGGAGGCGCCGGGGTTAAGGCCTCTGACGTAAGCGACGCGCTCGGGCTGATGGACAGGTCGGTCGTCTATGACCTTACGAGCGCCGTGCTTAAAAAAGACGCCGGAGAGTGCCTGAATATGGTTGAAAAGATGCATAATTTCGGTTATGATTTAAAGAGGGCGACTGTCGAGCTTCTGGAGCATATAAGGGACATCGCGGTCATAAAGGTTTCGGGGGATCTGTCCCTTGTAGACCTGCCGGAAAGCGAGGCCGTGCGTCTCAAGGCCCTTGCGGATGGCTGCGAGCTTGAGAGGCTCGAGAGGCTTTTCAGCATTTTGACGCGGGGGTATGAGGAAGTAGTAAAGTCTTCCACCCCCAGATTTTCGTTTGAGATGGCGCTTTTAAGGGCAAGCCATCCGGAGGACGCAAAGCCTGCGGCCCGCCCGCCGGCTTCGACAGCCAACCAGAGGGCCTCGCAGGCCAACCAGACGACCTCGACGGCCTCGAAGGTTGAGGGGTTGAAAGAGACATCGGGCCGGCCAGTTGTCCCTGCCGGTCAGCATAAGGCTGTTTCGGCCGAGTTGTATAAAACGGCCAACCAGCCGGCCTCGACGGCAATTCCCTTAACCGTCGAAGAAACACCGTCAGCAGGGGCGGAGTGCCGGTCGTCATCCATGTCCGGGGTTGTGCAGGGGCTTTTAAACTACATAAAGGAAAAGGACAAACGCATTTATAAATCTCTTGAGTCCGCGGCCATATCCCTTAAAGGTAAATCCCCAGATATCGCGGTTGATATTTCGGTCACTGCCGACAGGGCCGGCTTTTTCATACTGAAAAAAGAGGCCATTGAGGGCATGTGCGGGGATTATCTCAAGGGCCGGGTTACGGTTGAGATTATAAAGAGCGGGGAGAGTAAAGACGCGGGGGTAAATGCTCAACAAACCGGCCCTTCGGCCGGCAAGCCGCAGGCCGCGGATCCGCTCTTGAAAGAGACGCTCGGCACGCTTGGGGGAAGGGTCATAGAAGAACGCAGGAGGGAGTAATGTCCAGGAACATCGGGAACATAATGAAACAGGCTCAGAAGATGCAGGAGAAGATGGCGGAGATACAGAAGGGTCTTGCCTCAAGGACGTGTCAGGCGTCTTCGGGCGGAGGCATGGTCACGGCCTCGGTCAGCGGCGATATGAGGCTCGTATCAATAAAGATAGACCCGGCCGTTGTAAACCCGGGCGACATAGAGATGCTCGAGGACCTGGTGGTAGCCGCGGTAAACGAGACAATCAAAAGGGCGCAGGAAATGATGAACGAGGAGATGGGCAAGGTAACCGCGGGACTGGGGATAAACATCCCGGGATTGTTTTAGAGAGCCATCGCCCCGGCCATATTATGCAATACGCGGAACCTATTCTGAGGCTTATAAAGGCCCTATCCACACTTCCGGGGATAGGGGAGAAGACGGCGTCCCGGATGACCCTTTTCATCCTCAACGCGAAAGGTGGTTACGCCGAAGAGCTTATAAGCAGCATAAAGGACGTAAGGGACAGGGTGAGGCGCTGTTCGGTGTGCATGGGTTTTTCCGAGAAAGACCCGTGCAGGATATGCGCCGATGCGTCGAGGGACGCGGCGGTCGTTTGCGTTGTCTGCGATTACAGGGACATGATAGCGCTGGAGGCCGCGGGCACGTACAGGGGCAGGTACCATATACTCCACGGGCTGCTTTCGCCGCTAAAGGGCATAGGGCCGGACGATATAAGGCTTGGGGAGCTTGTAGGCAGGATACGGTCGGACGGCGCGATAAAAGAGATAATACTCGCGACGGCCTTTGACGCGGAGGGCGAGGCCACGGCCCATTACCTTAAAAAGGCCTTGAACCGGTTTGACTTGAGGCTCACCCGCATCGCGTCCGGCGTGCCCGTGGGCGGTCATATCGAATACATGGACCCCTCCACGCTCGGAAGGGCAATGGAAGGCAGAAGAGAAATCTGACGGCCTCATTTACTGGAAGCGCAAATAACATCAAGGACGGATGAGATGGAGAAATATACCGAGGTTAGATGGCATGGAAGGGCGCAGCAGGGTGTCGTTACCGCGGCCAAACTTCTCGGCGAGACGGCCCTGAGGGAAGGCAAGTACGTGCAGGCGTTCCCGGAGTTCGGTCCTGAGAGGATGGGCGCGCCGGTGAGGGCTTTTAACAGGCTCTCCACCGAGCCGGTGCGTATGCACTGCCAGGTGAAGAACCCGGGTATAGTCATCATAGTGGACCCGACGCTCATTGGTAAAGGCGGGGGCAAAGGCGGGGGCGGAAAAACTTCTTCCGGCGGTCCGTCGAAGACGGCTGGTGGGCCGAGCCCTCTCGTCGAGGGCACCTCTAAGGATACGGTGTTCATCGTCAATACCCCGCGCCCGCCTGGGGAGATGAGGAAAGAATTGGGCATTAAAGACGGCGAAGGCAAGGTTTATACGGTGGACGCCTCCAGGATTTCAATTGAAAAGATAGGGCGTCATCTGCCCAATACCCCCATGCTCGGCGCCCTTTCAAAGGTGGCCGGGACGGTGGAACTGCAGTCCATAATTGACAACTTCAGGGAGAACTACTCCAAAAAATTCGACGCGAAGGTAATAGAGGGCAACATCGAGGCGATAAGGAAGGGTTTTGAAGAAGTGAAAGGGGAGTGAGATGAAGAAGGAAAAGGAAGGGGAAAGAGACGTGCCGCCGGGAGGGGTGATACGCGAGGCGGGAAGCGCCCACGGCTATTCCACGGGCGGGTGGCGTAAATTAAGACCCGTCGTTGACAGCGAAAAATGCACGAACTGCCTTATATGCTGGGTCATGTGTCCGGATTCGGCCGTCGTGGTCAAGGACGGCAAGATGATAGGTTTTGACCTCGAACACTGCAAGGGCTGCGGGATATGCGCGGCCGAGTGTCCGGACAAGGTCAAGGCCATAAAGATGGAAGAGGAGGGATGATGGCGATTGTTACCGGAAAACAGGTTGGGCTTACCGGAAACTCGGCCATAGCCTACGCGATGAGGCAGATAGACCCGGACGTGTGCGCGGCCTATCCGATAACGCCTTCCACGGGGATAATCGAGGAGTTTTCGAGTTATTACGCGGACGGTCAAGTCTCAACCGAGCTTATAACGGTGGAGAGCGAGCATTCGGCCATGAGCGCGTGCGTTGGCGCCTCGGCGGCCGGGGCGAGGGTTATGACCGCGACGAGTTCTCAGGGGCTGGCCCTTATGTGGGAGATGCTATACATAGCGTCCGGCATGAGGCTCCCGGTGGTTATGACCGTGGTTAACAGGGCGCTTTCCGCGCCTATAAACATACACTGCGACCATTCCGATTCGATGGGGGCGAGGGATTCCGGCTGGATACAGCTTTACTCCGAGACGGTTCAAGAGGCGTATGATAACCTCCTGCAGGCCGTGCGTATAGCCGAGGACCCGAGGGTACTTACGCCGGCGATGGTCTGCATGGACGGCTTCATAACGAGCCATGCCGTAGAGAACATTACGCTTCTCGCCGACGGCGAGGTAAAGGGCTTTATCGGCGATTACAAGCCGGGACGCTCGCTTCTCGATACCGACAACCCTATCACCATGGGCGCCATGACGCTGCAGGACGTGTACATGGATTTCAAGCATGAGCAGTCCATGGCCATAGCCGGCGCGAAGGAAGTCGTGGTCGAGGTGGGTTCGGATTTTGGCCGCAGGTTCGGCAGACACTACGGGCTTATGGAGTGTTACAGGCTTGAGGACGCGGAGGCGGCAATCGTCGTGTTGAACTCCGCGGCCGGCACGACCAAGGTCGCGGTTGACGAATTGAGGAAAAAGGGCAAGAAGGTCGGGCTTCTCAAGCCCAGGCTTTTCAGGCCCTTCCCTTACGCGGAGATAGCCGCGGCGCTTAAGAACGTAAAGGCCGTGTGCGTGCTGGACAGGGCCGATTCCATGAACGGATTCGGAGGGCCTTTGTTCAGCGAGGTCCGTTCGGCCCTTTACGGGCTGGCGAGCGTCCCGAAGGTCATGGGCAGGATATTCGGCCTCGGCGGAAGGGACTATACGGTTGAGCACTCAACGGCTGTCTTTGAGGGGCTTTACAGGATAATAGAGACCGGGCGGATGGAAGAACTTACCGGCTATTTGAAGTCATAGAAAGGCGGGGGGAGAGATGGCGACGCTTAAAGAACTTGCGGCAAAGGACGAGCTTTTCAGCGGCGGGCACCGCCTGTGTTCCGGCTGCGGCATCCCCCCGATAGTGAGGCTTCTTTTAAGGAGCGCGGGTTCTCCGGTAGTGGCCACCAGCGCGACCGGATGCCTTGAGGTGGGCACGAGCATATACCCGTATACCGCGTGGAGGATCCCGTGGATACACTCGGCCTTTGAAAACGCCGCGGCAACGATAAGCGGCATAGAGAGCGCGTATAGGGCCTTTAAGAAAAAGGGGAGAATACCGGCGGACAAGGAAATAAAATTCCTCGCCCTCGGCGGCGACGGCGGCACGTATGACATAGGCTTTCAGGCGCTTTCCGGGGCGCTGGAGAGGGGGCATAACTTCCTCTACGTCTGTTACGATAACGGCGCCTATATGAACACCGGCATCCAGCGCTCGAGCGCGACACCGCTGGGTTCCGCGACGACCACCTCGCCCGCGGGAGCAAAGCGTCCCGGCAAGCAGGAGTGGAGGAAAGATCTGACGAGGGTGGTCGTTGCGCATAACATCCCGTATGCGGCCCAGGCCTCGCCGCATAACTGGAGGGACCTCGAAGGAAAGGCCCGGAAGGCGTTCAATGTCGCGGGCCCGGCGTTCATGAACATAATCTCTCCGTGCCCGCTGGGCTGGTACTCCAAGCCCGAGGACAGCATCAACGCCGCAAGGCTCGCGGTGGATACCTGCTACTGGCCGCTCTATGAGGTGGAAAACGGCATCCTGCGTGTCACCTACAGGCCGAAGGAGAAAAAGCCGATAGCCGACTGGTTCAAGATACAGGGCAGGTTCAAGCACCTTTTCAAGCCCGAGAACAGTCACCTTCTGGACGAAACGCAGAAGAGGATAGACGCCGAGTGGCAGAGGCTCCTTGATATGGACGGCAAGGCCGTCTTTTAACGGGCCGCGCGGATTTTTTACCTGACGTGGGGAGCGGAAGAGGTTCGGCCAAGGGGATTCAATGGAACAATCGCTCGTGATGTTCGAAGAGGAATTGAGGGAGATATCCCATGTAATAGAACGGCTCCTGAGGGACTCGAACGCGAAGAGCGTTTATCTCGTTGACAAGGACGGCCAGTTGATAGCCTCAAGCGGGGATACGAAGGACATAGACTCGACCTCGCTCGCGTCGCTTACCGCCGGGAACATCGCCGCCACGGGCGGGCTCGCGAAGCTCATCGGGGAGAAGGAATTTTCCATACTCTTCCACGAAGGGGAGAAGGACAACATACACATCTCGATAGTGGGGCAGAGGATGATACTGGTGGTGATTTTCGGCGAGAGGTCGAGCCTGGGGCTCGTGAGGCTCAGGGTGCGCAGGGCGAGCGAGGAGATCTCCGGCTGCATCCAGCGGATACTGAGGAGGATGGAGTCCTCGACGGCCAGGGAAAGCCTGCTCGAAGAGATCACGGACGAAGACATAGAGAACCTGTTCCATTAGACCCCACCCGGACGCCGGCCAGAACGTCCCCGCCGGGTAAGCCCGTTTGACCCGAGAGACTGCCCATGTCGTTCATTAACTACTCCGCCAGAGAGATAAACTGCAAGATCGTCTACTACGGGCCGGGGCTCTGCGGCAAGACGACAAACCTGAACTTCATCTACAGGAAAACAAGGCCCGAGTCCAGGGGCAAGATGATATCGCTGGCCACCGAGACCGAGAGGACGCTTTTTTTCGATTTCCTGCCGCTCGCGCTCGGCGAGATAAAGGGCTTCAAGACGCGTTTCCACCTCTACACGGTGCCGGGGCAGATATTCTACGACGCCTCCAGGAAACTCATACTCAAGGGGGTTGACGGCATAGTGTTCGTGGCGGACTCCCAGGTCGAGAGGATGGACGCCAATATCGAAAGCTTCGACAATATGAAGGATAACCTTGAGGACCACGGCTACAGCCTCAAGAAAATACCCTATGTGATCCAGTACAATAAGCGCGACATACTGAACTGCGTCCCTGTGGCCGAGATGAAGAAGATATTAAACGTAGACGGCGTGCCTGACTTCGAGGGCATGGCGTTACAGGGGACAGGGGTTTTCGAGACGCTTAAAAGCGTGGTCAAGTCCGTGCTCGCGGAGATAAAGAAGGGGGCGTAGGGGCGCCCAGGGCGCATAACTGTTAAAGGAGGGGGACCAGTGGGCTTGAAGGAAACGACGGGCTTGAAGGAAACGACGGGCTTGAAGGAGACGATAACGGGCGAGATGGTGAAGGCCGCGAAGGCCGGGGAAAAGCTCAGACTGTCCACCATAAGGTTTTTGCTCGCCGCGGTAAAGAATAAGGAGATAGACCTGAGAAGACCTCTCACGGACGAGGAGATCCGGCAGGTGGCCTCCACGCTCGCCAAGCAGAGGCGCGAGTCCATAGAGCAGTTCAGCAAGGGTGGAAGGGCCGACCTCGCGGAGCAGGAGGGGAAGGAACTTGAGATAATAAAGGGTTTCCTGCCGGCCCAGATGTCCCCCGATGAGATAGCCGTTATCGTGAAGGCCGTCGCCGTTGAGATAAACGCCGTAACCGCGAAGGATACCGGCAGGCTGATGAAGGCCGTCATGGAAAAGCTGAAAGGCAAGGCGGACGGAAAAACCGTGCAGGATATGGTCAAGGGGATGCTTGCCGGATAAAACCCCGGAGGTGAAGTTATGACGATAAAGGACATCTACGAGAGGGCCGTAAAAAGGGGCATGGAACTCGACCCGCGCGGCCCGGACGAGGTCGCGCAAGACCTGAAGAGGGCCGACAGGGAACTCGCCGACTTGAGGGAAAAGGACAGGAAATGGTTCGACAGGGAGCGCCTTAAAAACCCGTACTCCGACACCCGCATACTCTCCGGCGACCCTGAAACCGAGGTCAAAAGGGTCATTGTGGGCATTGACATGGAGGTCGGGGAGGTCGTCCTGGCCGACAGGATAGGCGAGCGGGGCGGCAGGATTGACCTCATCATCTCGCACCATCCCGAAGGCAGGGCCATGGCCGCGCTCTATGAGGTCATGGGCATGCAGGCGCCCCTGCTTTTGAAATACGGCGTGCCCATACATTTCGCCGAGGGCGTCATGGAGGAGAGGATAAACGAGGTCGAGAGAAAACTCCTTCCCGCCAACCACACAAGGGCCATTGACGCCGCAAGGCTCCTCGGCATCCCGTTTATGTGCGTGCACACGCCTTCTGACAACGCCGTTGCGAACTTCCTGCAGGGGATATTCGACGAAAAAAAGCCGCTTTACGTATCGGACGCCCTCGATATGCTGCGCGATATGCCGGAATACCGCTTTGCGGCCAATGAGACCGCGGGGCCGAAGATCGTGACGGGCGGCTCCGGGCGCAGGGCCGGCAGGATATTCGTGGACATGACCGGCGGCACCGGCGGGAGCAAGAACGTCTACGAGGGGCTGTCGAGGGCCGGGGTCGGGACCATCGTGGGCATGCACATAAGCGAAGACCACCGTAAGGAGGCCCAGAAACACCACATAAACGTCCTCATAGCCGGGCATATCGCAAGCGACAACCTCGGGATGAACCTCCTCCTGGACGACGTGTTGGATGCGGGCGTGGACGTGATAAACTGCTCCGGTTTCAAGAGGATTACAAGGAAGGAACGGGGGTAGGCCGCCCCCGCTCTTTTATATGGACAGCGGTAATGACGTAATGATGGGGCCTATTGTGCGCCTTCAAAAGCCGTTGCCCCGTAAGCGTTATGGATGAAACAACCCTTGAGGCCCTTGAATACCCGGCTGTATTGAAAGAACTCGAAGGCTTCGCGCAAACGCCGCCGGGCCGCGAGCTTGTGCGCTCTTTAAGACCGATGGCGGATATCTCCGCCATTGATGCGTCCCGCCTATCTCTGAATGAAGCCGTATCCCTGCTTAACAATCACTCCATTGGACAAACCGGCGGCCATCCAGCCGGCCGTGCCGGGATACTCCCGCTTGGCGGCATAGGCGACCTGAAAGGGCCGCTAAAGAGGCTTAAGCCCGGCGGATACATTCAGCCGGACGAACTCCTTGAGGTGAAGCACACGGTTGAGGGGCTTTTGGAACTGAAGGCCTTCCTGACCCGGCTGGCCGGACGACATTTTCCGCTTATAACCGCAAAGGCGGATTCGCTCTCCACCCCCCGTTCTCTGTATCTCGCCCTCGACGACATACTCGATGAGGCCGGGTATATAAAGGACGGCGCCACCGGGAGGCTCAGGGGCATAAGGAACGAGGCCGCGGCGCTTAAGGAGCGCTGCAGGAAGGCGATAGAGGAACTTATAAGGAAAAAATCCCTGGGCGACGAGCTCCAGGATGAGGTCTTCACCCTGAGGGACGACCGCATGGTTCTTTGCGTAAAGGCCGGGCCTCACTCTCATTTTCCGGGGATAGTCCACGGCAGGTCCGGGAGCGGCTCGACGTATTTCATAGAGCCGTTCGAGACGGTTGATATCAATAATCGCATAGCCATACTCAAAAGGGATGAAAAGGAAGAGGAGATAGAGATACTTAAAGGCGTTTGCTCGATACTCCTCGGTCTGAGGGATGTCCTTTTAAACGACGGTGAGATAGCGGCGGAACTTGATTTTCTCCAGGCGAAGGCCATTTTCAAGAGGCACATAAAAGGCGTCATACCGGCGCTTATGGCCGCCGGGGGCGTGAGCATCATGGGGGGCGGTATAAATATCAGGGGGGCGAGGCATCCGATATTAGCTTTCAAGGAGGCAAACGGCGTAGCCAGGGTCGTTTCGGTGGACATCCTCATGGGAGAGGATAAAAAAGTACTCGTCATATCGGGCGCCAACGCCGGAGGAAAGACCGTCGCCCTTAAGACGCTTGGGCTATTGTCGCTCATGGCCCAATCCGGCCTTCCGATACCGGCTTTAGAGGGCTCGGAGGCGCGGGTTTTCGGCGCGATATTCGCCGACATAGGGGACAGGCAGAACATAGGAGAAAGCCTGAGCACGTTTTCGGCCCACCTTAAAAGGATGGCGGAGATCCTCGAAAAGAGCGACTCCGATACGCTCGTCCTCATAGACGAAATCGGCGTTGGAACGGACCCCTCCGAGGGAGGTTCTCTCGCGCTGGCGATGCTCGAAGGGCTCAAGGAGCGGGGGGCGCGCGCCGTGGTAACCACACACCTGAACCTCCTGAAGGCCCACGCGCAGGTAGACCGGGCTTACGAGAACGCGTCGGTCGTGTTCGACGATAAGACCATGAGGCCGCTTTACACGCTCCGCTACGGTATGCCCGGGCCGAGTCTCGCCCTCTCGATAGCCTCTACATACGGCATACCGCCGGACATCATAGAGAGGGCCCGCAGGACGCTTGACATCGAGGAAGGTCCATACGTGGAGGGTATGCGCAGGCTTGATGAGGAGCGGAAAAGGCTCGAGGCCCTTAACGAGAGGCTCGGAAAGATGGAGGAAAAAAGGCAAAAGGCCCTTGAAAGGCTGAGGGATGAGGGAAAAGGGCTGCGGGAGAGCGCGAGGAAGAGGTTTGACGCGATAGCGGAAAAGGCCGCTTCAGAGATAAGAGGATTGGTTGAGCATATGAAGGCCGCTCCAAAGGCGCCGGATGCGGGAGACGGCATCCGCAATCTCGGAAAGGTGAAAGAGCGGGTGTCGTTAGTTCTAAGTCCCCGGAAGGAAATCTACGTGCCGTCGGCCGGCGACACGGTGGAGATGGAGGGAAGCCGCATAAGAGGGGTCGTGTTGAGGGTGGACGGGGAGAGGAGGAACGCCGAGATGGCCGCCGGGAACCTCAAGGTATGGGTCAGGTGGGATAAACTTAAAAAGGCCGGAGCCACGGGCGGGCCGTCGAGGACGACTGGCGGGTCAGTAACGGTGGTGGCCACGCCGGCCCACCAGCCGTCCTCGACGGCCAACCAGCCGGCCACGCCGGTTTCAGGGGCGGGGAGGGTGAACCTCATCGGCATGAGGGTCGAGGAGGCTATAAGGAGGGTCTCAAGGGTCATTGACGACGCGCACTCCATGGGCGTGGAGAGGATAGAGCTGGTACACGGCATAGGCACCGGAAGGCTCAGGAAGGCGATACACGAGCACCTTGCGGCAAACCCGCTTGTCAAAGGGTTTAAAGACGGAGATACGCTTGCCGGTCCTAACGGAGTGACGGTCGTTGATATTTTTTAGGGAGGTTCTTCAAGGCATGATTCCGTCTTCAAAGATAGAAGAGATAAGAGAGCGAGCCGACATCGTGGAGGTTATTTCCTCATACGTGCCCCTTAAAAACAGGGGCAAAAACTACGTCGGCCTGTGCCCGTTCCATTCCGAGAAAACCCCTTCCTTCAGCGTCAACAGGGAAAAGAAGATATTTTATTGTTTCGGCTGTCACGCCGGCGGCAGCGTCATAACGTTCCTCATCAAGCACGAGGGCATGAGTTTTCCGGACGCGGCGAGGATGCTGGCCAGAAGGTACGGGGTAAAGATAGTCGAGGAGAAAAAAGAGGGCGAAAGCGAACGGGAGATTATAATCTCGTTAAACCTCGCGGCAACGGATTATTTCACGGGAGAGCTCCGCGGCCCATCCGGCGCCGGGGCGCGGCGTTATCTAAAGGAAAGGGGATACGAGGGGGAGATAGTCACGAGGTTCAGGCTCGGGTACGCGCCCGCGGGATGGGAAGGCCTTGCCGGTTATCTCAAGAAAAAAGGGATTGACATGGGGCTTGCGGAAAAGGCCGGCCTTCTGGGCAGAAAGGAAAAACGCCATTACGACCGTTTCAGGGGCAGGATAATGTTCCCCATCACCGACCCTTCCGGCAGGGTCGTCGCCTTCGGCGGGAGGATTATTGGGGACGGAGAGCCCAAATATCTCAATTCGCCTGAATCCCCGGTGTTCAGAAAGGCCGAAACGCTCTACGCCCTGTACCAGGCAAAACAATCGATAAGTAAAGAGGGTTATGCTATCATGGTTGAGGGCTATTTCGACCTGCTGGCCCTGCACCTCCACGGCTTTACGAACAGCGTCGCGACCATGGGCACGGCCGTAACGCCTGAGCACATAAGGAGGCTTAAACCGTACGCCGGTTCAATATACGCGCTCTTTGATTCGGATGAGGCCGGCAGAAAGGCGGCCCTCAGGGGGCTGGATATCTTCATCGAGGCGGACATGCCCGCGAAGGTGGTGCTTCTGCCGTCCGGCAAGGACCCGGACGAATTCTTAAGGAAAGAGGGCGCCTCTGGCATGGGAAAGGCCATAAAGCGCGCCGAGCCTGTCATGGAGTTTTTCCTTAAAGAGCTTAAAAGGAGGTTCGATATCTCCACGGCCGGCGGCAAGGCGTCGTATCTTAACGAGGCCATACCGCATCTGGTGAAAGTCTCAAACGTCGCCGAAAAGGGGCATTACGCGGCAGTTGCGGCCGCGGACCTCGGGATTGACACAAGGGCCGTATACTCGGCGATGAATGCGGCGTCCGGAGGGGGGAAGTTCCCTTCAGAGGCCTTGAAAAAAACGGCGTTGAAATCCGGGGCGGCGACGGCCGAGACGGTGCTATTGAAGGTCGTGCTCAAGAACCCCGGCCTGTATGGAGAAAAAGTCGAGGCGGCGTTCGCCTCTTTCAAAGACCCTTTTTTAAAAGAGGTCGCCTCATGCGTGAAAGGGTTTTTTAAGGCCGGCGGGGCCGGGTCGTCCGGTTTCCTCGATGGCATAGGCGACGAGGATATAAGGAGTTTTGTGGCCGAGGCCCTTTTCAAAGACGACCGCGGCTTTATCGAATCGCCGCAGAGGATGCTCGATGATTGCATGAAAAATATTTCCGGCAGGGGTAAACTCAGGGAGGGCACTTCCGAACTCCTTAAAAAGCTCAAAGAGAGCGGAAATGAGGAACTCGTCCGCAAGATTCTGAGCAGGATAGGGAAGCAGTGACCCGCTCCGTCAGGGTCGTCCGGCAGGCGGCCCGGGTAAGACCGCGGCGAAAGGATGTAAGGACGGAATTACGGAGAGGAGCGCGGGCAATGGCTAAACGTTCGGATCCGGACACCTCCGGCGGCGTTACGCCGCCGGAGCCGCAAGAGCGGAAGACCGATTACAACGAGGCGAATACGAAGGATTTTTCGCTTGAGGACGCCGCTTCGCCGCCGGACGGCCCGACCCGCGATGAGTCTCAAGGCGCCGGCTCAGCCGACTCTGTGAGGAGTTATTTCAAGGAGATGGGCTCGGCGCCCCTCCTTACAAAGGAAGGCGAGGCCGCGGTCGGAAGGGAGATAGAGGGCGGCCGGGAGGCGATGGCGAGGGAGTTCCTCTCATCCCCGTTACTCTTCGAGGAGCTCGACAGCTTAAAAGGCATCGTCATGAGAAGAGATGGGCGGACCGAGGCCGTTGGGGAGTCCACGGAATGTTACGAGGGCGAGGACTATGAGACGGAGATACTCCTTTCGGAGATAGGGCAGGTCATCCGTTTCCGCGACGCATCCGGTGGAGGAAAAACGCGCGACGCCGGGGAGAAAAGGCTCGTCGGACTGCTCGTTGACATAGGGAAAAAGTCGGACCTGTTCGTAAGAATCATGCGGAGGTTCGCCGAGAGCGCCGGGGAGCTTAAGGGATTAAGGAAAAAGGTGTCCGCGCTGGAAGGCAGGGCCAGGCCCGCCGGGAGAGGACGTGAAAAGGAAAAGAAGGCCGGGATTGATGTAAAAAAGAAGGCGTTTGAATATTCCCTGAAAAGAGTCAGGGAACTGCGCAGGCGGATACGCGCCGTGGAGGCCGCGACCGGGCTTAAGGGGGCGGAACTCGCGCGGACCGCGAAACGGCTCGAGGGTCTCAAAAGGGATATCGAGTCGGCAAAGGAGAAGCTCGTAAAGGGGAATCTGAGGCTCGTCGTGAGTATAGCCAAAAGATACCTCAACCGCGGCATGCATTTCCTTGACCTCATACAGGAAGGCAACATCGGGCTTATGCGGGCCGTGGAAAAATTCGAATACCGGAAGGGCTATAAATTTTCAACCTACGCGACGTGGTGGATACGGCAGTCCATATCAAGGGCCATAGCGGACCAGTCACGGATAATCCGCATACCCGTGCACATGAGCGAGACCCTCAACAGGCTCCAGCGCGTAACGAAGGAACTCGTGCAGGAAAAGGGGAGGGAGCCCGCGCCCGAGGAGATAGCCGGAAAGATGGGCATATCGGTCGAGAAGGTGAAAAAGGCCATGAAGACCACGCGCGAGCCGGTCTCGCTGGAGGCCCCGGTGGGAGAGGATGACGGCACGCAGCTCGGCGATCTGATAGCCGACGGGAAAAGCGCGGCCCCCCTGGACGAGATGATAAATTCAAATTTCGTCACGGTGCTCGATCAGATACTGAAGACCCTCTCCCCCCGCGAGGAAAAGGTGCTCAGGATGAGGTTCGGCATAGGCGAGTCCTCCGATTATACGCTCGAAGAGGTAGGCGAGATGTTCAAGGTGACGCGCGAGAGGGTGCGGCAGATAGAGGCAAGCGCCCTGCAGAAACTCCGCCACCCCACAAGGAGCAGGATATTGAAGACCTTTTCGTCGGATTAGCCCTTGAAGGAAAAAGGGTGGAAAAAGGGGATGGTTCATGTTTATACCGGGGACGGAAAGGGCAAGACGACCGCGGCCGTGGGGCTTGCGGTAAGGGCCGCTGGATGCGGCCTCAGGGTCATCTTTGTCCAGTTCTTCAAACTCGACGACGACCCCTCCGGAGAGAAGGAAATCTTCAGGAAAAATATACCGTCCATCGAGCTTGTCCGTTCAAACCTGAGGCACCCCATGTTTACGGGAAAGGCCGCTGACATGGAGGCAATAAAGCGGTCGGTAAGGGACGCCTTCGAACTGGCCAGGATGCGCGTTGGGGAGGGGTTTGATATCATCGTGCTCGATGAGATAATGGGCGCGATAAACGGCGGTTTTATCGGGCTTGAGGATGTGGTCGGGTTCATAGACGCTCGCCCCGAGGGGCTTGAGGTAGTCCTTACCGGAAGGAATGCCCCGGCCGAGCTTGTAAAGAGGGCGGATTACGTAACGGAGTTTCTGGACATAAAGCACCCCTATGCGGGCGGGACGGGTGCTCGGAAGGGGATTGAATTTTAAGCCCGCGGTTCGGCTTTGGGCAGGTTCATACATGGACGCAACACGGCTGTATCTGGCGCGCCACGGGCAGGTGGTGGGCCACCACGAGTTCCGCTATAACGGGCAGAGCGACGTCGGCATAACCGACCTCGGCCGCGCCCAGATGCTCAGGCTCGCGGATTTCCTGAGCGTGAGGGACATAAAGGCGGTTTATTCGAGCGACCTGAAAAGGGCGTATGAAGGCGCGGCGATAATAGGAGAGGGGCTTCGGCTCAAGCCTTTACAATTGCCGGCCCTGAGGGAACTGCATCTCGGCAGGTGGGAGGGGCTTACCAGGGAGGAGGCCGTCGAGAGATATCCCGAGGACGCCGGTTTCAGTTTCAGTACCATCGGGAAAAAGAGGCTTTCCGGCGGCGAGAGCATAACCGAGTTAGGCGCGAGGGTGCTGCCGGCGGTGCGCGCAGTAACGCGGGACCACATGGGCAAACACGTGTGCATCGTGGCCCACGGAGGGGTAAACCGCGTGATACTGTGCGACGCCATGGGTCTGGGGCTTGAGAATTTTTTCAAGGTCGAGCAGGATTACGGGTGCCTCAACCTTATAGATTATTTCAGTGACGGCACCTCCGTCGTAAAGATGCTCAACGGCGGCCCGAACCAGGAGTTCGCCTCCACGAAGGTTTATTAAGGCGCGGGTTGTTACGCCTCAGTTTCAGCCGGGGGGAAATAATGCTCGCCAAGGTCTTAAGCGCATCCATCCTGGGCATAGACGCCTTCCCCGTTGAGGTCGAGGTGGATTCCTCAAGGGGGCTTCCGTCGTTTTCCACGGTGGGCCTTCCTGACAACGCGGTAAAGGAGAGCAGGGAAAGGGTCAAATCCGCGGTAAAGAATTCAGGCTACGCCTTCCCAACGGGCAGGGTCACCGTCAATCTGGCGCCGGCGGACGTTAAAAAAGAAGGCACGGTTTTCGACCTGCCCGTGGCGGTCGGGATACTGAAGGCCGGCGGGATTGTAAAAAACGCCGCGCTCGCGGATTTTTTCATCCTCGGGGAGCTTTCCCTCGACGGCGCGATAAAGGCGGTGCGCGGGGCGCTGCCCGTTGCCGTTCTGGCGAGGGAACTGAAGAAAAAGATGCTTCTGCCCGTTGAAAACGCCTCGGAGGCCGCGCTCGTCTGTGGCGTGGAGGTCTTCGGGGTAAGGACGCTTCATGAACTCGTGGAGTTCCTGAACGGCTCAAAGGCCATAGAGCCGGCGACAGCGGACATCGAGGCATTTTTCAAGGAAAGCGGCGAGGCAGCGGCGGACTTAAGCGAGGTGAGGGGGCAGGAGCACGTAAAGAGGGCGGTCGAGGTCGCCGCCGCGGGCATGCACAACGTCATCATGATAGGCCCGCCCGGAAGCGGGAAGACGATGATAGCGAGGAGGCTTCCCTCGATACTCCCGGACCTGAGCCTCGACGAGGCCATTGAGACGACCAAGATACACAGCGTTGCCGGCGTGCTTGCCGGCCGGCCGGCGCTTGTGGTAAGAAGGCCCTTCAGGGCGCCGCACCATACCGTGTCGGACGCGGGGCTTATAGGCGGCGGCCAGATCCCCCGGCCCGGGGAGGTGAGCCTCGCGCATAACGGGGTCTTATTCCTCGACGAGGTGGCGGAGTTCAGGAGGAACGTGCTCGAGGTCTTGAGGCAGCCGCTCGAGGACGGTTTCGTCACCATAGGGAGGGCCGCGGTATCCATAACAGATCCGTCGGATTTCATGCTCGTGGCCGCCATGAACCCCTGTCCCTGCGGCTATATGGGGGATGCGGACAGGGAATGCCTGTGCACGCCGCTCATGGTGCGGCGCTACAGGGGGAAGCTCTCCGGCCCGCTCCTCGACCGCATAGACATCCACTGCGAGGTGCCGAGGGTCAGGTTCAGCGACCTCGGCGAAAAGAGGTCCGGCGCGGTCTCCTCCGAGATCAAGGCGCGGGTGGATAAGGCGCGCAAGATCCAGAGGGAGAGGTTCAAGGGGACGAATATATTTTCCAATTCGAGGATGACCTCAAGGCAGGTAAAAAAATACTGCGGCGTTGACGACGAATCCATGAGGCTCATTGAGGCCGCCATTGAAAAGCTCGGCCTCTCGGCGCGGGCCTATACGCGGATACTCAAGGTGGCCCGGACCATCGCGGACCTCGACGAGAAGGACGCGATAGAACCCCAGCACATCGCCGAGGCCGTGCAGTACAGGACGCTTGACAGGGCGGTCGAGTGAGGCATGGACCCGACAACCATGATAGGCCTGATCGGCGGCACGCTTACGACCGTATCCTTTTTCCCCCAGGTGGTGAAGACGTGGAAGACGCGGTCTACCGGGGATTTTTCATACGGCATGTTCATACTGCTCATGACGGGCATCCTTTTCTGGATAGCCTACGGGTTATTGATGCATTCCCTGCCGATTATCCTCGCGAACATGGTCACGTTCCTCCTTATATCCATAATCCTCGCGTTTAAAATAAAGTATAGATGAACGGAATGCTCGCCCCTGTCAAAGAATGGTTTAACCGTTAACCTTTTTTTCTCCCCCCGCGATATCCTTTCCCTTGTCCTTCGTAAAACTTACGCTATTAATATATGGAGGAGCATGGAGGCAACGGCAATGAATGGAAGCGGCACCAGGGGAAAAACAAACAGGCTCATCATGGAAAAAAGCCCCTATCTCCTGCGGCACGCCCGCAACCCGGTTGACTGGCACCCGTGGAGCGACGAGGCCTTCGACAGGGCCAGGATGGAGGACAAGCCCGTATTCATTTCCTCTGGGTATTCGGCCTGCCACTGGTGCCATGTGATGGAGGAGGAGTCCTATAACGACCATGAGGTCGCCGGCATCTTGAATGAGGCGTTCATCCCCGTGAAGGTGGACAGGGAGGAAAGGCCGGACGTGGACTCTATCTGTGTCGCGGCCTCCGAGCTGCTGACAGGCACCGCCGGCTGGCCGCTCAACATCCTTATGACCCCGGATAAAAAGCCGTTTTTCGCCGCGACCTACATCCCGAAGGAGAGCCTCTACGGCAGGCCGGGCATCATCGAACTCCTGCGCGGAATGAAGGATTTGTGGATTCGGCGCAGGGGCGACGTCATTAAATCCGCCGATAAGGTATCCTCCATGCTCAGGAAAGGGGCAGGTGACCTTTCGCCGGGAATGCTGCCCGGCGCTATCACGATAAGCGCCGCGTACGGGGAACTCACGGAGAATTTCGACGCGGTCCACGGCGGGTTTGGTCAGGCCCCGAAGTTCCCTGTCCCGCACAACGTGACGTTCCTCCTGCGCTACTGGATGCGCACAGGGAACTCCGCGGCGCTAAAGATGGCGGAGACGACCCTTACCTCCATGCGCCTCGGCGGCATATACGACCACGTGGGGTTCGGTTTCCACCGTTATTCCACGGACAGGGCGTGGCGCGTGCCGCATTTCGAAAAGATGCTCTACGATCAGGCGCTCCTCGCGGATGCGTATATCGAGGCGTATCAGGCCACCCGAAAGGAGTTTTATGCCAGGACCGCCCGCGAGATACTGTCGTACGTGCTGAGGGACATGACCTCTCCCGGCGGAGGTTTTTATTCGGCCGAGGACGCCGACAGCGAAGGCGTGGAAGGCAGCTTTTACCTCTGGGGCGAAAAAGAAATTATCGAGGCCGCCGGAGGCCTGGCCGATTTTGCAATAAAGGCGTTCAACGTGCGCAGAGAGGGCAACCTCTCCGTCGAGGTCGGCTGGTTGGCCGGCGAGGCCGAAGGCGGGGCGAGGCGCGGCAACAACATCCTCTATCTCGCCAAACCCCCGGCCTCGCTCGCGATGGAGTCAGGCGTGTCCACGGAAGAGTTTGAACGGAGGCTGGAGGCAATCAGGCGGAAACTTTTTTCGTACAGGCAGGGGAGGGCAAGGCCGTTCAGGGACGACAAGATACTCACCGACTGGAACGGGCTTACGATAGCCTCGCTGGCAAAGGCGGGGGCTGTCTTTGAGGAAGGGCTTTTCCTCGATGCGGCTTCAAGCGCGGCGGATTTTATCCTCAGAAATCTCCTTGTTGAAAACAGACTCCTCCATTGCTGGCGGGCCGGCGAGGCCGGTTGGCAGACCGGCGAGGCCGCGGTGGAAGGGAACCTCAACGACTACGCCTTTTTTATCCACGGCCTCATCGAGCTCTATGAGGCGACGTTTGAAGAGGTCTATCTGGAGAGGGCGCTTGAGCTGAACGGGGTTATGACAAAACGCTTCTGGGACGCCGGACCAGGCGGGTTTTTCTTTACCGCCGAATCCGAAGGCTTAAGCGCGCTGCCGTTCCGTCAGAAGGAGAGCATGGACGGCGCGCTCCCTTCGGGAAATTCGGTCGCCGTTATGAACTGTCTGCGCCTTTCGGCCATTACCGGAGACAGCGTGCCCGCGCAGATGGCCGAAGCCGCGGTGCGCATATTTTCCGGCAATCTATGCCGGTACCCCGCGGGGCATACCCGGTTTCTGAGCGCCGTTGATTTCCGGCTCGGCCCGTCCTATCACGTGGTGGTCGCCGGGGACTCGACGAAGGACTCCACCCGCCGCGTGCTCGCGGCGCTGCGTGCGGAGTTCATCCCGCACACGACCGTTGTCTTGAAGCCCGAGGATAAAGATATACCTGATAGCCGGCCTCGTCTGTCTTCTCTGAAGCGCATCGTGCGCGGCATCGAGGCCTTTAAATCCATTGACAATAAGACTGCGGTCTATGTTTGCGCCGAAGGCGCCTGCAAAGAGCCGGTTACCATCGAGGCCGGAGTGCCGGCCAACGAGTTGATTAAACTCCTCGGCGCCGCCCGGCCCTGACGCCGGAGTCATTCCGGCGTTTGCATAATCCCCCTTGAGATGTTACCATAACCGCATGATATACCTCGACAATGCCGCGACTTCCTATCCGAAGCCCGAATGCGTCTACGCCGGGGTGGAGGATGTGTTGAGAAAGGTCGGCGGCAATCCCGGAAGGTCGGGGCACAGGCTTTCGGTAGAGGCCGCGCGCGTCATATTCCGCGCGCGAGAGTCCGTGGCAAAACTCCTCAATGTCCGGGATTCGTCGCGCGTCGTATTCACGAAGAACGCGACAGAGGCGATTAACGTCGCTTTAAAGGGACTCCTTGGACCAGGGGACCACGTCGTGACCACGGCGTTTGAGCATAACTCGGTCGTAAGGACATTGAGGAGGCTTGAGGCAGGCGGGGTTAAGGTTACGAAGGTGCGGGGCCGCAGGCCCGATTTAATCGAGCCGCGGGATATCGAAAAGGCACTGACCGGGAAAACAAGACTCGTCGCAATCGTCCACGCATCGAACGTCTTTGGGACGATAGAGCCGGTCTCCGAGATAGGGGCGCTTTTGAGGAAAAAGGGCATACCCTTCATGGTTGACGGCGCGCAGAGCGTCGGCTCCATACCGGTTGACGTGGAGGGGATGGATATAGGCATACTCGCCGCAACGGGCCATAAATCGCTTTTCGGGCCCCAGGGCACGGGATTTCTGTATATCAAAGAGGGGCTGGAGCCGCCCGCGCTTATTGACGGCGGCACGGGCGAGGGCGATGACGTCCTCGAGATACCAGACAGGCTTGAGACCGGCACCATGAACACCCCGGGCGTGGGCGGGCTTGCCGTCGGAGTCGAGTTTATCCTGAAGGAGGGCGTTTCTAAAATAAGGGAACATGAGAAGGCCCTTATAAAAGAGCTTATGGACGGGCTTGGCGGTATAAGGGGCGCGGTCATCCTCGGCCCGCCCGAGCCTGAATCGAGGGTGTCGCTCGTATCTTTCAACATGGAGGGCAAAAGCGCGGTGGACGTCGGCGTGAGGCTCGACCGTGAATTTTCGATAATGGTCAGGTGCGGCACGCACTGCGCCCCTGACGCGCACGTCTCGGCCGGCACTTACCCCCACGGAGCGATAAGGGTAAGCCCCGGATATTTCAACACACACGAAGACATCAGTGCGTTTTTGAAGGCCGTATCGAAGATTGCGAAGGGGTGAGAGGATGCTCGTTCTCGGTATAGAATCATCATGCGACGATACGGCGGCCGCGGTCGTAAAAGACGGCAATGAAGTGCTCTCCACCGTCGTCGCCTCGCAGGATTCCCTCCACGCGAGATGGGGCGGAATAGTGCCGGAGCTTGCCTCGCGCCGCCACATCGAGGTGATAATCCCGGTGGTCGAGGAGGCCCTCGAAAGGGCCGGCGTTGGGGTTGACGAGATAGACGCCTACGGCGCCACCCGCGGGCCCGGCCTGGTGGGGTCTATCCTCATCGGGCTTACCTTCGCGAAGGCGGTTTCTTACGCCAGGGGAAAACCATTCGTCGGGGTAAACCACATCGAGGCGCACCAGCTCGCCGCTTTTTTAAGGGAGAAAGGGGAGGAGAAGGAGACGCCCGCGTTCCCGTTTGTTTCCCTCGTCGTATCAGGAGGGCACACGGCGCTGTTTTTAGTCGAGGGGTTCACGCGGTTTACCGTGCTCGGACAGACCCGTGACGACGCCGCCGGAGAGGCGTTCGATAAGGTGGCTAAACTCCTCGGCCTGGGCTATCCGGGAGGGGTTGAGATAGACAGGCTTTCAAGGGAGGGCGACCCCCGGCGTGTGAATTTCACCCGGCCCTATCTGGAAAGGGGAAGCCTTGAGTTCAGTTTCAGCGGGCTTAAGACAGCGGTGCTTAACCACGTAAGGGGATTGGACACGGCCGCGGACCATGGGCTTTCTCCAGCGGCCGTGAGGGACGTTGCCGCGAGTTTCCAGGAGGCGGTCGTGGACGTTCTAATTGAAAAGGCCATGCGGGCGGTTGCCTCAACGGGCGTCGGCAGCCTCGTCCTGGCCGGCGGGGTCGCATGCAATTCGAGGCTCAGAGAGAGGCTTGGAGACGCCGCGCCCAAAGGCGGCATAAAGCTCTTCATACCCCCGGCGCATTTTTGCACGGACAACGGCGCCACGGTCGCGGCCTGCGCCTACCATAGCCTGAAGAAGGGTTTTTCCGACGGCCTTTCCACGGACGCCATTGCCTCATGGAAAGAATAAGGCCTTTTTATGCATCCCAGGAAACGCTACGGCCAGCACTTTCTCGTTGACGGGAACATACTGAGGAAGATAGTTTCAGCGGCCGGCATACGGAAAGGGGAGGATGTCCTTGAGATAGGGCCGGGGCAGGGCGCTCTTACCGGGGCGCTTTTGGACGCCGGCGCGCGCGTGGCCGCCATAGAGATTGACCGGGAACTCTGCGCCGGACTTCGGGAGAGATTCGCCGGCCTGGAGGCCCTTGAGATTATCAACGCGGACGCGCTTAACGTGTCTTTTGCCGGACTCGCTCTCGGCCGCCGGGGAAGGCTCAAGGTCGTCGCAAACCTCCCCTACAATATATCAGGGCCGGTACTCATAAAATTCATGGAGGAAAGAGAGTCGCTTTCCGACATCGTTGTGATGCTGCAGAAAGAGGTGGCGGAAAGGATAGCCGCCCGGCCCGGCACAAAGGACTACGGCGCGATAACCGTGCGCGTGCAGGCTTACGCGGCCGTAAGGCGCGTCTTCTCCGTGTCCCCGAATTCGTTCCGGCCCGTTCCCAGGGTGGCGTCAATGGTCGTTAGGATAACGCCGCTCGATCGCGCGGCAATCACTCCGGAAGAAGCGGGGTTTTTTAGGCTGGTGGTAACCGCCGCGTTCGGCCAGCGAAGGAAAACGCTCGCCAATGCCCTTAAAACCCTGCGTATGCCGCAGTCGCGGATAGACGAATCCCTCGTTGCGAGCGGCATAGACCCCCAAAGAAGGGGGGAAACCCTCAACGTTGAGGAATTCGCCCGGCTTGCCCGAAGTCTGGGGGCATAAAAGGCCGAGGAAAAGACACAAAGACCCTTTGTCT
>JACRCI010000002.1 GCA_016219105.1 Deltaproteobacteria bacterium | reverse complement strand
GCGAGCTCATAGCGAGGACCGTGAGGAATTTCGGGATAGAGTCTGTACGGGGCTCGTCTACGAGGGGTTGGATCTCGGGTATCAAGGGCTTGCTCAAGTCCGTGCAGGCCGGGCGCGACGTGGCGATAACGCCTGACGGCCCAAAGGGCCCGAAGGAGAAGGCGCAGATGGGCGCGGTGCAGATAGCGAGGACGACGGGCTTGCCGATAATCCCCGTTTCTTTTAACGCCTCCAAAAAAAAAACATTCAGGAGCTGGGACTCATTCATCCTGCCTTTTCCCTTTTCTAAGGGCGTATTCATCTGCGGCGAGCCGATTTCAGTGGATGAGAAGTCCGGCCCCGATGAGATGGAGGCGGCGCGCACAAGGCTCGAAGATACGCTCAATAAGCTCACCAGAGAGGCCGACGGATACTTAGCTCACTGACCGGGTACTCGGCGTACGGCCAATGTCAGATCGGGGCGCTTCGGGCTATTTGGGGCACATTCACCCGATACTGATTTGCCCGCGCGGCAAGCGCTCGGCATACGGCCAATGTCAAATCGGGGCGCTTCGGGCTGCCCTGTGCACACTCGCATGATACGGACTTGCCAGTCCGGCGAGGACCCTGCCTTGACTATCAATTGCGCAAAAGTGTAGTATAGATATTTGCCTTTAATGAAAGGCGTGGATCGGGGTCCCCCTCTTAGAAAAGGGGGAGATTAGCAGGCCTTCAGTCGACCAAAATCTTGAACCGGCCGCCTTCCAGCGGCAGTAATTCATTTCGCGCAAACGGGCCCTGGGATGAAATTCCTGCTCTACGACATCCTCCTCCACATCTCGGTCGTCATCCTTCTGCCGTACTTCGTCGTCAAGATGTTCACCGCGAAGAAGTACAGGGAGGGGATACCGGAGCGGTTCGGCTTTATCAAGGCGGAAAAGATAAGGGCCGCCGCGGGCTCCCCGCTTATCTGGATACACGCCGTCTCTGTCGGCGAGACAAAGGCCGTCACGCCTGTCGTAAAGAGCCTGAAACAGAGAAACCCCGGCGTAAAGATACTTTTTTCGACGGTCACCAGCACCGGCAACGCCACGGCGGCAAAGGATTTATCCGGCCTCATAGACGCGCTCATCTACTTCCCCCTCGACCTCTCGTGGGCGATCAAAAGGGTGGCGAGGGCCTTCAGCCCCGCCGCCTTTGTTGTTGTCGAGAAGGAGATATGGCCTAATATATTTCTGGAGATGAAAAGGGCGAATGTCCCCGTAATAATACTCAACGGCACTATCTCCGGGCGTTCGCACGGGAGGTTTTTAAGGTTTTCGTTCTTTTTCAAAGAGGTCTTCGGGTGCGTGAGCCTCTTTTCCGCCCGGACTGAAGACGACAGGAAAAAGGCTATTGAGGCGGGGGTAAGGGAGGGGAACGCGCGGACAGCGGGGAACATCAAGTTCGACCTCAGCCCGCCCTCCGCGCACCCGAATTACCTTGACACGATAAAGGAGGCGCTAAGGGTATCCCCATCGGACGCCGTAATGGTAGCCGGCTCGACCCATCCCGGAGAAGAGGAGAAGGTTATAGCCGCGTTCAAGGCGATTTCAAAGGAACATCCGAACGCGCGCCTCATCATAGCGCCGCGTCACCCCGAGAGGTTTCCGGAGGTGGAGGCGCTTCTGAAAAGGTCCGGCCTCGAATTTACAAAGAGGTCAAAGGGGGGCGGCGCTAAAATCGTCCTCCTCGATACCATAGGCGAGCTCATGCCGGTATACTCATTTTCCACGATAGCCTTTGTCGGCGGCTCTCTTGTGCCGGGCATCGGCGGCCACAACCTCCTTGAGCCCGCGTATTATGGAAAGCCCGTGCTCTGGGGGCCGCACCTTACCACGTACGCCTCGATGGCGGAGCTCCTCGAGGGAAATGGCGGCGGGTTTACCGTAAGTAACGAAAACGACCTCGCGGAGAAGGCTGTTGCGCTCCTTTCCGATAAGGTGAACCGCGAAAGGGCTGGAACCGCCGCTCGAAAGGTCGTTGAGGCGAACAGGGGCGCGGCGCTAAAGAGCGTAGAGGCGATCGAGTGGTTCATGAAGCGCTCCAAAAACAACAGGGCGACGCTCTGATGCATTGTCAGATAAGGAAAAAAATAGAGGGGTGGATGAAGGAGAGGGATATAGGTATCCTCCCCCACGCGCTCCTCTACGCCCTCTCCGTCCTCTACGGGTTAGGCGCGAGGCTGAAAATCCGTCTATACTTATCCGGGTTCCTTGAGAGAAAGGAGCTCCCGTGCAAGGTCATCTCCATAGGCAATATCACCTCCGGCGGCACGGGCAAGACGCCGTTCGCTGTCTGGCTCGCGGGGTATCTCAAGAAGAAGAACACGAGGGTCG
>JACRCI010000112.1 GCA_016219105.1 Deltaproteobacteria bacterium | reverse complement strand
TACGCCCGCCCTTCCCGTGGGGGTCGTTACCCCTTTGCCGATATCGGCGCATTCCCTTATTATGCAGGCCGATTCCACGTCCCTCGGCTCGAGCGGGAAACAGAATTCCGAACCTTCGATATTAACGAGCTGGGTGCCGAGGCCCCTTACTTTTTCGGTTATGAGAAGCCCCACGTTCTGCTCCGGGAATACCGCGCCCGTGGGATGGTACTGGGTGGAGTCCATGTCTTTGAGGGCTACGCCCGCCCTGTACGCCATGACAACGCCGTCAGCTGTCGCGCCGTAGTGGTTCGTCGTGGGGAAACCCTGTATATGGAGACGTCCAAAACCGCCCGTGGCCATAACAACCGCTTTCGCCCTAACGATATAATATTCCTTTGTCTCGAGATTATAAAGTATCGCGCCGGCGGCCCTGCCGTTTTTATCTATAAGAAGCTCTACGGCCGGGGAGAATTCGAGGACTTTTATGTTTCCGGCTCTGTTCTTCGCCTCGTCCCTTAAGACCCTCATTATCTCGGCGCCTGTCATGTCCCCGGCGGAGTGCATCCTCTTGCGCGAGGTCCCGCCTCCGTGGCGGACTTTCATCCTGCCGGAGGGGAGCTTGTCGAACATCATGCCGAGGGCTTCGAGCCACCCCGCTATCAGCGGGGCGTCGTTCGTCATGGCGGCGACGAGGTCGGGCTGGTTCGTAAAATGCCCGCCGCCCATGACGTCGAGGTAATGGAAATAAGGGGAATCGCCCTCGTGGTCAGCGGCCTGTATGCCTCCCTCGGCCATGACCGTGTTGCTGTCCCCGTGGCGGAGCTTCGTGGATAAAATGACATTACACCCGGCTTCCCCGGCAATCAAAGCGGCGGCCGTGCCCGCCCCGCCTCCTCCTATGACGAGCACGTCGGCAGAGTAGTCCACATTTTCGAGATTTGTTTTATCCGGGTCGAGCAGGCTTCTGGATTCGAGCAGGGAGGCCACTTCTTCGGGCAATACCGTGCCTTTATTCGGGCCTACGGCGACCTTCCTTCTGCCGTCGCTTTTATAATCGGGGTGATATTTTTTAAGCCACTCGGCCCTGCCATCCATCGTAAGGGCGGGGAAATGCTCTCCCTTACGCGCCTTTTCGACGCGTTTGGGCCTTGTGGCTTCTACCTTTTTCATAAGTTCTTTGAGTTCAGGCGTGTATCCCATGTTTCCTCCGGGTTATAGGTGGTCCTTATCTTTAGGAAGCCACGCGCCCTGCTCGGCCATGTCAGGCTCCCTTTCCCTTTCGACGTATAGTTTTTTGACCTCTTCGGTTTTCATGCTCGTAACTTCCTTGAGCATCTTAAGATACTTACTACTTTTCACCTCTTCGACGCGCTTTTTAAGATGCTCGGCCTTCGGGAACACGTATTTGCCGACAAGCCTTCTTACGAACATCGCCGCGGTAAACTGGGAAATCTGCGCCGGACACCTTGAGGCACAAAGCCCGCACATGACGCAGTCGAAGCTTTTATGGGCCGCGCCTTTCAAGTCCCCTCTTTTCATGAGCGCTATGTAATCCATTACGTCTATGTCCATGGGGCACGTCCTCGTGCAGGTGCCGCACCCTATGCATTTAAAGACCTCTGGATAGAGCCTTCTCAATTCCTCGTGAAGATCTCCCTTTACGTCTTCGAGGTTATAGTCCGGCCTGTTCGCCGGGAAAAACGGAAGCTGGGCTATGACCATATCCGGCGCGACCACGGTCTGGCACGCAAGCCCCGTCCTGAGTTTATAATCCCCTATGAAGCGGTAAAACGTGGCGCAGGCGCCGCATATGCCGCCTCTGCAGCCGCATCCCCTTATGTACCGGTATCCGGCGTACTCCACCGCCTTCATTATGGTGAGCGTTTCAGGCACCATATATTCCCTGCCCATTATGTACACGGGAATCATCTTGGCGCCCTCCGGCGGGATGGTGCGGTCGCCGGTTGCTATCTGCTTTATCGTCTTTTTGTCGTTTGCCATGATTGACTCCTTAATTAAAAAAACGTTATGTTGCCGTGATGCGTGCGCGTGATGCGTTAT
>JACRCI010000110.1 GCA_016219105.1 Deltaproteobacteria bacterium | reverse complement strand
ATGTTTTGTCCTTCCAGCCCCCTTCTTGTCCTTCCAGCCCCCTTCTTGTCCTTCCAGCCCAATGTTTTGTCCTTCCAGCCCCCTTCTTGTCCTTCCAGCCCAATGACCGCACCCCGGCGCGGCGCGAGGTCATTATTATCACACCTTCTTCAAAACTTCCACAACCGTCTTGCCTATGTCGGCGGGGGTCCGGGTCGCGGCGATCCCGGCGTCCTTGAGCGCGGCGTATTTCTCGTCGGCCGTGCCCTTGCCGCCCGCGATAATGGCCCCGGCGTGCCCCATCCTCTTGCCCTTTGGAGCGGCCACGCCGGCGATGTAGGCGACGACCGGCTTTTTGACGTTTTTCTTTATGAAGGCGGCGGCCTCTTCCTCGGCGCTTCCTCCTATCTCCCCTATCATCACGACGGCGTCCGTGCCCGGGTCTTTCTCGAACATGCCTATCACGTCTATGAAGTTCGTCCCGTTTATGGGGTCCCCGCCGATCCCGACGCAGGTTGATTGGCCAAGTCCCAGCCTTGTGAGCTGGTCAACGGCCTCATAGGTAAGGGTCCCGCTCCTCGACACCACCCCGACGCGGCCCTTTTTGTGTATGTGCCCGGGCATGATGCCTATCTTGCATTCCTCCGGGGTTATGACGCCGGGGCAGTTCGGCCCCACAAGCCTCGAGGGCCTGCCCTCCATGAACCTCTTGACCCGTATCATGTCCACGACGGGTATGCCCTCGGTTATGCAGACAACGAGCCTTATGCCCGCGTCCACCGCCTCCATTATCGCGTCGGCCGCGAACGGGGCCGGCACGTATATGACCGTTGCGTCCGCGCCGGTGGATTTCTTCGCCTCTCCGACGGTATTGAAAACCGGTATCCCGTCCACGTCCCCGCCGCCCTTGCCGGGCGTCACGCCCGCAACCATCCGCGTGCCGTAATGCACCATCTGGAGGGAATGGAACGTGCCCTGCTCGCCGGTTATGCCCTGGCAGATTACCTTCGTGTTTTTGTCAACGAGGATGCTCATATCTACTCCCGAAGCGTTTTTGACCTAAGCAGCCTTCGCGGCCTTTACGGCCTTTTCCGCGGCCTCGTCCATCCTCTCGGCCGTTATGATGTTGAGTCCGGATTGCCTGAGTATCTCCCTGCCCCGCTCGACGTTCGTCCCCTGGAGCCTCACGACGAGCGGCACCTTGAGATGCGTGTCCTTCGCGGCGTGGACTATCCCCTCGGCTATTATGTCGCATCTCATTATGCCGCCGAAGATATTCACGAGTATCGCCTTTACGTCGTCATCCGACATGAGGAGCTTGAAAGCGGCGGTTACCTGTTCGCGGTTGGCCCCGCCCCCGACGTCGAGGAAGTTCGCCGGGCTGCCGCCGTATAGCTTTATTATGTCCATGGTGGCCATGGCCAACCCCGCGCCGTTGACCATGCACCCGATATTGCCGTCGAGCGAGACGTAATTCAGGTTATAGCGGGACGCCTCTACCTCCCTGGGGTCTTCCTCGTCCAGGTCCCTCATGCCCTCGACGTCCTTGTGGCGGAAAAGCCCGTTGTCGTCAAAGGATATCTTCGCGTCCAGCGCCATGACCTCGCCGTCCTTTGTGGTAACGAGCGGGTTTATCTCGGCCATCGAGCAATCGAGGTCAACGAACGCGCCGTAAAGCGCGGTCATGAACCTTACCGCCTTGTTGATGAGCGCCCTGTCGAGCCCCAGGCCGAAGGCGAGGTTACGCGCCTGGAATGCCTGCAGCCCGACCGCCGGGTCAACGTATACCTTCAATATCTTCTCCGGGCTTTTCAAGGCGACCTCCTCTATCTCAACCCCTCCCTCTCTCGAGGCCATGACGCACACCCTCTGGGAGCCCCTGTCAACGACGACGCCGAGATAGTATTCCTTCTCTATGCGGCAGCCTTCCTCAACGAGCACCTTTTTTACCACTTTGCCCGCAGGGCCGGTCTGGTGCGTGACGAGGACATGTCCGAGGAGGGCTTTGGCATGCTCCAGGGCCTCTTCCCGCGACCTCGCGAGCTTCACCCCTCCGGCCTTGCCCCTGCCTCCGGCGTGTATCTGCGCCTTGACCACGCAGACGGGGTTATCGCTTAAAAAACACTTGGCGACCTCCTCGGCCTCCTGCGGGGTGAAGGCGATATTGCCTTTAGGGACCTTTACCCCGTATCTTCCGAGGAGTTCCTTTGCCTGATATTCGTGGATATTCATGAACGCCCCCTAAAATATATACTAAAAACGTTATCCGTGAACATTATATGTGACACATAAAGATTTTTTATCAAATCAAATATCAACGAAAAAATCAAAAATACAGATCAAAATGCAAAAATTATATAAAGACTATAGCGAATTGTT
>JACRCI010000111.1 GCA_016219105.1 Deltaproteobacteria bacterium | reverse complement strand
TGGGGGGTTTCGATGCATGAGGAAAGGCTGAAGGCGAGCGCTATTAAAAGGATGGGAAATATGCGTTTTTTCATTGTCCTTCTCCGGTTGCTTCAATAAAACGGGTATTATTCGTTGATATACGGCGACCATGCAGGCCCGGTCTCGCTGCCAACTCCGGGGTCCACCTTTATCATGCCGCTTCCGTCCCTCGGCATGATAAAGAGGGTGTTCCTTCCTTTTCCGTCCACGGAACTGAAGACGATATACCTGCCGTCCGGGGACCATGAGGGGGATTTATTGTCCCCGTCAAAGGTAAGCTCTTTAAGGCCCCCTCCGTCCTCCCTCATGACCCATATGTTAAAAGAATTCTTGTCGCGCCTTGCGAAGGCTATCATGCCTCCGTCAGGCGACCATGAGGGTTCGCTGTTGTATCTGCCCTCGAAGGTAAGCCTTTTTAAATTCTTACCCTCCGAGTCTAACACATAGATATGCGGGTTTCCAGCCATATCTGAGACGAACGCGAGCCTTTTGGAGTCCGGCGCCCACGTTGGAGAGACGTCTATGGCGCGGTTGTCCGTGAGTTGGACGTATCTTTTTGAATCGAGTTTTAGAAGGAAAAGATCGGGGCTCGTCCTGCCGTTCATTGTAAGGGCTATGGTCTTTCCGTCAGGAGACCACCTTCCCGCTATGTTGAGCCCCGGGCGGGTCGAGACGGGCTCGACCCCGCGGCCCGTGAGGTCGTGTATGTAAAGGTACGGCTCGCCCCTCAGATAAGACGTGTATATCAGTTTTTTTCCGTCCGGCGACCACTGGGGGGAGAGGTTTATGGAGCCGCCGGAGGTGATCCTTTTCGGGTTCCTTCCGTCATAATCCGAGATGTAGACCTCTTTAGAGCCCGTGGCATCCGAGACAAACGCGAGTTTCGTGGAGAATATCCCCCTGCGTCCGGTGAGGGTTTCAATCATGTCGTCCGCGAACCTGTGCGCTATGGCCCTCGCATCCGCCGGCCTCCCTACGTATCTGCGCGCGAAGAGCTGCGTCTCCCTTATTGTATCGAACAGCCGGAACTCGGCCGTGAGCATGTTCTCCCTGAGCTTGACCGCGCCTTTTATGAGCACCTCGGCGCCGATTGTCCGCCAGAGGGCGAACCTCGTCGCCCCCGGGGTGATGCCTGAGGAGGGGGCTTCGAGGTAGGCGTCTTTCCCTATAACGTCAAAGAGGCCGGAAAAACCGATGTCGCCGGATAGGGCTGATTCTATCTCGCGGCGGGAGACCTCGAATGCCTTGAGCGTATCGTCCGCCACGACCCCGCCTTCAAGCGGCACAAGCTCCGCGATTGCCAGAGGCAGTCTTTTCCCGGCAGGGGAGTCTATGTCTATGTATACCTTGGCCTCGGCCGCAATCGGGAAGAGCGCGGCCATGAATAAAAAGAAGAGCGCGGCCTTGCGGGGCCTTACCAACGGCGTAACGCTCATCTCGCGCACCCGCCCGGGCAGAACCTCACGCCCACCTCAAGGAATTCATCCTTTAAATCCGTTGGCAGCGGCGGGTAAGGGGAGGCTTTTTTCACGGCCTTTACCGCGGATTCGTCGAAGAGCGTGTCCCCTGATTTTTTTTCGACCCATACGGATTTAAGCTCGCCGGAACGCAGTATCCTCATCGAGACGATAGTATTAATATCGCGCCGGGCCTCGCCCGGGTATATCCAGACGGAGTGTATCTTTTCCTGCAAGGCGTTGTAATAATCCTTGAACCTGATCTCAATGGTTTCCCTCGTAATCCCGCCTCGGCCCGAGCCCGCGGCTTTTGCCGGAGATGTCACGCTCACCGTCGAGGACGGCTGGTAGGCCGTCGAGGACGACCCATAGGCCGTTAAAGACGACTGTCTGGCCGTATCTGCCCCGGCCTCCCCGAGGCCTTTCTTTATGGACGCAACCTCATCGCCCGTTTTTCTCTCCCGCCTTTCCTCTATCCCCTTAATCCTCTGGCTTACCAACTCTTCCTCCCCCCTTTTTTCCATCTTTTTTTCAAGGGAGGCTATGGCCTTTTCCACGGACGCCTTATCGGGTGCTCTTTCGGGTTTAAGGCCGGCCTTCAGTGTTTTTTCCGGCAATACCACTGTCGGCTTTTTTTCGGCCTGTTTGTGTTTTGCGACTTTTTGCGCGGCGGCCGCGGTTTTTGCGGGCAAGGAGGCCTCTTTTACAACCTCCGTTTTAATGGCTCCACGCGCCGGCTCCGTCATAGACGGCTGGCTGCTGGCCGGCTGGTTGCCCGTCTGGGGCAAGGCTCCGGCGTTTCCGGCCGGGGATTCCACTATCTCCACGGTCGTATACACGGGCGCGAAGAATATCTTTTTCTCTTTTCCTTTTATGATGAACAGACCGGCTGTGAGGATGATGAGGTGAAGGATAAAAGAGGCAAAGAGCATCTTTGAAAAACCCGGCTGTATCTGGTTTAAGACACTCTGCAAATCTCCTCCCCTACCTTTTTTCCCGCGGGGTCTCCGTTATCATGGCGATCCTTTCCACTCCGGACCTGCGCACCTCGGACATGACCCGCGCCACGGTTCCGTATGGGACATCCTCGTCGGCCTTGAGGTATACGACCCGGTCGGCCCTCCTTTCGAAGATGGCCCTGAGTTTAACCCCGAGTTCGGAGGGGGCAAGCTGCCTGGTGTTTATGAATATCTTTCCTTCCCTGTCTATCGTGACCACGAGGGGCTCCTCCGGGGCCGTTACCTGCCCGGCCTCCACCCTCGGAAGGTTTACGTCTATCCCTGACTCCATCATGGGAGCGGTGACCATGAATATGACGAGCAGGACAAGCATCACGTCCACGAAAGGGGTTACGTTTATCGCGGATAGTATCCTTCTGTCGGCCACTTTGCTATGCCTCCGGCGATTTCCGCGTTCCGCCCGATTGCTTCTCTATCAGGTTTACGAGGTCGGTGGAAAAGCCCTTCATGTCGGTTGCGACGCGGTCTATCCGCGTGATTATGTAGTTGTAGCCGATGACCGCCGGTATGGCGGCGAAAAGGCCCATGGCCGTCGCAACGAGCGCCTCGGATATACCGGGGCCCACGACCGCGATGTTCGCCCCGCCTTTTGCGCCTATGGACCTGAACGTGTTCATTATCCCCCATACCGTCCCGAAAAGCCCTATGAACGGCGCGGTACTGCCGGTCGTCGCGAGGAACGCGACGGATCTTTCCATCCCGGCCCTTTCAACCGAGGTCGTCTTCTCGGCTATCCTCCTTAAATAGTCGAGGCTGTCCGCCGGGATCTTCCCGCCCGGATTCGGGGCCGCGTGCGGGAGTTCCGAGTACACCTCGCTGAATATCCTGGCGAGCGGGGTGGAGGGATAGTCCTTGGCTGTAACGGCTATCTGCGCGAGGTCCCTCATCTTCCAGAACAGGTCGTAAAAAGCGCTCGTCTCCTTTTCTATCTTCCTCAGGAGGTTGAGCTTGTAGAGGATTATCGCCCAGGAGAAGACCGACAGGAAAAGCAATAAAATCAGGATGAGTTTCACCATCGGGCCGGCGCTTGCGACCATCTCCCAGAGCCTTGTCTGGGTCTCGATACCGTTCATAATTTAATCCCTCGCTCTTTTTGTGAGTTATTAGATAAGAATAAAAAAGGCATACCTTGATAAAATTAACATTTTTATGTTTCTCAAGTCAACCGTTAAAGATGGGAAGGTTGAAACCGGAAGGTTGAAAAACCTTGACAACCCGGCGCCTTTTATGCGAGTGTATAGTGCCATTTTCAGGCACTCATGGCCGGCCGTCGAGGACGGAGCGCCGGCCCTTGGAGTTGTTTTTCGTCCGTCCGCATATAGCGGCTTAAGCCCGGGGCGCGGACCGCCATACAGGGAGTATGCATTGAAGAAAAAAGAACTTCTGACGATTTTTATCATACCGAGCAATTCCACGGAAGCCAAAAAATACAGGGTATCGCTCAGGCTCTTCAAGGCGGCACGGGTGGCGCTCGCCATGGCCGTCTTCGTGTGCTCCTACATAATCGCCGATTACGCCTCCACGAGGTTTGAGGCCGGCTATCTATCAAGGCTTAAAATGGAGAACGTGGCGCAGAGGATGGAGCTCCATTCCCTCTCCTCGAAGATAAGCGAACTCGAATCCCGCCTCACCAAACTCAGGGTGTTCGATAAAAAGCTCAGGATGATGGCGAACCTCGAAGAGCAGGTCTCCTCCGAAGGAGGAGGCATATTGGGGATGGGAGGCCCGTCTCCCCAGGGCGAATATTTCCTTTCGCTTGACGCGAAAAAGGAGGGGCTCGTGGACCGCATGCATTCCGACGTCGCCCAACTGGAGACGGAGACGGAACTCCAGGAAAAAAGCTTTACCGAGCTTCAGGAGTTCCTCGTGAAGGAGTCGAGCCTCGTCGCGTCCACTCCGTCCGTCTGGCCGAGCCGCGGTTGGGTCACCTCGACCTACGGCACAAGGCGCGACCCGTTTACCGGACAGGTGCAGTTTCACAGGGGCCTGGACATAGCCAACGGGGCGGGCACCGCGGTTATCTCGCCGGCCGCCGGAGTGGTGACCAAGGTCACCGCCATGGCCGGTCTGGGCAGGGTCGTGGAGATAAGCCACGGCTACGGAATAAAAACGCATTACGGACACCTCTCTGAGGTTTATGTACGCGTCGGCAGGAAGGTGAAGCGGGGGGATAAGGTCGCCGCCATGGGCAATTCCGGCAGATCAACCGGCCCGCATCTGCACTATGAGGTCGTCGTCAACGGCGTAAACGTTGATCCTTTGAAGTATATCCTTAACTGATGTCATGGCCGGGCATGTCCTGACCCCGTCCTTTTGGGCGGGGTTTTTTTGTATCCCGCGCTGTCTTTCCGATACGGGTTTCCGCGGGGATAACCGGCGCCTACGCTCGAAACCTGTCTCTTGCCTCTCCGGGTGGAATTATTCTTCCCGATGTGCTAATATTGGCTGATTAAGTTTGTTGATTCGTTATAACCCGTCATAACTTAAAGGAAAAATGCTCGGATCGGTACTGAAGAAAGTATTCGGCACCAAAAACGACAGGGAGCTTAAAAGGATAGCCCCGCTCGTCGAGGCCGTAAATTCCCTTGAGCCGCGCATGCAGGCCCTGAAGGATGAGGAATTCAGCGGCCTTACCATGAAGCTTAAGGAAAGG
>JACRCI010000109.1 GCA_016219105.1 Deltaproteobacteria bacterium | reverse complement strand
TGCGAGCAAGATAGCCTTTAGCCGCGAGCGAAGCGTGGCGGGAAGCAATCTCGTCCTATAGGCAAATCAGTGAGTTACGAGATTGCTTCGCCGCAAAAACGCGGCTCGCAATGACAAAAAGAGAATTAATCAGAGTTTCCTCAGATGACCGGCAGGGTTGGTTGGATGAAAGGACTGAGCGCAAGCGCTATTTCCCGGCGTCCGCGAGTTTATCAAGCGAGTCCCTTAAAAACCCGGTAATCCTTCCCGCCCTGCCGCTGCCTATTGTATGCGAGTCAATCCGTAAAAGCGGCGCGATACCGATTATCGAGTTGGTGATAAAGGCCTCGTCGCTTTTTTTGAGGTCTCCGACGCTTAAGGGCGTTTCCTTTACCGTAATGCCGCGCCTTCTGGCCAGATGGATGACCGCATTTCTCGTTATGCCCGGGAGGACGAGGGAAGGCGGGGGCGTTTTTATGACATCGCCCTTTACAATGAAGACGTTTGATGACGTCCCTTCAATGACACTGTCGCCCATCGTGAAAATCCCCTCGTAAGCCCCTTTTTCAGACGCCTCCATCCTGCCGAGCACGTTCAAGAGGTAGTTGAGGCTTTTTATGCCTTGTTTAACAAAGGGGAGGAAGGCGGGACGCCGGCACTCCGTCCCTGACGGCCAACCAGCCGTCCCTGACGGCCAACCAGCCGTCCTTGACGGCCAACCAGCCGTCCTTGACGGCCGGCCTTTAAGCAATATTGCCTTTACCCCGTTTTTCCGCAGGCGTTTTATGGCCCTGGTATCCAGCCTTTGCGCGGTTATTATGACGGTGGGCTTAAGACCCGTTGCGGGAAGATGCCCGCCCGTGTCCTTTCCCCTGGTCAGTATTATCTTTACGCGTGCCTCGCATGTGTCGAGCCTGTTTAATTTAAGCAATCTGGCAACTTTTATTTTCAGGTCCCCCGGATTATTCATCGGTATACCTATCAGTTTCGCGCCCTTTTTGAGCCTTTCCATGTGCTCTTTGAAGAAAATGACGCGCCCCTGACATGCCTTCATGGTTTCAAAGAGGCCGTCCCCGTAGTTAAGCCCCCGGTCGAATACGGATATCTTCGCCTTATCGGCCGGGAAGAACCGGCCGTTTATGCATACTTCTCCCCCCTCTGACATCTACCTTGCCTCCTCTGCGCCGTTGAACGGAATGCCCGCCGCACTCCCGCCGCTTTAGCGGCGGGTCAAGGCGGGCTATATAAATGACAATTTCCTCACCGTCGAAGAACTCCGCCATTGATGGCGGAGTTCTTCAACGCCTTTAAGAAGTCTTTGGCCTTCAACAGGGTTTCGGCGTATTCCTCCTCGGGGACCGAGTCCGCCACTATCCCTCCGCCCACGTTCAGGCTCAGAAAGGAGTCCATGCATACCGCCGTCCTTATGGCCATGGAGACGTCCATGGTTTTGCCGCTGAAATCCATCCAGCCTATCCCTCCGGTGTATATGCCCCTATTGTCCGGTTCAAGCTCGGCTATTATCTCCATCGCCCGTATCTTGGGCGCGCCGGTCACGCTCCCGCCCGGGAAAACGGCCTTTAGCGCGGCCGGGGCGTCGAATGACGGGGCGAGCCTCCCCCTCACTGACGAGACCATGTGGTGGAGGTTGGGATAGGTCTCTATCCTCGAAAATTCAGTTACCTCCACTGTGCCGGGCAGGGATACTTTCCCGATGTCGTTTCTTTCAAGGTCAACTATCATGAGGTGCTCGGCCTTTTCCTTGGGGCTGTTTTTAAGCTCTTCAATGAGGGCGCGGTCTTCGTCCGGCGTCTTCCCCCTCGGCCTTGTCCCTTTTATCGGCTCGGTCTCCACAAAGCCGTTTTCGATCTTGAGGAGCCTTTCCGGGGAGTTGGATATTATCTGGAATCGCCCGAGGTCCATGAAGGAGCTGAAACGGGCCGGGCTTTTCCGTGTCAGGGCGAGGTAGAGCGTAAAAGGGTCTTTGACCGGGAGGGTGGAGAGCGGTATTTTAAGCCTTTGAGAGAGGTTTATCTGGTAGATGTCGCCGGAGGCTATGTAATCGAGCGCTTTGTTTACGGTTTCGACGTAAGCCTCCTTTGTAAGGTTCGACTCAACGGCCATTGATACGGGCGCGGATGGGGTTTTTGGCAAGAGAGGGGGCTTTTTGAGGGTAAGCGCGGACTTTATTTCTTTAAATATGCCGTTGCGGATACCAGCCGAAACGAGGAAACACTCCTCCTTGAGATGGTCGTATACGAAAACCGTGTCGTAAAGCCCGATGGATGAAAGGGGTATGCCTTTTGCCCCGTTGCCTCGATTGTCCTCGACGGCCGGCACTGCGTCCTTGACGGAGCCGTCCACCATGCCTTTGAGGTCGTAAGAGAAATACCCGGCCGCCCCGCCGTTAAAGGGGAAGGGGCCGTTCTTGAAACGCCCGTATTCTGAAATCGCCTCCGAGAGGGAGCGGAAGACGTCTCTGTCTCCGGCCGGATTCACGGCCCCATCCGGTGGATGGACCGTGATGGTCGCAAACGGCTCGGCCGCCACAAAGGAATATCTCGCCTGACCGGGCATATTGCCGCCGAGGAATATGAAAGGACGATTGAACTCCCGCAAAGAGAGGAACGCCCGGAGCGGAGACATGCGTTTGAGGGGTTCCATTTTGGCCGGCCGGTCCATGGTCATCAGGTTAGTTTATAGGGTTTCCGGGTTTCCGGTCAAGTCCATTTTGGCCTGCCAGTCCAATCTTGGCCCGCCAGTCCAAAAGGCCGGACTTAAGGAAGGTCTGATTAATTCCCGGTCCCGTCATTGCGAGCGCGGCGAAGCAATCTCGTCCTATAGGGAAATCAGTGAGTTACGAGATTGCTTCGCCGCAAAAACGCGGCTCGCAATGACGAACGAGTGAATTTCCAGAGGTTCGTTAAAAATTTCTTAATGAAAAAACTTGACATTTGTCATAAAACAGAGTTAATTTTAATCGTCGTTCCTTTATCAGCCGTTCTTTGAGACAGCGAGGAGATGCTGAAATAAATTCAGCATGACACTGAAAGTCGTTCCTTTATCAGCCGTTCTTTGAGACAGCGAGAGCTGACAACAGGCAAGGGAGGTGATTGGCTGAGTTGGACGCCGGCCAACCAGCCGGCTACGCCGGTTACACTTTTACGCGCACTAATACCTGTTTACTTTTTAACCGCCGCGCCTGGCCCCGGGACATGGGTTTGGGGAGAGAAATCATAAATGGGCAGGATGTAATGGGTCGGACGCGGACATTCAGACAAGGAGAGGAAGACCATGGCAGGTTTTAAGACATTCTTGAAATCCGGGCATCCGCCCACGCTCTTTGCCTCGTTCCTGTACTTCGACTTCTGCTTCGCGATATGGGTCCTCGACGGAGCGCTCGGGCCGTTCCTGAGCAAGGAATTCGGCCTCACGCCGATGGAGCGCGGCTTCCTGGTTTCGGTCCCCATACTCGCGGGAGCCTTCATGCGCGTCCCATTGGGCATCTTGGGGCAGACGATAGGCAGGAAGTGGGCGGCCATGATAGAGATGGGCACCATCATCATGGCGCTGTCCTACGGCGCATTTTTCGTCAACAGCTACAATCAACTGCTTGTCATGGCGGTCATGCTCGGGTTGGCGGGCGCAAGTTTCGGCATCGCCCTGTCGCTGGGCGGCGGCTGGTTCCCTCCTGAGCATAAAGGCCTGGCCATAGGCATTGCGGGCGCGGGCAACAGCGGCGCCATAATCGCCATGCTCGCGGGCCCGCCCATAGCCATAGCCTACGGCTGGCGAATGGCCTACCTGTCGGGCGCCGGACTTATGATACCAGCGCTCCTCGTAATGATGTTCGCGGCCAAGGAGCCGCCGGACCGCGTCAAGGAGAAGTTCAGCCACCACATGAAGGTCTTCGGCGAGAAGGACGCATGGGTGTTCAACGTCTCCTACATCCTGACCTTCGGCGGCTACATCGGGCTTACGAACTTGTTACCCACCTTCCTCCATTTTGAATAAGACATCCCGCTCGCCACGATGGGCCAGTACTCGGCGCTCATCGCCGTCATGGCCAGCATATCGCGCGTCGCCGGGGGCTGGGTGGCTGACCGGGTCGGAGGCATCAAGTGCATGTTGGTGGTATGCATCGTAGCCGCGATAATGTCATTCTATGTCGCCACGCTGCCGCCTTTCTACCTGGTGATACCCGCGCTCTGCATCCTCTTCTTAGCGCTCGGGGCGGGCAACGGCTCGACCTTCCAGCTTGTGCCGCTCCGCTGGGTCGGGTCAACGGCCGTCGTCATGAGCCTCGTCGGCGAGGTGGGCGGGCTTGGCGGCGGCATCATACCGAACGTCATGGGCTACTCCAAGCAGCACCTGGGCAGCTACCAGTATGGATACATCGTATGGGGGGTGCTGGCCATAGGGATATTCATCATGTACATGGTGGTCAAGCGCCGGTGGGAAGCCACATGGGTCGGAGCCGGAGGAAAGGCCCTGCATACAGAGGTGAAGGACTACGGCGCATAATAACCGCGCTTTACGGCCGCGCGCCTGCGCAAAAAAAAACCTAGCGAGGTTGCCATGGAATATAGACACATACTCTGCTCTGTTGACGGGTCCGAGCTTTCGGAAATGGGGCTTAAGCACGCCGCGTACTTAAGCAAGACGACCGGAGCTAAACTCTCCATAATCCACGTGGTGGAGAAGTGGTATCGCGCCGCGGACGTGGTCACCACTTCGCCGGAATGGCAGAAGATACACGAAGACTGGCTGAACAAAGGCAGGGAGGTTCTTGAGGCCGCGGCCAGGAAGGCCAGGGATGGCGGGGGCGCGCATATCCAGACGGTATTGAAGGAAGGAGACGCCGCCTATGAGATAGTGGCCATGGCAACCGAACACAGGATGGACGTCATCGTCATGGCGACCCACCGTTATTCGTCCGTGGGCAAGCTCTTCGCGGGCAGCGTCACGGACAAGGTGTCGAGAAAGGCGCCGTGCCCGGTGTTGTGGGTGTTTAAATAAACCCCGGGGACATATAGCCGAGAAGTAATAGTCAGAGGGCCTGGACAGGGAGTCCATGCCCTCTTTTTTTAACCCCTCATCCTTTTAACCCCTCACCCCAACCCTCTCCCCAGAGGGGAGAGGGGGATTGCGGACACCCCAGGCCTGCACGCCGTCCTTGACGGCCAACCAGCCGTCCTCGACGGCCATTTTTCCATTTTCATTTTTAACCGGCTGTAGTATATTGAAGAACTCCGCCATAAATGGCGGAGATTCTTCGACGGTAAGGAAATTGTCATTTATATAGCTCGCCTTGACCCGCCTCTTAAAGAGGCGGGATTGCGGCGAGCATTCCGTTCATAGAGGTTCGCGCATGGAAAAGACCGTTGTGAAAAGAAGACAGACGAGGGCGCTTAAGGTCGGGAGCGTGATTGTCGGCGCCGGTTCTCCGATAAGCGTCCAGTCCATGACAAACACCCTTACCCCGGACGTCCGGGCGACCGTCGCGCAGATAAAGGCGCTGGAGAGGGCGGGCTGCGAGATAGTGAGGGTGGCTGTCCCTGACAACGACTCGGCCGAAGCCCTCGGCGCGATAAAAAGGGAGATAACCATACCGCTCATAGCGGACGTGCATTTTAACTGGCGGCTCGCGTTGAAGGCCCTCGAAGGCGGCGTGGACGGGTTGAGGCTCAACCCCGGCAATATCGGCTCGAAGGAGAGGATAGGGGAGGTCGTGAGGCTCGCCCTTGAGCGCGGCGCGCCCATACGGATAGGGGTAAACGCGGGCTCGCTCGAGAAGGACATACTCGCCAGATACGGACATCCGGCGCCAGAGGCCATGGTCGAAAGCGCCATGCGCCACATACATATCCTCGAGGACATGGGTTTCTTTGACATAAAGGTATCGCTCAAGGCATCGGGAGTGTGGCCGACCATACGGGCGTATCGCCTGCTCGCCAAAAAAGTGGACTACCCCCTGCACGTGGGCGTTACAGAGGCGGGCACGCTGTTTTCCGGGACGGTTAAATCCTCGGTCGGCATCGGGGTGCTTCTATCCGAGGGCATCGGCGACACCATAAGGGTGTCCCTGACCGCGGACCCGGTCGAGGAGGTAAGGGTCGGATGGGCGATATTGAAGGCCCTTGAATTGAGGCATAGAGGGGTGACCGTGGTATCCTGCCCGACGTGCGGCAGGATACGGATAGACTGCGTAAAGCTCGCGGAAGAGGTGGAGGCGCGGCTTTCACATATAAAAGAGCCTGTGACGGTCGCGGTCATGGGATGCGTGGTAAACGGGCCGGGCGAGGCCATCGAGGCGGACGTAGGCATAGCCGGAGGCGACGGCGAGGCGCTTTTATATTCGGGCGGAAAGGTTTTGAGGAAGGTCAGGGAGGATAACCTCGTCAGTGAGGTCGTGGCCGCGGTCGAAGGCATAGTGGAGGACAGGGAAAAGGCTAAAAAACACCTCCCCGCGATATAGGCTTGGTTTTTATGCCGAATAGCGGGGGGATGGCCGAAGGGCGTTGTGAACGTCAGGTTATAATTATTATATTTTTTGTTTGACATATAATTAAATATGATTTATACTTAATTAGCGTAAACTAACGTCAGGGGCATATTTCGCTTTTTTGCCGTAGGGACTTGAAGACGGTGAGGAAATTGTTATTTATATAGCTCGCCCGACCCAAGCTTCGCCTGGGTACCCGGCGCCTGCCTGAGGCAGGCGGGATTGCGGCGAGCATTCCGTTCAAGGACAATGCGCATGTCGTTAAAGATGAAGATTCCCGCCCTGTTTCTTGCGTGCCTCTTTTTTGCGGCCGGATGCACCACCGCGGCCCGCACCGTCAGGGAGGGCGACAAATTCGCCGCGGCCGGAAGCTGGGACGAGGCGGTGCTGAACTACACCGAGGCGTTCAAGAAAGACCCGCGGAACCTCGAATACCGCATGAAATACCTGACGGCAAAGGTCGAGGCCGCGAGGATCCATTTCGCAAGGGGCGCGGATTATCTCTCCAGGGCCAACCACGAGGCCGCGCTCCTCGAATTCAAGGCCGCGTTCCTTCTGGACCCGACCTTCAGGAAGGCCGAAGAGGCCCTGAAAAAAGCGCAAAACCAGATAGATTCCCTTTATCATTACGGCAGGGGCATCGAGTTTTTGAAGGACAGGAAAGAGGCCGAGGCCCGCAGGTCCTTCAAAAGGGCGCTTAAGCTCGACCCCGATAACGCCTCCGCGGCCGCCGAGCTTGAAAAGTTCAAGAAGGAAGCAGGCGCAGGGGTGGTCATTGACGGTTACGAGTTGGACCTGAAGAGCGCCCTGCCGATTACCCTTGAGTTCAAGGACGCCGGGGTCAAGACCGTATTCGGCGTGCTGGCAAAGCTTTCCGGGGTCAACTTCGTGTTCGACTCGGACGTGAGGGACGCGAAGACCTCGGTCTATCTCAAGGACTCGACCTTCAAGGAGGCCCTCGACCTCCTTCTGACCACCAACAACCTTTCAAAGAAGGTCGTCGGCCGCAACGCCGTCATAATATACCCCTCGACCCCGAATAAGCTCAGGCAGTACGAGGAGATGGTGGTGAAGGTGTTTTACCTTACGAATATCGAGGCGCAGAAGGCCGTTAACCTCATAAGGACCATGGTCAGGGCGAAAGACCTCTACGTCCACGCCGAGCGTAACGCGATAGTGGTAAGGGCCAAGCCTGAATCAATCGAACTCGCAAGGAAGATACTCGAGGCCACTGACCTCGCCGACGCCGAGGTTATTCTGGCCGTTGACGTGATGGAGGTGAGCAGGAGAAAAGGGCTGGAACTCGGCATATCCCCGCCGTCTTCCGCGACGGTATCCATCCCGCAGGAGGATGTGTCCGGGGACATCACCGGCATCCTGCTTAAAAATTTAGGGCATCTCTCCTCGGCCGACCTCATCGCCACCATCCCGTCCGCGGTGTTGAACATGAAGGTCGAGGACGGCGACGTCGAGATACTCGCGAACCCGAGGATACGGGTCAAGAATAACGAAAAGGCGCGCATACACATAGGCGACAGGGTCCCCATAATAACCACGACCGTGCTCTCGAACCAGCAGACCCAGGAGACCGTCCAGTACCAGGACGTGGGGTTGAAGCTCAGCGTTGAGCCTAACATAAGGCCGAACGACGAGGTAGACCTTAAATTGAACCTCGAGGTGAGTTCCCTGGGAAAGGGCACCGTCACCAATAATCTAAGCACGGTATACGAGATAGGGACGCGCAACGTCGAGACCACCTTAAGGCTCTATGACGGAGAGACGCAGATAATCGGCGGCCTCATAAGCGACAGGGAGAGGACGACCGTGGCCAAGATCCCGGGATTAGGAGAGATACCGGTACTGGGAAAACTTTTCTCCAGCACCAAGAAGGAAAACGACAAGACCGACATACTCCTTTCCATAACCCCGCATATAGTAAGGAAGGTCGAGATCCCGGACGACGACGTGACCAGGATATGGTCCGGAAGCGAGGAGTCCCCGGCCGCGGGAGGCTCCATTATGGAGATGGAAGCGCCGCCTGACGAAGGTCTTACTCCCCCTGAGCCGCCCTCGGCCGGGGGCGGCGTTGAAACAGGCGCGGACGAATCTCAATCGGCTCCGCCTCCTTCTCCTCCGCCTGTGCCCGGAATACAGCCGGTCCCCCAGGAAGGGACTCAGCCGGCCATCCTCCCTCCTGAAGGGGCTCCGGCAGAGCCTCCTCTTCCCTGACGGCGGCAGAGCCGGGTATGGACCAGAAGGGCATAACACTCATAGAACTCCTCATAACCGTCACCATCCTTGCCGTCCTCGCCTCTGTGGTCGTACCGTTTTCGCAGATGTCCGTAAAGAGGCAGAAGGAAGTTGAGCTGAGGAGGAATCTGCGCATCATACGCAACGCCATAGACGGTTATAAAAGGGCGTGGGACGAGGGCAGGGTCAAGAAAAACGTCGGAGAGAGCGGCTATCCGCCCGACCTTGCGTCCCTCGTAAGCGGCGTGGATGACATTACATCCGCGGAGGGCAGGAAGATAAGGTTCCTGCGCAGGGTCCCCCCGGACCCCATGAGCCAGGGCATGGACCCCATGAGGGCATGGGGCCTGAGGAGCTATGAAAGCGATTTCGACAGCCCCGAGGAGGGCGACGACGTATATGACGTCTATTCTAAAAGCGATGAGATCGCCATTGACGGGACGCCTTACAGGAGCTGGTAAGGGCCGGGCCGGGTTTACCCTCATAGAACTGATGATGGTCCTTACCATCATAGCGATTCTCGCCAGCATCGCCATACCCAGGTACATGCAGTCGCTCGTCAAGGCGCGGGAGGCGGCCCTGCTCGAAGACCTCTTCCAGATGCGCACGGCGATTGACCAGCACTACGCGGACAACGGCCTCTACCCGCAGTCCCTGAGGGAGCTTGCCGATAAAAAATACATAAGGGCCGTGCCGGTGGACCCGTTCACCTCTTCGAGCGATACGTGGAGGGAGGTTCTTGCCGACGTCTCTTCCGGCATATACGACGTTGCCTCCGGGAGTGATCAGGTTGGGACAAACGGCATACCGTACAGCCAATGGTAAGATGGTGCATACCTTTAATTTCAGCAAGGCCGTCCGGCGCGGAGACCAGGGTGGTTTTACCTATCTCTCCCTGCTTTTTCTGATAGTCGTCATGGGCATAGCGCTGTCCGTTGCCGGAGAGCTCTGGACGACGACCGTAAAAAGGGAGCGCGAAGAAGATCTCCTTTTCAGGGGTAACGAGATACGCAGGGCCATAGGCAGATATTACGAGGAAGGCCCCGGCATAAAACAGTTTCCGAGAGAGTTCAAAGACCTTATAAAGGATTCGAGGTTTCCGGCCACAAGGCGGCATCTGAGGAAACTCTACGCCGACCCGTTTACCGGAAAGGCCGACTGGGAGGTTATAAAGAATACGGACGGGACCATAAAAGGGGTGAAGAGCACGAGCAACGATGCGCCGATAAAGACCGCCAACTTCCATGCGGATCTTGAAACCTTCGCCGGCAAATCTAAGTATAGCGAGTGGGAGTTCGCGTATTCGCCCGAGAAAAAGGATCAGGTAAGGCGATTGTACGGAGAGGTTCCCCCAGAACAGTAAAGGACAGTAAAGGACAGTAAAGGACGGTAAAGGGATTTCCATATGCCGAGATTCAGGATAAAAGCCGCCACGGCCCAGGGCCGTCTCATCGCCAGGGAGATCGAGGCCGCGACCAGGCAGGACGTATTCGGGCTCCTCGAAAAGGAAGGGCTTTACCCCATAGAGGTGAGGGCGCGGGGGGGGATTGGGCATCTCTTCACGCTGCCGTTTTCAAGACCGTCAGGGGCGGTAAAAAAAAGAGGAGATTTCCTCGTGTTCAATAAAGGCCTTGTGGCGCTTCTCAAGGCGGGGATCCCGGTGGTGGAGTGCCTCGACGTCCTCGGTGCTCAGGCGCTCTCCCCGGCCTTCAAAGAGGCCCTCGGCAACGTCATGCGGGAGGTCAGAAACGGCGAGACCCTGTCCGGGGCCATGGAGCGCCACCCCGAGGTTTTTCCGCCCCTCTATACGGCATCCATAAGCGCCGGCGAGAGGACCGGCGACGTCGTCCCGGCGATAAACGGCTACATAAACTACAGGCAGCGGATAGAGGTCATAAGAAAGAAGGTGGTCTCCGCGCTCACCTATCCCGTGATATTGACGGTCGCGAGCGTCGCGGTCGTTACCTTCCTCATGATCTACGTGGTCCCGTCGTTTTCAAAGATGTATATATCCGCCGGGGCCAAACTGCCGTTGGCGTCGAGGCTCCTCATAGCGGTATCCGGTTTCCTGAGCGGGTATTTCCCGTTCATACTTGTCTTTATCGCGGGGTCGGCCGTCTTCCTGAGGGCGCTTCTCAGGAGCGCCGGCGGAGAACGCCTACTCGACGGCATGAAGATGACATTCCCGCAATTCGGGGAGATTTATCTAAGTTATACGGTCGCCAAGTTCGCGAGGACCCTTTCCATGGTCTTGAAGTCCGGCGTGCATCTCGTCCACGCCCTCGAGATGTCGAAGGGGGTGCTCAATAACGCCGTGCTCGAGGAAAAGCTCGATTACGTGATAAGGAGGGCGAAGGAGGGGCAGGGCCTCACGCAGGCCATTGGCGAGGCCGGGTTCATGCCCCCGATAACGCTCAGGATGCTCGGCGTCGGCGAGAGGTCGGCCTCCCTTGCCGAGATGCTCGCCGACATCGCCGATTTCAACGACGACGAGGTTGACCATAAAGTCGGGATAATAACCGACATGATAGAGCCGGCCCTCATGATCGTCATGGGGCTTATCATCGGGACCATAGTGGTGCTCCTCTACCTTCCGATATTCCAGCTCGGCTCAACCATATAGGAGATGGTTTCAATGGCGCTGCCAAAGAGGAAAAGGATTGGAGAGATACTCTGCGGGAAAGGGCACCTGAGGGAGGATGACCTCATGCGCGCCCTCGAAGCCGCCAGGGCGGAGGGCACGAGGGTCGGGCAGGCATGCATAAAGCTCGGCCTTATTGACGACGAGAAACTCGCCGCGGCGCTCGCCGAGCAGTACGGGCTTCCGTTCGTCGAGGTGGAAAGGCTGGAGGTGGACGAAAAGACGCTCGAGCTTATACCAGTGGATATGCTTTACAGGGCCGCCGTGATACCGGTAAGGGAGGGCGGGGGCACGCTCCTTGCCACGTCGGACCCGACGAACATACTCATCCTCGACGACGTGGAAAGGTTCATCAGGTCAAAGGGAGGCTCGGTCAAGGGCATCGCGGTGGCCCAGGCAAGGGCCGTTGAAGGCATCCTCAACAGGGGAGGGACCTCGCAGAGGGTGATGAAAGAAGCGACCGAGGGGATAGACCTCGCCTCCCTCAAGGTGGCGGAGGAGGAGGAAGAGGGCGAGGGCGTGCTCTCAATCGAGAAGATCACGCAGGATTCAAGCCCGGTCGTAAAGCTCGTTGACACGACCATATACGACGCCCTGTCGAAAAAGGCGAGCGACATACACCTCGAGTCAACCGGCGAGGGGCTTATCGTCAAATACAGGCTTGACGGGGTACTCCACAAGGCCGCCGGCCCCGTTGACCGCAAGTTCCAGCCCTCCATCATATCGAGGATAAAGGTCATGAGCGAGCTCGATATATCCGAGAGGAGGGTGCCGCAGGATGGCAGGTTCAAGATAAAGCTCAAGGACAAGACCATAGATTTCAGGGTTTCTATAATGCCGAGCATCCACGGCGAGGACGCCGTGATACGCATCCTCGATAAGGAGCACATAACGAAGGAGTTCAGGCAGTTGAGGCTGGACCTTTTAGGCTTCGGCGGCGACGAGGTGAAGCTCTTAAGGAGGTTTATCCGCGAGCCTTACGGCATGATACTGGTGACCGGCCCGACCGGGAGCGGCAAAACGACCACACTCTACGCCGCCGTAAGCGAGATAAATACCGGCGGGGAGAAGATAGTCACCATCGAGGACCCGGTCGAATACGAACTGCCGGGGGTCGTACAGATACCGGTGAACGAAAAAAAAGGCCTTACCTTCGCAAGGGGGCTGCGCTCCATCCTGAGGCACGACCCGGATAAGATAATGGTCGGCGAGATACGCGACCCGGAGACCGCGCAGATAGCCATACAGGCCGCCCTGACCGGGCATCTCGTTTTCACGACCGTCCACGCCAATAACGTCTTCGACGTCATAGGGAGGTTCATACACATGGGCATAGAGCCGTATAACTTCGTGTCCTCGCTCAACTGCGTGCTTGCCCAGAGGCTCGTAAGGGTCATATGCCCGAGGTGCAGGGCCGCGGTAAAGATAACGCGCGAGGAACTCGCGGCCTCCGGGCTCGACCCGGGCAAATACGGCGATTCGGTCTTTTACAAAGGCGGCGGGTGCGATGAGTGTTACGGCACCGGCTACCGCGGCAGGAAGGCGATAGCGGAACTCCTTGATCTTTCCGACGAGATACGGGACATGATAGCCGGCCGTCACCCTCCCTCGGCCATAAAAAAGAAGGCCGTGGAAAGCGGCATGGTCACGCTCAGGCAGGTTGCCGTGGGATGCGTCTTGAGGGGGGAGACGTCCCTCGATGAAGTCAACAGGATTACCTTCGTGGAGTAGGGCAGGTGGCACCAGGGAAAAAAAGAGCCGGTATAGCGATAGGGGAATCCGGGGTGGTCGTCGCCAGATGCGAGGTCGCCGCCGGGGCAACGGTTTTAAGAGACTGCCGCTTAGCGCCGTTTTCCATGCCACTGAGCGCCTCGGCCTTGCCCTCGAAGAAAGACCTCCGCGAACTTCTTAAAACTGCCGTTGACCCGGCCGCCGTCCGTTCGGCGCATGTTTCGCTGTCTATACCGGACGTATTTGCGAAAACCTCGGTAATTGACTTCGAGGAACTGCCGGACGGTGAACGCGAAAGAGGCGAGGTCATAAGGTGGAAGGCCGCCAGGGATTCGTTTTTAAAGCCCGATGACTGCGTCGTGGGCTACCAGCTGCTCCGCTCCGCCACGGCCGGCGGGGGAGCGAAAAAGGTGCTGGCCGTGGTGGCCGGCCGGGACATGGTGGAGGGCTGCGAGGACGCGTTAAGCGAACTCGGGGGCAGGGTGGAGCGGATAAGCATCCACTCGCTTAATATATTCAACCTTTTTTCGGACATGGCCAGGGACCCGTCCGCGGCGGACCGGGATTTCGTGCTCCTTATACTCTGGAAGGGATACCTTTCGTTCCTCGCGTTCAGAAAAGGCCTTCCGGACTTTTACAGGTGCAAGGAGGCCGATGGGCCTCAGGCCCTTTTCCAGGAGACGCTCACCTCGCTTGCGTTTTACAGCGGCAGGAACCCCGAGGTCAGGTTCGACAGGGTCTGGTATCTCCTTGGTCTGGACGGCGGCCTGAGGGAGAAGCTGAAGGAAATTACGGAGGCTCCGGTCGGGGAGGTTATGCCCGAGGACATATTGAAAATGGCGGAGGGCGTGGAAATCGAAGGCGCGGATACGCTTACCGTGCTTTCGGCCGCCGGGGCCGCGATAGCGCCGTAAAAGGCCCTCTATATATGAAGATAGACATAAACCTTTCCACGATGAGATACAGGCGCTCCAACGCGCCGTATGTATTGATCGCGGCGCTTGTGGCGATAGCCGCGTCGTGGTCCGCCTATAATTTTTTCAATTACGGGATTAACCAGAAGCGGATAGCGCTCTATAAGGAGATATCCGCCCGCAACGAGCGTAAGTCCCCGCCAGCCGCGCCGCCGGCCGACGTCCGGCAGATTAAAGAGAAGGTCTCCCTCATAAACGGCATAATCATCCAGGAGACTTTTTCCTGGACGGGGTTGCTTACGGCCCTTGAGCAGAGCGTTCCGGACAATGTCTCGATAATAGAGCTTGCCCCGCAGTTTACCGAGGGGAAGATAGTCGTCAAGGGCATGGCCAAATCAATGAAAGACGTGCTGGAGTTCGTCTCAAGGCTCGGCGGGTCCAAACATTTCACCGGCGTTTTTCTCTTGAAGCATTCCGAGGAGGGCATACCGTCCTCGCTTGTGGGCGAGAGGCTTACCTTCAGCGTTTCGGCCGTCTACGCGAGGGAAGGGACGTTTTAGCCGACGGTATTGAGAGGTATTTTATGAACGCATGGCAAACCGGCAAGGCCGGCTGGGCCGGTTTAAGAGGAGGGCGAACGGGCGGCGGATTGCCTCCATGGGCAACGGCTCTATCGAGGAGGCCGTATGCCTTCGCGGCAATAGTCCTCCTTTGTATCCTCGCGGCCAACGCGCTCTTAACCTTTACGGTCATAAACGGACAGGCGGACGAGATACGCCTGCTTGAGGAAAAGGCGTTCTCCTCAAGGCGCGGAGAACCGGGCGGGGCCGCCGGGAAAACGATCATGGACATAGAGACGTTCGAAAAGCGCCTGCCTGACGACAGGGGGCTTATAAAGGTCGTTGACGGCGTTTTCAGCGTCGCCAGAAAAAACGGCCTCGACATACCTGCCGGCGATTATTCGCCCTCTACCGTGACCCGCACCGGCATTTCCCGCTACACCATCTCATTCCCGGTGGAGGGGCGCTACCGGGAGATCAAGAAATTCATATACGACCTTGAGACGATGCCGCAGGCCGTTGTAATAGAGGAGATAGCGTTTTCGAGGAGCAGGGTGAAAAGGGGCACGATAGGGCTTACCATAAGGCTTTCCGCCTACTTCCGTTAGACGGTGGACACACACGGTGGGAGAAAAAAAACCGATACTGATTGCGCTGGCGATAATCTGGGTTTTTATCGTCATATACACGATATACTCGCTTCGCGGCCCGAAGGAGGAGTATCAAAAGGCTTTGCCCGGCGCAAGACCCGAAAGGACGTCCGTTGCCGGGGATATGCCGAGGGTGAGGCTTGAGCTTTCAGGAAAAAAGGCCCCGGTCTATGAAGGGGTAAAAAAGGACATATTCAGCCCGCTCGCCCCGCCTCCCGCGCCGCCTAAACCTGCAACCGTTGTCGAGGCGGCAGAGCCCCCGCCTCCACCCCCGCCCCCGACCCCGCTTGAGCTTTTTGTCAGGGAGGTGAAATTTCTCGGCTTTCTTGAAAAAGGCGAGAAAAAGACCGTCTTTCTCGGCAGGGGCGCCGATGTATTCGTTGTAAAGAGCGGTGACGTGATAGATACAAGGTTCCGCATAGGCGAGATTACATCCACGCGGTTGACCGTCAGGGACGAGGCCGCCTCAACCGAGGCGGCGGTCGAGCTGATTAAGGAAAAAGAGTAAACAGCCGTCCCCGACGGCCAACCAGCCGGTCACACCGGCCAACCGGACGACCTCGACCGGGGCCTGCGGTAACTTGACAATAAAAAGGGCCGATGTATGATAGTGAAGTCCGCCGCCGTCCCTTTTCTACATCGCCCTTTTCGTCGTGCTCGCGGGCCAGGCCGTATCCGGGCTTGTGCTTACGGCGGGAGAGGAGGGCGGACTTACCGAGGCGTTTGAGGAGATACACGAGTTCGGCCTCTGGTTTATAATTTTTCATATCGCGGCCCGCCTCACGGGACTTGTGCTGCACGAGATAGGGGAGAGGAGAGGGCTTCTTTCTTCCATGGTCCACGGCAGAAAATACTACCGCGGGGGAGAGGCCTGACCATGCCCTTCCTTTGCGTCCGCGAGGGTGTCCGTGAGGGTGCTGATAGTAGAGGACGACGAAGACCTTGCCGCTATAATAAGGAAGGGTCTTGAGGAGAGCGGCTATTCCGTGGACGTGGCCCGTGACGGGGAAGAGGGGCTTTATATGGCTGAGAGCTACCCGGCCGACGCCGTTATACTGGACGTAATGCTGCCCAGGATGGACGGCACGGCGGTCCTTGGCGCCATGAGAAAAAAGGGGCTTCAAACCCCGGTTATGATGCTCACCGCGAAGGACTCCACCGGCGACAAGATAAAGGGGCTGGACTCCGGGGCCGACGATTATATGACCAAACCCTTCGAGTTCGGAGAGCTTCTGGCGAGGCTCCGCTCGCTCCTGCGCAGAGGCGGCAAGACCAAAGAGGCGCTGATAAGGATAGCCGACCTTGAGATAGACACGGCGAGCCACGCCGTCATGCGCCGGGGCAAACTGATCCGGATGACCTCGCGGGAATACGCCCTTCTTGAATACATGGCCTACAACAAAAACACGGTCTTAAGCCGCACCGACATAACCGAACACATCTACGACGAGAGTTTCGACAAGGACTCCAACGTGGTGGACGTGTATATAAACTACCTGAGGAACAAGATAGACAGGGGGTTCAAGGAGAAGCTCATACACACGATGAGGGGCGCGGGGTACATGCTCAAAGAGCCCGATTAGCCCCGCGCCGACAACGTCACGCCAGCTGGTTAGATGCTCGCCTCCATTAAATCCAGACTCATCGTATGGTTCCTTCTTATATCCTCCGCCGTATTCGCCGGCCTGGGATTCACCGTCTATTTCGAACTCAAAGGCATAGTGACGGGGGCCGTGGACAGCCACCTCCATTCCGAGGTCCAGCTCATGGCGGGACTTATAAGGCTGGAGGGTTCGGAGTTCCATGCCGAGCTCTCCGAGGTGGCGGTCGGGGATTACTCGGTCCCTCTTTCCGGCCATTATTATCAAGTGGTGCTCGAAGGCGGCCGCGTGCTGGCCCGTTCACCGTCGCTTTCGATTGCCGGCGTGAGCCTGCCGTTGGCCGCGCCGGCGGCAAGGGCGCTTCCTCAGCCGGCCTACCGGACCATGACCGGGCCGGATAAAAAGGCGCTCCGCCTCCACGAGGAGTCCTTCGAGATAGGCGGAAAGACGGTGACCGTTCAGGCCGCCGAAACCCTCGCTGACGCATACGCCATACTCGCCTCATTCCGTTATATCCTCATCGCCTCGGTTGCCGCGGTGTTTTTGATCTCCGCGGCAGTGATATTCTTCGTGACCAACTTCTCGCTCAGGGTGCTCGGCGTTTTCACGGGGCAGATAGAGAGGATTACCGAGAAGAACCTGAACGAAAGGCTCGGCGTCATAAACCTCGCGACGGAACTCAAGCCGCTGGCCCTGAGTTTCAATACGATGCTCGAACGCCTCGAGGCGTCGTTCGAGAGGCAGAGGAGGTTCCTGTCCGACGCCTCGCACGAACTGAGAACGCCGACCACGGTCGTCAAGAGTTACTGCGACGTGACGCTCAGAAGGGCGCGCACCCCGGCCGATTACCGCGAGGCCCTCGAAAAGATATCCAGGACGGCCGGCAGGATGGCGGCCATCATCGAGAAGATCCTCGCCGCCGCGAGACTCGAAAGCCAGATATTCTCGATGAAGTTCGGCGACGTCGGGCTTAGGTCCGTGATGGAGGACGTCGTGAGGCTTTTGAGGGACTTCGCGGGAAGTCATTCAATCGCCTTGACGTTGGCGCTTGAGGGCGAAGACTCTATCGTCAGCGGCGACAGGGAGAGGCTCACCGAGGTCTTCACGAACATCGTTGACAACGCGATAAGGTATAACAGGCCCGGCGGGAGGGTGGACGTGGAGACCGCGGTCGAGGGCGGATGGGCGAAGGTCACGGTCATTGACACCGGAAGCGGCATACCCGAGGGCGATACGGGAAAGATATTCGAGAGGTTTTACCGCTCCGACGAGACAAGGGCCAGGGTCGCCGGAAGCGGCCTCGGCCTTTCAATAGCGCGGACAATCGTCGAGGCCCACGGAGGCAGGGTCTCCGTTGAAAGCGCCGTGGGCAGAGGAAGCACGTTCACGGTCCTCTTGCCGCGGAAATAGCCGGTCGCGCGGCGCCGTCCCCATGCCCGCCGTGAAACACCGCCAACCTCAATTCGCCGGTACGACAACCCTCCCGGCGCATCGAGGTGTTTTTTTTGTTGACATATGTCAGCAAAAAAGTATATCTTTCTCCCCATGCTCCAATGCCCCATACCGCAGGGATACGCGTTATGCCCCGCGGCGCGCCTTGAAAAGCCGGTTTTTTAAGCGCTTGAGGGGCCGTGACAGGCGGCAAAAACGCGGCCCGAAAAAGATTAAAAATATTTTAATCTTTTGACTTGACAACTTATTTGGACTCGGCATATAATCGCAAAACAGTCGGGGGTATGTGCTTACGATTTCTCAATCAATTTCTCAGGCGGTGTTTTTAAATTATGGCCTTTGCGGTAACTGGGCGATGTCCGTCCCGTTATACGCGAGGGCCATATCATTCAAAAGGAAGGAGGCATAAATGGAGCTACTGCGCAGCGGTTTTTCATTGAAGAGGCTGCAGGTCTGGCTGGCGGGATTAACGGTGATCACGTTGGTGGTCATCCTTTTCCCGATACAGGGGCTTGCAACCGAAATAGCCGGCTCCGGCAATTTCGAGGCCGGGAGGAGGATATATACGGGAGAGCGTCGTCTTATCAACGGCGGCCCGCCATGCATCTCGTGCCACACGGCCGGCGAGGTAGGCACCTTTGGCGGAGGCACTCTCGGACCCGACCTCACCAAGGTGTGGGAAAACAAGTTCTTCCTCATTGACCCCAACTGGATAAACAGCGAGGGTGTCCCCGTAATGGGCGCGATCTTCTCCAAAAAGAACATCACGCCCGAAGAGGTCGAGGACCTCAAGGCGTTCTTCAGCGTCGTCGCCGCCGAGCAGCAATCGAACCCCGGCACCGGCAGGTTCGTGAGCGGTGGAATAATAGGCACCATAATAATGCTCATAATATTCAGCATCGTGTGGAGCGATAGATACAGGAAGAGGACCGGGGGCACCGCCCATGATGCCCTTTGGAGAAATTACGGCGGAAAAGGAAAGGGAGGGAGATAAATGGCTACCTGGATACAGGACATAATAAACCCCGGCAAAAGAGGCTGGGAGGAGTTTTACCGCAACCGCTGGCAGTATGACAAGACCGTAAGAAGCACCCACGGCAACAACTGCACCGGCGGCTGCAGCTGGATGGTCTATGTAAAGGACGGCGTCATCACGTGGGAACTCCAGGCCACGGATTATCCCCTGCTTGATTCCACCCTTCCTCCGTACGAGCCGAGGGGATGCCAGAGGGGCATATCCGCGTCATGGTACGTCTACAGCCCCGTAAGGATAAAGTATCCTTACATACGCGGCATACTTCTCGACGCGTGGAGAGAGGCCAAGAGCAAGCATTCCGATCCGGTTGACGCGTGGCAGAGCATCGTCACCGACGCCGAAAAGCACAAGAAGATCAAATGGTCGAGGGGCAAGGGCGGTTTCCGCCGGTATACATGGGACGAGGCCGCGGAGCTTATAACGGCCGCCCAGATATACACCATAAAGAAGTACGGCTCCGACAGATGCATAAGCTTCTCCCCCATCCCGGCCATGAGCCAGATAAGCTACGCCGCGGGGGCGAGGTACCATCAGCTCATAGGCGGCATGAGTATGAGCTTCTACGACTATTACACAGACCTTCCGCCGTCCTCACCCGAGATATGGGGCGAGCAGACCGACGTTTGCGAGAGCGCGGACTGGTTCAACGCCGGTTACATAATAATCCTCGGCGCCACGCCGAACAGGACAAGGACAGCGGACTGCCACTTCGTAAGCGAACTCCGCCACGGCGGGGCGAAGCTCGTGGTCATGGCCCCGGACTACTCCGAGGTCACCAAATACGCCGACCTCTGGGTCCCGGTCAAGACAGGCTCGGACGGGGCCTTCTTCACGGCGATAAACCACGTCATCCTGAAGGAGTTCTACGTAGACAGGCAGGTCCCCTACTTCGTCGAGTACAACAAGCACTACACCGACATGCCCCACCTCATAAAGTTCCAGCAGGGCAAGAACGGCCTCGACATGGGGAGGCTCCTCAGGGCGTGCGACCTGAAGGACTACGCCGACACGGACAACCCGGAGTGGAAGTTCGCGATGTGGGACAAGAAGGCCAGCAGGCCGAGGGTCACCTACGGCGGCATGGGGTTCCGCTATCCCCAGAAAAAGGAGAACGAGGGCAAGTGGAATCTCCTTGTAAAGGACGGGAAGAACGACGAGGCATTTGACCCGGCCCTTTCCATCTATGACATAAAGGACGGCACGATAGAGTGCAACTTCTACGAGCTCGACACGGGCGAGGTCTACAAGAGGCACGTCCCGATAAAGTACGTTGACACGGTGACCGAGGGCAGGATCCCGGTGACCACCATATTCGACATGCAGATGGCGCATTTCGGCGTGGCGCGTCCGGGCCTTGCGGGAGACTACTGCAAGAGCTACGACGACAACAAGGGATTCACCCCGGCCTGGCAGGAGAAATACACCGGTATAGGCCGCGACACGGTGATACAGGTCGCAAGGGAGTGGGCCTCGAACGCCGAGGTCACGAAGGGAAGGTCCATGATAATCGTTGGCGCCAGCACGAACCACTGGTACCACGCGGACCTCATATACAGGGCCTTTACCGCGTCGTTGATGCTCTGCGGATGCGTCGGAAGGAACGGCGGCGGCATGAACCACTACGTCGGCCAGGAAAGGCTCGCCCCGTTCGACGCGTGGGGTCAGGTGGCGCTCGCTGCCGACTGGGCGAGGCCCCCGAGGCTGCAGAACACCCCGAGCTACTGGTACATACACACGCAGCAGTGGAAGTACGATTCGAAGATACAGGACTACCACAAGGTGCCGGACCCCAGCGCCCTTGACTTCGACCACACCGCCGACTGGAACGTGAGGGCGGTGAGGATGGGCCACCTGCCGTGGTACCCGCAGTTCAACAAGAGCAACCTCGGCCTGGCCGAGGAGGCCCAGAGGGCGGGAGCCAAGACAGACGCCGAGATAGTTGATTACGTCGTGAAGCAGCTCAAGAGCGGCGCCCTCCAGTTCGCCATTGACGACCCGGACGCCCCGGAGAACTGGCCGAGGGTCTGGATGATATGGAGAGGAAACGCGCTCGGCTCGAGCGCGAGGGGACAGGAGTACTTCTTCAAGTTCCTCCTCGGGACGCACCACAACGTAGGCGCGGACGAGGCGGCCAAGCCGTATTGCAAGGAGATAACCTTCAGGGAGTCTCCGCTCGGCAAGCTCGACCTCATCGTTGACCTCAACATGCGCATGAACACCACCCCGACCTACTGCGACGTGGTCCTTCCGGCGGCGCACTGGTACGAGAAGGAGGACATCAACACGACCGACCTCCACTCGTTCATACACCCGATGGGCGCGGCCGTCAGGCCGAACTGGGAGGCAAAGAGCGACTGGGACGCCTTCAAGTTCATCGCCGAGAAGTTCTCGGAGCTGGCCAAGAAGCACCTCCCGAAGCCCATGAAGGACGTGGTCGTCTCCCCGCTCGGGCATGATACGCCGGGCGAGATAACCCAGCCCGCGCTCAAGGGCAAGATCGAGGACTGGAAGAAGGGCGACTGCGACCTCATCCCGGGCAAGACGGCTCCCAACATAACCATATCCACCAGGGACTTCGTGAACGTCTACAACCGTTACATATCCTTCGGGCCGCTGCAAAGGACCAAGTACGGCTTCCACGGGGTCATGCTCGACGGCAAGCCGCTCTACGACGAGTATATAAACAAGAAGCACACCGACACGGTCGAGTTCGGCGGGGATAAGTTCATATCCATCCGCGAGGCCAAGGAGGTCGCCAACGTCATCATGTTCTTCTCGGGCCTCACCAACGGCGAGGTCCTCTACAGGCAGTGGCTGATAGAGGAGCACCATACCGGGCTTCACGCCGAACAGTATGTCGAGGCCAAGAAGGCGGCCAAGGCCATATTGGGCGACGAGGTGAAACTCTTCAGCGAATTCCACGGGGTGGCCGACGAGATAGCCGGTCCCACGAGGGACGTCCGCATGACCTACGACGATATCGTTGCCCAGCCCAGGAGGACCCTTACAAGCCCTCTCTGGACCGGAGACACGAGGAGCGGAAGGGCATACAACGCCTACTGCCTGCAGACGGAATACATGCTGCCGTGGAGGACGCTGACCGGAAGGCAGCATTACTACCTCGACCATCCGACGTTCCTCCAGTTCGGCGAGGGGCTTGCATGTCACAAATACAAGCTCGACCCGGCGAAGATGAACGAGCTTGTGAAGAGCGACAAGACCGACGCCATCGTGTGCAACTACATCACGCCTCACGGCAAGTGGCAGATACATTCGACCCACTACGACAACCTCCGCATGCTCACCCTGTCCAGGGGCGGCAACTGCATCTGGCTGAACGACAGGGACTCCGAGAGCGTGGGCATCAGGGACAACGACTGGGTCGAGGCGTATAACGACAACGGCATATTCGCTTGCCGCGCCATCGTTAGCGCGAGGATCCCGTCGGGTGTCGCGTTCGCCTACCACTCGATGGAAAGGACGGTCAACGTCCCCAAGGCCGAACAGAGGAACAAGATACGGGGCGGCTTCCACAACAGCCTCACGCGTCAGAGGCTCAAACCGACCCTCATGTCCGGCGGTTACGGCCAGTTCTCCTACGGCTTCAACGCATGGGGACCGATACCGATCATCAGGGACACCCACGTCCTCGTGAGAAAAACGAGAAACCAGGAGGTGAAGTGGTAATGGATATAAGAGCGCAGCTTTCAATGAGTTTCCACCTTGACAAGTGCATCGGCTGCCATACGTGCAGCGTCTCATGCAAGAACGTGTGGACCACGCGTCAGGGCGCTGAATACATGTGGTGGAACAACGTCGAGACCAAGCCCGGGTCGGGGTATCCCCTGACATGGGAGGACCAGGAGCGCTACAGGGGCGGATGGGAGGTCACTTCCAGCGGGGCCCTTCGGTTAAAACTCCTCAAGGGGCCCGGAAAGCTGAGGACGCTGGCTAATATATTCTTCCAGCCGAACCTGCCGACCATAGACGACTACTACGAGCCCTTTACGTTCGACTACGACAACCTCTTCAACGCCCCGGCGGGCGACGACCAGCCGGTGGCGCGCCCGAAGTCGCTTATAACGGGCGAGTTCATGGACAAGATAGTCATCGGCCCCAACTGGGACGACGACTTCGGAGGCTCCCCCCTCTACGCGTCGAACGACCCGAACCTGAAGGTCCTCTCCGATTCGCAGAAGGAGATGCTCACGCAGTTCCATAAACTCTTCTACTTCTACTTCCCGAGGATATGCAACCACTGCCTCAACCCGGGGTGCGTCGCGTCCTGTCCCTCCGGCGCCCTCTACAAGAGGGGAGAGGACGGGATAGTGCTTCTCGACCAGGACACCTGCCGCGCGTGGAGGTTCTGCGTGAGCGCGTGCCCGTTCAAGAAGCCGTATTTCAACTGGAACACCGGCAAGAGCGAAAAGTGCATCTTCTGCTATCCGAGGACCGAGACCGGACAGGCCAACGCGTGCGCGCACGCCTGCACCGGGAGGATACGGTTCGTGGGGGCGCTCTTCTACGACGCCGACAGGATAGAGGAGACCGCGAAGCAGCCTAACGAGAGGCTGGTCGAGGCCATGAGGGAGATAGTCCTCGACCCCAACGACCCTAAGGTCGTGGCGGCCGCCCGCAACGCCGGCATCGAGGACAACTGGATAGCGGCCGCGCAGAACTCGCCGGCCTACAACCTCTTCAAGAAGTGGCGGATAGCGCTCCCGAACCATCCTGAGTTCAGGACGCTGCCGATGAACTTCTACATCCCGCCGCTTTCCCCGATACTCCATCAGGCGAAGGGCGACAGGGGAGGCATGTACGACCCCGAGTCAAACGAGTTCTTCAACGACATAGACCTGATGAGGATACCGCTTAAGTATCTCGCGAGCCTGCTTTCCGCCGGCAACGAGAGCCTCGTGCTCGAATCCCTCAAGAAGCAGATGGCCGTAAGGATGTATACGCGCCAGCAGAGGGTCGGCGACGTGGGCGACGCAAAGGTCAAGAAGGCCCTCTCCGAGGTCGGCCTCACGGAGGACGACGCGAAGGCCATCTACAGGCTGGTGGCCCTTGCGACCTTCCAGGAGAGGTTCGTGATACCGGAGATGCACCGCGAGACCAAGACGACCGTTGACCCGAGGACGATGTACGAAAAGAGGGGCACGGTCGGCTTCGGCTCCAAGAAGAGGGAGTTCATCGGCAGGTCGTGGTAAAATGCCGCGGGGCCGGAAGCAAGGCCCCGCGTAGGAAAGCTCGATGATAATGGCGATGCAGGGAACAGTCGGAAAAAGCGTATACTCAATCTTCGCCTCACTGCTTGAATATCCGCGGGAGGATATGGCCGGGATGGCCGGCGAGTGCCTGAAGGCGCTCGAGGGCCATCCCCACTATCCCGGCGAGGTGGTTGAGGAAGTGAAGAAGTTCCAGAAAGCGGTGTCCGAGGTGCCGTTAGACGATCTCCAGGGCATATACAGTTATACCTTCGAGATCGCAAGCGGCGAGTTCACGATGGACCTCGGCTACCATCTCCATGACGGCTTCAATAGGGCCAACAGCCTCGTGTCCCTCAAGGCGATGTACAGGGAGCAGGGCTTCCCGTTTGATTCCGTCGGGAAAGGCGAACTGCCGGACTTTCTGCCCGTGGTTCTCAGGTTCCTTGACTTCGTTAAGGACGAAAAGCTCAAGAGCGATTTCCGCGAGAGTTTCATTATAAAGGCGCTCGAGAAGCTCCAGAAGAACTTCGACCTCAACCCGTCCAAGGAATCCCCGTACAGGCACATTATAAAGGCCGCATGCGTGGCAATGGCCGCGGACATAAAGGCGGACGCCGCGGCGGAGAAGCAACGGGGCTACAGCGCCTGAGACTCAAGCAGGCTTCAAGGCTGTTCATTTATAACGAACGAAGGAGGCTAAATAAAATGTGGGATTCAATACTGTTCGGTTTTCTGCCGTATGTGCTCCTGACCGTGGGCATCGTCGGCACCATCTACAGGTATATGAATAACAGGTTCTCGTGGTCGAGCCTTTCGGCCCAGTTCCTGGAGAACAGGATTCTCTTTTTCGGCTCATTCCCGTGGCACTTCGGGATAGTGTTGGTGCTCCTGGCCCACATAATCATACTGCTTATCCCGCAGACCGTGCTTACGTGGAACACCTCGCCGGGACGGCTCTATGCCCTCGAGATATCCGGGCTTACCCTCGGGTTCCTCACGCTCTTCGGCCTCGTGATGTTCATATACAGGAGGCTCACGGACAGCAGGGTGAGGGCCATGACCACTTCGTGGGACGTGCTTGTCCTCATAGTGCTCGCGATCCAGGTGGTGACCGGGCTCGGCAACGCGATCCTCTACAAGTGGGGATCCAACTGGCTCGCCGGCGCCGCGTCCCCCTGGGTGTGGTCCGTAATCAAGTTCAACCCCCAGGTCGCCTACGTGGCCAACCTCCCGCTCGTGACCAAGATCCACATCTTCAACGCCATGATAATCATCCTCCTTATACCGTTCACGCGTTTCGTCCACTTCCTCGCCTTCGTCGGCCCGCTTAAATATATGACGAGGTCGTATCAGCTCGTGAGATGGTATAACAGGAACCCCCGCACCGAGGCCATAAGGCAGTACAAATAGCGCGAAAAGGGTGGGTGATAAAATCACCCACCCTTTTTTTATTCCGATATACGTTCGCCTGACCGCGCGGTATGAGATGAGAGGGGTGGTTTGCACTGCTGATGAACTAATAATAAAATAATAAGTTGATGATTGTTAGCCCCGGCGTGACGTAAGGCAAAAACCAAGGAGGTAAACTGATGAGTTGGCTAACACGATGGGAACCTGAGAACGAGCAATTCTGGAAAGAAAACAGCGGCATAGCGTGGCGGACGCTTTTCGTGACGACGTGGAGCCTCATCTTCTCATTCGCCACATGGTTCACCATGAGCGCCGTTGTCGTGCGCCTTCCGGCCATAGGCTTCAAGTTCGACACCATGCAGCTGTTCTGGCTCGCGGCCATACCCGGTCTTGCATCCGGGTTGTTCCGCCTTGTCCACAGCTTCCTCATACCGATATTCGGCACAAGGCTGGTGGTAAGCATTGCTACACTCATAAAGGTCGTCCCGTGCATAGGCATCGTAATCGCCGTCATGAACCCGGCCACGTCGTTCTGGTTTTTCATGATCTTTGCCTTTTTGTTCGGCTTCGGGGGCGGAGATTTTTCGTCCTTCATGCCGTCATCGAGCCTTTTCTTTCCTAAAAGGCTTCAGGGCGTGGCCATGGGCATCCAGGCCGGGGTAGGCAATTTCGGCGTGGGCCTCACCCAGTTCGTAACCCCGTGGATAATAGGCTTTGCGGCTTTCGGCGTGCTCGGCGGGGCGCCGCAGCTCTTCACAAAGGGTGAGCCGGTCAAGACGGTGGCCGTCGCAAAAGAGGGAGGCGTAGTCAAGGACGTGACCGTTAACGACCCGGCGCTGGCAAGCGCCATTGTCGTTACAAAAGACGCCGGCGTGGTCAAGGACGTGGTCCTTCAAGAGACCGATACGGTCAAGGCCATAAAAGAAGACGTTACGAGAGATGCCTCGGGCGCCATTACGGCGGTGGGCAAAACCGAGGGCATTAAAATAGAGGTTAAGAAAGACGCATCAGGCGTTGTCACGGACGTGACGGTCAAGAAAGTCATCAAAAAGGGCATGTGGGTGCAGAACGCGGCGCTCTGGTATGTGCCTATCCTGGTTGTCACGAGCATTATCTGTTTCATACTCTTAAGGAGCGTCCCGGTCAGGTCCTCCATCGCGGAACAGCTCCAGATAGTGAAGGACAAGCACGGATGGATGTGCACATGGACATACATCGCGACATTCGGTTCGTTCGCCGGCTTTTCCGCGGCCTTCCCGCTCATGATAAAGGTCGTATACGGCGGCTTCCCGAACGCGCCGGACCCGCTTAAGTTCGCGTTCTACGGGCCCATGATAGGAGGCGCGGTGCGCGTCCTATTCGGCGCGCCGTCGGATAAGTGGGGCGGCGCCATCCTGACGCAGATAGGGATAGTGTGCGAGCTGATAGGCTGCATATTCCTCATAGCAACCGGGGCGCTTGCGCCCACGTCGCTTGACACGTTCCCGTTGTTCGTCGGCGGCATGCTCTGGATATTCTTCTGGTGCGGAGTCGGCAACGCGGCCACGTTCAGGCTCTATCCGATAGTCTTCGCTTTTTCAGCGAAAAAGGGCGCTCAGGCCCTGGGCTGGACAGGCGCATGGGCCGCATTCGGGCCTTTCATATTCGCGTCACTTGTCGGCGCCTCGGTAACGAGGACCGGCTCGCCTGTCGCGTTTTTCATAGGCGTGAGCATATTCTACGCCATAGCGGCCATAATCCAATGGTGGTATTACACCCGTCCGGGCGCCGAGCGGGGAGACTGGGGCAACAAATGGGGCACCTGGTGGGATACGGCAAAGGATACGTGGCAGGGGCAATAGCGCCGCAACATCTCCTCATTCGCGCATGACTGTCAAATGAGAGGGAAGGCGGTTTTTCCGAGCCTTCCCTCTGTTTTTTTTCGGTATTTTTCTCCATATTTCCCCTGCCGCGCGCTTGACAAAGATGGATTAAAGGCTAAACTTTAAACAAAAAAAGGCAATCAACGCCAAAAATAAGGAGGGATGAGAACATGGTAAAGATAAGCGAGTTCGACAATTTCGGCGTGGAAGAGTTAAGCAAGGCGGAATACGACAAGATGCAGGCGTATGTAACGAAAAACTGCAAATGCCAGACATGCCCGACCTACGTCAAGGGCGACAACCCGTATGGCTACTGCTTCCCCATGGTGGGCACCAGCAAGCTCATACAGCGCGAAAAGAACTGCGTCTGCGAGTCATGCCCCATATACAAGGAATACGAGCTTACGCATACATTTTACTGCACGCGCTGTTCGCAGGTATGTCAGGCGTATAAGTCGGAAGTCGCGGCGGGCCACGAATAGCCGGCCGTCCCCCCGCGTCCCGGCACCGCGCTTTAGGCGGATGAAATCGCGCGGCAATTCCGTTTAAACTGCTTGAAAACGCATTCTCTTTAGGTTATCCTATGGGGAATGCGTTTTCCATTTACAGGTAAAAACAGCGTCTTGAAGGGCATGGACAGGCCTGCCGGCGAGGCCGGCGGGCCTGTCGGCGAGGCCGGTTGGCCTGTCGGAATGATCGCCGGTGTTTGCCTCTTCCTTTCGTTTTTCCTCTTTTCAGTCTCTTGGGCAAAGGATATCATCGTGCCAACGGACCGCTCCACCATCCAGGGCGCGGTGGACAGCGCCGCCCCCGGAGACGCTGTCGTCATAGAAGACGGCCGGTATGCTGAAAACGTCGTAATAACGAAAGCGATTACCGTCAGGGGGAGGAGCGGCTACGCCGGCGTTATCATAGAGGCTAAAAACGCCGAGCTCCCGGTCGTGAAGGTCCACGGCGTTACGGGCGCGGTCGTAACCGGGGTCACGGCAAAAGGCTCGAATGCGTATGGCATCCATTTTTACAGGTCTTCAGGATGCACGCTGTCCAATAACCGCGCCGCGGCCAATTCCACGGGTATCTACCTCGAATATTCAAACAACAATACCGTCTCAGGGAACGTCGCCGAAGGCAACGCAAACGAAGGCATAAGCCTGTTCTCCTCCAACAACAACCTTCTGAGCGGTAATAACGCCAATGCCAATTCGGAGAAGGGGATAACGCTCCTTTCCTCGAGCGGGAATACGCTTACGGGCAATACCGCTGATTCCAATTACTGGAACGGCATAACCCTCTGGTCTTCCAACGGCAACACGATAAGGAATAACACCGCCCTGAACAATACCTACGCCATGGTCGTAAGCTACTCGGAGGATAACGATATTACGGACAATAATATGATGAGGAGGATTTACTACCTCCTGCCCGTCGCCCTCGTGTATTTCGCGATAATCGTGTATTTCATCGAAAAAAGGCTGTTCATCATCTTCTTCTCGGCGCCTTCGGTGGAGGCGAGCTGAACGGTACAACCCTATGATAGCACTGCTCGCATCAATAGGCTTTATGTTCGCGGTGGTGACCTTCCTTGCCGGCTTCAGGATGGTAAGGAGGGCGGACCATCAGGCCGAGGTCCTGATGCACAGGGTGAACGGCTATTGCACCATCACCCTTTACCTCGTCCTCGCCTCGGTGTCCGTGGCAAAGAATTTCGGCGCCCTGTATCTCGCGGCATGGATAATCGGATTCATCCTTCATATGATGAAGGTAGCGCTGGCAAGGACGAAATACGTAATGAGGTACGGCAGTTATATGGGAGCCGCCCTGCTTATCACATGGCTCATCGTCATCTTCACTCACCTGCCTTCGTAATAAAGTCCCATCTCAGCCTGTCGATCTTTAAACGGCCCGGTATGGCCGCGAAAGCCGGCCTTTCGCGATATTGACGCGGGATCGAAGAACTCCGCGTTGAAAAATATAAATTGAACTCCTGACATTTATCTGGTAGAATTTATAGATACGGGGTTTCGAGTGGGTTTAAAACCAGCCCGGCAGCACTCACGGGAAAGCGAGGCGGAGATGTCAAAAAAATTGCTAAGTATAAAGTACCAGTGTCAGCAGCCGCACTGTCAGGTCTTCTGTCAAAAGGGCGCGATTTTACTGGAGGAATCGGAATTCGAGAGGCTTTCCGCCAGGGCCGGCGCGGGCGAGGGGACGTTCAAAAGCCCTTCCGGCGTATGCAGGATGGGCTTCTCTCAGACGTTTAAGGTTGTTAATATCGAGGAGGCGCGGGAGGCCGGCAGGCAGGCCGCCGGAGACGTTGCCGCGGCCGGTGTCAAGGCCGCCGACGCCGGGAAAGACCCGCTTGCAAGGCTTTCGGAGGAGCACAAAGGGGTGCTTAAAAAGCTCGACATAATCTCAAGGCAGGTCTTGAAACGCGACATAGACGGCCTGTGGCACACGACAGCCGCCGTTGAAAACGACATACTGCTTCACTCCATCAAAAAGGAGGAAGAGGTACTCTTTCCTCTCATAGAGGACAGGGTGCCCATGGGGCCGGCGCTTATCACCATCATGAAGGAAGACCACAGGGAATTGATCGCGCTCCTCCATGCCTTCCGCTGCGGCCTGCAGGACGGGGAGATACTCGACGGGCTGGTCAACTCCCTCGTCGTAAACCTGAGGAACCACATCACGAAGGAGGACGAGGAGTTCTTCGTGCTCATAGACGAATATCTGAGCTTGAAGGAAAGGGAGGATATCTTCGCGCGGATGAAGGGCATAGAGGAAAGCCATATCCCGATTGTGGCCGGCGATAGAAACAAGAAGGGGCTTTCACCTTACGCGCAGGATCGAAAGAAATTGGACGCCCAGATAGCGTCCCTTAAGTCCATCAGTTCCGTGGGCGGCGAGCAGTCATGCTGCGGAGGGAGTTAAGGGGGGCATAGACCTCTCGCCGACGGTCTCATGTATGAAAAAAGCCGTCCGCTTTGGAATCAAAGCGGACGGCTTTTGTTTTATGATAGGTTGCGGAAAAAATCGTAAAACGGTGGAGCTGTCATGCTGAACTTGTTTCAGCATCCTGTTAAACGGCTGGTCCGGTTTTATACTACTGTATCGTCGGGGCCGCCTGAGGCCTCATCTCCGTCGGCATGGCGGGCACGCCGAATTTGTCGTTGAATATCGTTACGATGTAGAGCAGGCTCCGGTGGTTCAGCAGCAACCCTCTGAAGAGGCTGGTCTTGGTAAGGCTGTCGAAGTAAAACTCATGGGAGAACTGGATCTGCTGTATTACGCTTTTGTCGTCGGCGTTCATGTCGTAGCTGTTCTCGTGGAACATGAGGTCCTTCTTTATGCCCCCGTAAAACGCGTTTTTCTCGTCTTCGGTCAGTTTGCTGATTTTTTCCTTATGCTCATCCGAGATACCCACGCCGTTTAGGAGGACTATGAGCCCCGGGTACTCCTTGGGCTGGATTATCCTCTGCCTTTTCATTGTGCCGAGCGGATAGTCTATCTCGAAATGAAAATTGGAGTGGGTGTCCTCATCCACCAGTTTTACCTGGTGACCGTTCTCGCTCAGCCACTGCGTTATCTTTTCCTTTGCCTCTTTTACCGTTGATACCGACATCTTGAAACCTCCTTTTGTTTTAAATACCCGTGGCGGTTATTTATAAATAGTTTCATAAGTTCAACAGTATACAATCATGGGCGTTATGGTGTCAATAAAATAATGTAACCGGTAATGCGCCCAACCAGGGTCCTTGACGGCAAGCCGGAATGGGATGGCGTCATCCTGAAAAGTATCCTGTTGTAATTCATGGTAAAAAGTGATATTTTTATAAATTCTTAAGGGGGTTTAAAGACGATGGCTAACCAGCCGTCAAGCGACCGCGTTTCAGCGGATGATTCCGCGGGCGGCGGAAACAAGAGGCTGCCCGGGCACTTAAGGAGGCGGCTCGGACATCCCGGGACGATCCACGGGATGAAAAGGATATTGAGGCAAAGGGGCCTCCATACCGTATGCGAGTCCGCGAGATGTCCGAACATAGGCGAGTGTTTTTCCAGGCCGACCGCCACGTTCATGATACTGGGGGACGTCTGCACGAGGACCTGCGGCTTCTGCGCCGTTGAAAAGCGCGGCCCCCCGTCCGCTTTAGATCCGGGGGAGCCGTTAAATGTCGCGCTCGCCGCAAAGGACCTCGGATTGAGGCACGTGGTCGTTACGTCCGTTACGAGGGACGATCTGCCCATGGGCGGAGCGGGGCACTTTGCCTTGACAATAAGGGCCTTAAGGGATACCGGTTCAGACATTTTCATTGAGGTGCTCACGCCGGATTTTAACGGGGACCAGGACGCACTCGATGTCGTGCTCAACGCGGGGCCGGACATATTCAACCACAATGTCGAGACGGTGCCGCGTCTTTACCCGCTGGTTCGGCCTCAGGCCGGATATTCAAGGTCTTTGAACGTCCTTTCGGCCGCTAAAAAGGGCGGGACGCTTACGAAATCCGGCCTCATGGTCGGTCTCGGGGAGACCCGGGAAGAGGTTCGCGCGGTTTTAAACGACCTCCTGAACTCCGGCTGCGACGCGGTGACCATCGGGCAGTACCTGAGGCCGGCCCTCACGAACCTTGAGGTGAAGGCCTACGTCGCGCCAGAGGTATTCAAGGAATACGAGGAATACGCGAAGGGGATAGGGATGAGATACGTCTATTCAGGCCCTTTTGTGCGCAGTTCCTACAATGCTGAAGAGGTTTTTAAAGACGCGCGGGGTTTGAACCGATAACGGATGGAGCGGCCATGGAGGATTTCCACAGGATAAAACGCCTTCCGCCCTATGTCTTCAATATCGTGGGCGAATTGAAACTTGAGGCCAGGCGCAAGGGCGAGGACATCATAGACCTCGGCATGGGCAACCCTGACCAGGCCACGCCTCCACACATAGTGGAGAAGCTCGCCGAGGCGATCCATAACCCCAAAAACCACCGCTATTCCGCCTCGAAGGGCATATACAAGCTCAGGCTGGCGATCGCGGACTGGTACAGGCGGCGCTTCAACGTGGAGATAGACCCTGAGAAAGAGGCGGTCGTCACCATCGGCTCGAAGGAGGGGATAGGGCATCTGGCGCTCGCGATAGTTGGTCCGGGGGACGTGGTGTTCGTGCCCAACCCGACCTACCCCATACACGCGTACTCGGTCATAATAGCGGGCGGGGATCTAAGGAGCATACCGCTTCTGCCGGGGGTGGATTTCTTCGCGGAGCTTGAGAAGGCCACTAAAGAGGTGTGGCCTCGGCCCAAGCTCCTTATAATAAACTTTCCGCACAATCCCACGACCGAGGTCGTATCAAAGGAATTTTTCGTAAAGATAGTTGATTTCGCCAGGGAGAACGGCATGATGGTAATCCACGACCTCGCGTACGCGGACATCGTCTTCGACGGCTACAGGGCGCCGAGTTTCCTCGAGGTCCCCGGGGCGAAGGACGTGGGGGTGGAGTTCTTTACCCTTTCCAAGAGCTACAACATGCCGGGCTGGAGGGTGGGGTTTGCCGTGGGCAACCCCAGGCTCATAGCCGCCCTTACCAGGATAAAGAGCTATCTCGACTACGGCATGTTCCAGCCCATCCAGATCGCGTCAATCATAGCCCTGAACGGCCCGCAGGACTGCGTGGCCGAGATATGCGAGATGTACCGGGTGCGCAGGGACGTCCTCATAGAGAGTTTCTCGAAGGCCGGATGGCAGATAGAAAAACCCAGGGCCACGATGTTCGTATGGGCACGGATCCCCGAGGAGATGCGCTCCATGGGGTCGGTAGAGTTCTCGAAGTTCCTCGTCAGGGAGGCCAAGATCGCCGTGTCCCCGGGCATAGGTTTCGGCGAGTACGGGAACGATTACGTGAGGCTCGCGCTCGTTGAGAACGAGCAGCGCATACGTCAGGCGGCCAAGGGCGTGAAAAAGGCCTTTGAGTCATGGATGCCGAAGGTTTAGTCCCGGCCCCGCCGGCCAACCACCCGTCCTTGACGGCCAACAAGCCGGCCATGCCGGTGAGAGACGGATGAGTCATGGAGATGAGTCATGGATAAGATACACATAGGCCTTATAGGGTTTGGCACGGTCGGGACCGGGGTGGTCAGGGTGTTGAAAGAGAACGCCCAGGTCATAAAGGACAGGCTCGGAAAAGAGGTCGTGCTTAAAAAGATAGCGGACAGGGACATAGAAAGGGACAGGGGCGTCGAGGTTTCAAAAGACGCGCTCACAACCGACGTTGACTCGGTAATAAACGACCCCGAGATAAAGATAGTCGTTGAGCTTATAGGGGGGACGGGCGCGGCCAGGGAGATAATACTCAGGGCCCTTAAGAACGGAAGGCACGTCGTGACGGCAAATAAGGCCCTGCTTTCGACGCACGGCGCGGAGATATTTTCGGCGGCGGAGAAAAACGGGGTTAATATAGGTTTCGAGGCCAGCGTGGGCGGCGGGATACCGATAATAAAGGCGCTGAGGGAGGGGCTCTCGGCCAACAGGATAGAATCCATCTACGGGATAATAAACGGCACGGCCAATTATATACTTTCCAAGATGACGAACGAGGGCGGGAAGTTCGAGACCGTCCTGAGGGAGGCGCAGAAAAAGGGCTACGCCGAGGCCGACCCGACATATGACGTCGAGGGCATAGACACGTCCCATAAGCTCGCGATACTGATAAACCTGGCGTTCGGCACGCACGTCCCCCTCGGCGACATATATACGGAGGGGATAGGCCGCGTAACCGAGCTCGACGTGAAGTTCGCGCGCGAGTTCGGCTACAAGATAAAGCTTCTGGCCATCGCCAAGGCCGAGGACGGGGTAATCGAGGCCCGTGTCCATCCCACGATGATACCGCTCGGGCATCCGCTTTCGGCAGTGGACGGCGTTTATAACGCCATCCATATAAACGGCAATGCCGTGGGTTCCGTGATGTTCTACGGAAAAGGGGCTGGCATGATGCCCACCGCGAGCGCCGTGGCCGCGGACATAATTGACATATGCAGGGATATGAGCGGCGGGTTGTCCGTCAAGGACGGCTGGAGGGGTCCGAGGATGACCCCTCTCGGATACGCCGAGGGCGCGGAGAGGGCGTTGAGTATAAAGAAGATAGACGACCTTGATGTCCCCTATTACATAAGGTTCTCAGCTATAGACCGTCCAGGCGTGCTCTCCCGGATATCGGGGGTGCTCGGCGCGCACGATATAAGCATCTCCTCTGTCATGCAGAAAGGACGAAAGCGCGGCGGCACCGTGCCGCTGGTGATAATAACGCACAACGCCTTCGAAAGGGAGTTCCGCAAGGCGCTTGATGAGATAGAGAAGCTCGACGTGATAGCCGGGAAAACAATGTGCATAAGGATAGAGGAGAGCAACGGTGGCACTCAGTAGAAAGGGTTTGTGGAGAGGGATTATAAGGGAGTTCGCGGAGCATCTCCCGCCGGTTGGGGAGGACGCGGTAACCACACTTCTGGAAGGCAACACGCCTCTTGTCGAGGCCGTGAACCTTAAGGACGTTACGGGCAGGACGAGGCTTTTTTTCAAGTTCGAGGGCCTGAACCCCACCGGTTCTTTCAAGGACAGGGGTATGACGCTCGCGGTATCCAAGGCCAGGGAAGAGGGCAGCCGGGCCGTCATATGCGCGTCAACGGGAAACACGTCGGCCTCGGCCGCGGCGTACGCCTCAAGGGCCGGGATGAAGGCCTACGTGCTCGTGCCGGAGGGCAATGTCGCGCTCGGGAAACTCTCTCAGGCAATGATACACGGGGCGATGGTCCTGGAGGTCAGAGGCTCGTTCGACGATGCCCTCGCCGTCGTCAAGGAAGTGACGAAGAACTATCCGGTGACCATGGTCAACTCGCTCAACCCCTACAGGATAGAAGGGCAAAAGACCGCGGCGTTCGAGGTATGCGAATACCTCGGATACAATCCCACCCACCATTTCCTTCCGGTCGGGAACGCCGGCAACATCACGGCCTACTGGAAGGGATATGAGGAATTGAGGGAGAGGAGAGTGGTATCGGAGAGCCCCAGGATGATGGGCTTCCAGGCCGAAGGCGCGGCCCCTATTGTAAGAGGCGAGCCGGTCCTGAACCCAAAGACCGTGGCGACCGCGATAAAGATAGGCAATCCCGCGAGCTGGCAGGGCGCGCTCAGGGCAAAAGAGGAAAGCGGCGGCGTTATAGACATGGTCTCGGATGAGGAGATACTTGACGCCTACAGGCTTGTGGCGTCGCGGGAGGGGATATTCTGCGAGCCCGCCTCCGCGGCCTCTCTTGCCGGGGTCATAAAGATGAGGAAGCTCAGCGTCCTGAAAGACGGCGATACGGCCGTTTGCACGCTCACGGGACACGGCCTTAAAGACCCTGATTGCGCCATAAAGGTGTCGGTGAAACCTCTGAGCGTGTCGCCGGACGTAAAAGAGATAGTGAGGGCGATGGGGTTTTAAAAACTCAAGCCTTTGATATTGACATTAATTTTCATTGACGGCGGGGAGTAGGTCGGGAGCTAAGGAATATGAAATATGCGATCCTCATAGGCGACGGGATGTCGGACAACCCCATTGGGGAACTCGGGGGGAAGACCCCGCTTCAATACGCGAAAACCCTGAACATGGACTTCATCGCGTCAAACGGGGTCATGGGGCTTTTCAAAAGCGTGCCCGAGGGAATGCCTCCGGGGAGCGACGTGGCCAATTTAACTATTTTAGGGTACGATCCGAAGAAGTATTATACCGGCAGGGCGCCCCTGGAGGCCGCCAGCATCGGGGTTAAGCTCGCCCCCGGCGACATAGCCTTCAGGTGTAACCTCGTTACTCTAAGGCCGGACGGGAAAGACTTCATAATGGAGGATTACAGTTCCGGCCACATAACCACGGAAGAGGCCTCGGAGATAATAAAAACGCTCGACAAGGAGTTTAAGTCCCAGGAGGGGTTTAGATTTTATCCCGGAAAATCATACCGGCATCTCATGGTGTGGGAAGGGGGCAGCGAAAAGCTCAAAACCACCCCGCCCCATGACATAAGCGACAGGGTGACGGGGCCGTATCTGCCGTCGGGCAATGGCGCCGAAAAGCTCGTGCGCATTATGGAGAGGTCAAGGGATATACTCAAGCGCCACCCGGTGAATAAAAGACGCGAGGCCGACGGCAAAAGGCGGGCTGATTCGATATGGCTGTGGGGCCAGGGCAGTGCCCCGACCATGCCTGATTTCAAGGACCGCTTCAACCTGAAGGGCGCCATCATATCGGCGGTTGACCTGATGAACGGCATAGGGGTGTATGCCGGCCTGGACGTGATAAAAGTCCCGGGTGCGACCGGCTACATAGACACCAACTACGCCGGCAAGGCCGACTACGCGCTAAGGGCGCTTGAGACGAGGGATCTCGTCTGCGTGCACGTCGAGGCGCCGGATGAGGCCGGGCATCAGGGGCTATTGAAGGACAAACTTCGCGCAATCGAGGATTTCGATTCGATAGTCGTGGGTAAGGTCCTGGAGGGGATCAAGCGTTACGGAGAATTCAGGGTCATGGTCTTAACCGACCATCCCACGCCGGTGGAGCTTAAGACCCATACCTCGGACCCCGTCCCGTTCGCCGTGTACGGAGGGGAGAGGCGCGCGGAATCCAAAAAACTTTCCTTTTCGGAGGCCGGGGCTAAAGAGACGGGCGTTTTGAAGGAAGACCCTTTGAAGTTCATGGAGGAGTTTCTGGGGCGCTGACAGGCCCTCAAGGCTCCCGCGGGAAAAGACCGGTTGGGGAGTGACAAAAGCCGCCATGAGGCGCATTTCAAGCCGCATAAAGCGTCCCGGGTTCTTTTTGGCGTTTCTGCTCGCAATGGGCGCGCCCGGCTATCCGTTGGCCCGCGAGGCCGGCTGGTTGGCCGGGACGCGGGACGATGTGGTTGTGGCCGAAGCGACCCAGGCCGAGCACTATCATACACTCGAAGAGAAAAAGGCCCCGTCCGCGGTAACGAAGCTGGCCGAGAGGTTTTCCGTAAGCGGGCTTATCGAGGGCGAGTGGTATTCCGACCGTAACGATGCGGCAGGCAACGACTCCGAAGCCGTCCTCGCCACGGTACAACTCGGCTTGAACGCGAAGATAACCCCTCAGCTTGGAGGCTCAATACTGCTCCTGTGGGAAGAAAACAATACCGAACCTATGGAGGTTGACGAGGCGTATCTGCGATTCAAGTCAGAGGATGGGTTTGGCGTTAAGGCCGGCAGATTCTATCTGCCTTTCGGGGTCTTTACGAGCCATTTCGTGTCCGACCCGTTTACGCTCGGACTCGGAGAGACGAGGAAAGAAGCGGTTGTCGTGAGTTACCGCCCAGGGTCGTCTGGCTGGCCGTCGTGGACGGCTGGATGGTCGCCTGAACTCTCGGCCGGCGCGTTCGACGGGAATACAGGCAACGGCGGAGCGAATATCGTTGCAACGGCCACGATAACACCGCGCGATGGTCTTAGCTTCGCGGTCTTTTATATCTCCGACATGGCGGAAACCAACGCGGGACTTATGACTTCGCCGTATAAAGGGAAGGGCGTCCATGGCAGGGGAGCCTCTTTTACGTTCACAGAGGGAGGATGGGACTTAAGCGCCGAGTACATAGGCGCGGGGGAGCGTTTCAGCTCCCTGGACCTCGACGCCGACGGGAACGGAAAAGGGGACTGGCCGCAGGCCTATAACGTTGAACTCGCCTACCGGCCGAGCGAACACATCGAGTTTGCGGCGCGATACGAGGGGTCATCGGAGTTTTTCGCGTTCCCGGAGAGCCAGTGGGGGCTTGCGGTTTCATACCATCTCTTCGACGGCGTAACGTTAAAGATGGAACATCTCCGAGGGGCATACTACGTGGGCGGAGATAGGGACCTCACCTCGGCTCAGATAGCCTTGGCGTTCTGACAGCCTGAATAAGTTTCGAGTTTTCCGCAAACCGCCAACCTTACTCGCAACATCCCGATATCCCGATAAACGACCTCGACGGCCAACCAGCCGGCCTCGCCGGACGTTGAAAAAGTTGACATCCGCCGTGGATTGCGATTAAGATACCAGGAATAGATATCGCTGGCGGTATGGTGGAAGACAACAACATAATCCGGCTCCCCGAGGCGGCCTCAATGCGCCGCGGCGGCATGCTTCTGGAATTCGGCACGTTCTTCGGCGTGGGCGCCGTGAGCACGGCCGCCCATTACGGACTGCTCTTTGCGCTGGTCAGATCATTGGGCATCGGCGTCATCGCGGCCTCCACCGCCGGGGCATGCCTCGGCGCGGCGGTGAACTACTGTCTCAATTACTTTTACACGTTCAGGAGTTCGAAGCGGCATTCAAAGGCCGTCTTTATCTTTATCGCGATAGCCCTGTGCGCTTTCGCCCTCAACGCCGTTGTACTCGCCGCGGCCATGGGCCAGGCGGGTTTAAGCGTACCGGCCGCCCAGATACTGGCGACCGCGGTGGTCTTTGTATGGAACTATCTCGCCAATCGGCAATGGACTTTTTAGATGGCTGACCCGGGGCGTTACATAGGAACAGTGAAACGGACGATAAATCCAGCCGGCCAACAAGCCGTCCTCGACGGCCAACCAACCGGCCACGACGGCCAACCAGCCGGCCACGCCGGCGGGCGCGGCTCGCTCCTTTCGGTAGTGGTGCCGGTTTATAACGAGGCGGAGGTCCTCGGCGAATGCCACCGCCGCCTTGTCTCGGTGCTTGACAATCTCGACATGGCCTTCGAGATAGTCTACGTAAACGACGGTTCAACCGATTCCACGCCCGCGGTGCTGGAGGGGCTACGCGGAGGCGACGGCCGGCACTCCGGCCACGCCGGACGGGTAACCCTTGTTGATCTTAGCCGCAATTTCGGCAAGGAGGTCGCCATGACCGCCGGGCTTGACTTTGCCAGGGGCGACGCCGTAATCATCATAGACGCCGATATGCAGGACCCGCCCGAGCTTATCCCGGACATGGTAAAGGAGTGGCGCCTGGGGTATGACGTGGTGAACATGCGGCGCTCGAACAGGCGGAGCGAGTCGTTCATGAAAAGGGCCACCGCGCGGGCGTTTTACTGGGTAATGAGACGGATAAGCAAAGACCCCATCCCTGAAAACGTCGGGGATTTCCGGCTCCTGAGCAGGCGGGCGGTGGATTCGTTGAGGGTGATGCCGGAGCGTAACCGTTTTATGAAGGGGTTGTTTGCGTGGATAGGCTATCCGCAGAAGGAGATCGCCTACGCCAGAGAGGCGCGGGCCGCCGGAAAAACCAAATGGAATTACCGCAGGCTCTGGGGTTTCGCGCTGGACGGCATCACCTCGTTTTCAATCGTGCCCTTGAAGGTTGCGACATATATCGGGCTGCTTACGGCGGGAGGGGCGTTCCTCTACGGGGTGTGGATTATAGTGAAGACCCTTGTTTTCGTGGAGCCGGTCGCGGGTTTTCCCACGCTGATGGTTACGATACTGTTTCTCGGAGGGGTACAGCTCATAGCCATTGGCATACTCGGCGAATATCTCGGACGGATGTTCATAGAAACCAAGCAGCGTCCGCTCTATTTCCTCAAACGCTATGACCCGGCCGGCACTCCTGCCGCGCCGGCCAACACCCCGTCCTCGACGGGTGAAGTCAGGTAAGGACTCGCCTGGAAACAGCGCTAATAGACGCCAATGAATAACCCCCCTTCCATCTCACTGTATCCCGCCAGCCGTCCTCGACGGCCGGAGGGCCGGCGTTTTTTCATTATTGTCCTTGTTTTTATCGCGTGCGCGCGTCTTTTTTCTCTCGGCGCATATTCCCTTACCGACACAACCGAGGCCCGGTATGCGGAGATAGGCCGCAAGATGTATGAGACCAATAACTGGATCACCCCGCAGATTGACTACGGGGTGCCTTTCTGGGGCAAGCCGCCGCTTTCCACGTGGCTTGTGGCCGGCTCGTTCAGGCTGTTCGGCGTGGGCGAGTTCACCGCGCGGCTTCCGTCTTTTGTCCTGTCAATCCTCATATGCCTTTTAGTGTATCTGTCCGTTCCTTCCGGACTGGAAAATGGCGATAAGAGCCATGACGGCCGGCACGCCGGCCAGACAGCCGTCCACGACGGTCTTTTATCAGTGACAATACTTGCGTCAACCGGCCTGTTTTTCATAACGAGCGGCGCGGTGCTGACCGACCAGGCGATGCTTTTAGGCACGACCCTTTCAATGGTCGGGTTCTGGCAAGCCGTCGAGGACGGCTGGTGGGCGATAGCGGATGGGCCTGAGGGGGCGCAGGAGCCGCCCGTCCGGGTGCGGCTCTGGGGTTATCTGTTTTTCATCGGGCTTGCGCTGGGGCTGCTCGCAAAGGGGCCGGTTGCGACCGTCCTTACAGTATTTCCGATCGGGGCGTGGGTTCTGTGGAAAAAAAAGGCGGGGCTCGTGTGGAGGCGGCTTCCGTGGATAAGCGGCATCGCGCTTACGCTCGCGCTCGCTGCGCCGTGGTATCTTCTGGCCGAGTCCCGCACGCCGGGGTTCCTCGAATACTTTTTCATCGGGGAGCACTGGAAGAGGTTCACGCAGAGCGGCTGGAAGGGCGACCTCTACGGCAATCCCCATCCGTGGGGCCGCGGCGCCATCTGGGCACAATGGTTTTTCGCGGTCCTTCCATGGTCTTTTGTTCTTATCTTAACGGACGTATGGCCGGCGCTCAGGCGGCCCGGGGCGTTGTCCGGGGGCCTCGGCGCCGTTCTCAGCGACGGCCGGAAAAGTTATCTCCTTCTGTGGGCAGTAACCCCGATGTTATTTTTCACTTTTGCGGCCAATATTCTGCCGACCTACGTGATTACCGGCCTCCCGGCTTTCGCGCTTCTTGCGGCCGAGGCATGGCCCCCGGAGGAGGCGGAAGGAAAGCCGGGCCGGCCAACCAGCCGGCCACGCCGGCCCATGACCTGGACATGGAGAGCGGCCGCGTTGTTCACGCCGCTTGCGTTCATCGTTGTTCTCGTTATTTACACCGCAGGGATGCAGGAGCTCAAGTCTCAAAAGGTCATCGTGGAGAAATATTTACAACTCCGTAAGGGTGCTTTGAGCCGCCTTATCTATGTCTCCAAGCGGCCTTATTCGGCGGAATTTTATTCGCGAGGCGCGGCCATGAAGGCTGAAACGGCCGGGGAGGCAATGGAGCTTGCCGCCCGGCACTCCGTCCAGGGCGGCCACGGCGGCCAACCAGCCGGCCATGCCGGAGGCGCGGGGGAGGTTTTCCTGGTCATAAGGACCGGAGAGAGTGAAGCGAGGCTAAAGACTCTCGAACCAAAACCAGAGAGGGTCATGGAATATCACGGTTACACGCTTTTCAGGGGACGTTAGGAAGGGTTGATTTGCCGGCGGGCGGAGTATGCGCGCTTACAGAGGCACGGAGGAACCGGCAGGGCCGGCTGGAGGGAAGGATACTGTTAGACCATCGCCATACATCTCTGCCGGCCAACCAGCCGGCCCTGCCGGCTATTTTCGCGATGAGACGTCGCTATTCGCCGGGTCCTGTCTTTCAAGCCATTCCTCTAAAATCTTTCCAACCAGATAGGATACCGTCCTGTCGGTCTTTTTTGCCGCGCTTCTGAGGGAATTATACGTCTTTTCGTCCACCTTGGCGCCGATGGTGTGGGTCTTCTTGACGGTCATGCCAGTCATGGTATACATTTTTATCCCCCCTTTCCATTGAAAAAAGGTTGACGTGGTTAACTGGTAGTGTTATAGTAATTTGCGTGATATTAAAGCAGCATTAAAAAAGATGTGCTTTCAGGAGTTAGTTTAGTTCGGGGTAATATACTGTGCGTCAGGCGCGGTTCGCCGGGTCTTGGTGTATAGCGGGATGTTTCGGCGTGGTGAGGGATCTCGCGCCAGCAGGACTTCCATAAAAGTTTTGATTCCCGGCAACGATTCCTTCTTGTATCTATAATTATACCATGATTTTGTTCATTCGTCTAAACGACAGCGCTGTCGCGATTGAGGGTATGTTGTTTTCATTGGCGTTTTCCCGGAGAGTAAGCGATGGCGGAAAAATTTGAGATACTCCTTGTTGACGATGACGAGGTTTTGCTCCGCGTCATGCGTGAGGCGCTGGAGGGGGAGGGTGGATACGTCATTGACATTGCGCGCGACGGCCGCGATGCCGTCGGAAAGTTCAAGGAAAAGAGACACGACCTCGTGGTTACGGACCTGAGGCTGCCCGGGATTGACGGCATGGAACTTCTCAAGGAGATACGGGGGGTTGACAGGGACACCGTTTTAATCATGATTACTGCTTACGGGACGCTGAACGTAGCCATCGAAGCCCTTGAAAAAGGGGCGTATGATTTCATGGAAAAGCCGTTCAAGATTGACGATTTTGTCGCGCTTATAAGAAATACCCGCGACCGGCTTCCCAGGAAAAGACAGCAAGGCGGATGATTGCCGGGCAGTGAAGAAACACCTTTTTTGGCTGTTGAAAAACTGTAAAATAGCGCAACCCTGAACTTGTTTCAGGGTCTTTATTTAGGGAAACTCTGATTAATTCTCTTTTTGTCATTGCGAGCCGCGTTTTTGCGGCGAAGCAATCTCGTAACTCACTGATTTGCCTATAGGACGAGATTGCTTCGCTACGCTCGCAATGACGGGACTGGGAATTAATCAG
>JACRCI010000108.1 GCA_016219105.1 Deltaproteobacteria bacterium | reverse complement strand
GGGATAGGACTGAGGGGTTACGGGCAGAAAGACCCCCTGAACGAATACAAGAAAGAGGGTTTCGACCTGTTCTCCGACATGATATTCAGGCTCAAGAGCGAGGTCACGGAGAGGCTCTTCAGGGTCGAGGTAGAGGGCGAGCAGTCCGTGAAGGAACTGGACGAAAGGCCCCGGCCGCGGAAGGTCGTCTTGAGCCGGAGCGAACTCGCCCCGGCCGCCGAAGAGACAAGACAGGCGCCGGTTACGCGCGGCGCGGACAAGGTCGGCCGCAACGACCCGTGTCCGTGCGGAAGCGGCAAGAAATACAAAAAATGCTGTGGGAAGTAAGGGTCTTATCTTTTAAAGACGCCGTATAGGGAGCATGGATAAAAAACGTTCAGACCCGGGTTTTCGCGTCCGGGGTTTCAGGGCCGGGGCCGTAGCATCCGGCATAAAAAAGGGCGGTAAAAAAGACCTTGCCCTCATAGTGAGCGACGTGCCTGCCGCGGTCGCCGGGGTTTTTACGAGGAACGCGGTCAGGGCCGCGCCGGTTCTTCTTTCCATCGAAAGGGTTAAAAAGGGGAGCGCGAGGGGGGTAATAATCAACAGCGGCAACGCCAACGCGTGCACCGGCAAGAGGGGGCTTCGCCTTGCCGGGGATATGGCAAAGGCCGCGGAAAAAAACCTTCGCGTAAAAAAAGGGGACATGCTCGTCGCCTCGACCGGCGTCATAGGAGTCCCGCTTCCCGCGGGAAAAATTATTTCTTCGCTCCCCGGCCTTGTCCGGAGCCTGAGGCCCGACGGCTGGATGGATGCCGCCGAGGCCATAATGACCACCGACGCCTTCCCCAAGACGGCCTCGGGCAGGAAAAAGATCAACGGAAGATCCATAAACATCGTCGGCATTGCGAAGGGCGCGGGCATGATATGTCCGGACATGGCGACCATGCTCGCGTTTTTCGCGACCGACGCCCCTGTAGACCCGGAGTCCCTTAAAAAGGCCCTCCTCTCGGCCACGGACGAGTCCTTCAACCGCATAACCGTTGACAACGACACATCCACGAACGACTGCGTCTTCATATTCGCCAACGGTCTTGCCGGGGGAGGTTCTCTCGCCGCCGGAGGCGCCGGGTTTAATCAATTCCGCGAACTCCTCAGCGGGCTTTCGCTCGAGCTTTCGCACATGATAGTGAGGGACGGAGAGGGAGCGACTAAATTTACCGAGATAGAGGTGGCGGGTTGCAGGAGCAGGTCCGACGCCGAGGCGGCCGCAAGGAGGATCGCCGGGTCGCTCCTTGTGAAAACGGCCCTTTTCGGCAAAGACCCGAACTGGGGCAGGATAATGGCGGCCGTGGGCGCCTGCGGCATAAGGCTTAAAGAGGACAGGGTGGACATATCCATCAACGGAGTCAAGGTCGTTAAAAACGGCGTTGATACCGGCATGGAGAAGGCCGCGGCCGCGGCCATGAAGAAAAGAGAGATAAAGTTAATGGTGGACATTAAACTCGGAAGAGGGGGCGCAAGGCTCTGGACATCCGACCTCTCTTATGATTATGTAAGGATAAATTCGTCTTACAGGAGTTGATTGACCGGCGTGGCCGGCTGGTAGGCCGTCATGGACGGCTGGTGGGCCGTCGAGGCCGGTTGTTAAATGGCCGGCTATGCCGGAGCTCTTCACCGGAACTCTTCAAGGGGGCGTTATGGAAATCATCGCAAAGGAATCCGACAGGTGGCTCAGGCAGGCTGAATACGATCTCAGGGTTTCGGAATGGAACCTTGAAGGGGGTTTTTTCGCGCCGGCGTGCTTCTGGGCGCAGCAGGCCGCGGCAAAGGGCCTGAGGGCCTTTCTCTTTTTCAAGAAAGAGGACGCGAGGGAAACCCGCTCGGTGATAGAACTCCTGGGCAGGGCCATTACCTATGACGAGGCGTTCAAGGGGTACGTGGAATCCTCAGGCAGGCTCGACATCTATTACAAGACCTCCCGCTTCCCGGACGCCATACCCGGCGGCATACCGGCCGAGGTGATAACCGAGAAAGACGCCAGAGAATCCGTGCGCACGGCCGCCGACATAATAAGGATGGTCGAGGAGACAAGGAAAAACTATATGCCCGAAACCATTTAGCCGTCATAGACGGCTGGTTGGCCGGCGTGGCCGGCCGGGCCGCTCACCCGACGGAGGATCGGTAACACACGTTGCCAGAGGCTCTGAAATACGCGTTCATATTCGCCTTTGGGGCGGCGGTGGGCAGTTTCCTCAACGTATGCATACACAGAATCCCGCGCGGCATATCCGTCGTCTCACCCGGCTCAAGGTGCCCGGCCTGCGGTTCATCCATCCGCTTCTACGACAATATCCCGATTATAAGCTACGTATTTCTCCTCGGCAGGTGCAGGAACTGTAACGCCCCGATATCCGCCGAGTATCCGCTGGTGGAACTCCTCGTTGCCGCGGCCGGGGTGTTCCTTTACGGATGGTTCGGGCTTACCGCCGCCTTCGCGCTCAATTTCATCCTCGTCTCCGCCCTTGTGGCGATAACCTTCATAGACTTAAGGCACAGGATAATCCCCAACGTGATAAGCCTGCCCGGCATAGCGGCCGGGTTTATCATGTCGGTCATCGCGTCCTATCCGGACGTGTATTCAGGCGCGGCGTCTTCGCTCTTAGGGTTGTCCGCGGGCGGCGTGGTTCTTATCGCGATATCAGCCGCATATTATTTTGTGGCCAGACAGGCGGGCATGGGAGGCGGGGACGTTAAACTGCTGGCCATGATAGGGGCCTTTCTCGGATGGAAGGGGGTGCTTTTCACGCTCTTCGCCGGCTCGTTCGCCGGCGCGGCGGTGGGCGCGGCGCTCATGCTCGTGTGGGGGAAAAAATCCAAGTATGCCATACCGTTCGGCCCGTTTCTGGCCTTCGGCGCGGTCACGTATATATTCTACGGCAAGAAACTCTTCTGGTGGTACATTACGAGCGTGTGGCAGGTATGAAGCTTACGACCACGGGCATAAGGGCGCAGCTCATCTCAGGCATCGTGGTAACGACGCTCGCCGCCATAGGATTCGTGGGGGCCTTGAGCGTTTTGCTCCTTCAGACCAACGCCCTGACCCTCAAGGTAGGCGAGGCCGTCAAGGTCGCGAATATCCTGCGCGTTACGGTCCTGGACGTTAAAAACCCCTCGGGCATTGAAGGGTACGCCAGGGGCGTTATGCGCGCCTCCGGCATATCCGCCATGGTCATAAGAGACAGGGACGGGAACGCGGTCTTTTCCGAGGGAGACCTTCCAGCCGAAAAGGGCGAGAGCGTTTTTTTCGAGAACGGTGTCAAGATACACAGGCTCGGCCACGGGCGGCCGTCGTGGACGGCTGGTTGGCCGTCGTGGACGACTGACTGGTTCGGGGGGCCCGGCAGGCTGCTACGCGTGACCGTGGCCGAGGGCACGGGCGGGGCCGAGGCGTTGAGGGCCGAGTTCACGGTATCGCTTTCGGACATAGCCCTTTACTCCTCGACCATGCGCAGGGTCATAGTATTTTACGCGGTCGTTGACTCGGTTATCATCATGGCCCTCGGGATTTATTTCCTGTCGCGTTTCATAATAAGGCCGGTAAAGAGGCTTGAGACGGCGGCAACGCGCATATCGGGCGGGGACCTCGGCGTAAGGGCCGAGGTCGTTGGCAACGACGAGATAGGCCGCCTGGCCTCGGCGTTCAACTCCATGGCCGAGAGGCTCCAATTGGAGATAGAAAGGCTCGGCAGGGTGAACGGTGAACTCATGGACACGCAGGAGGAGCTTTTGAGGACCCAGACGCTTGCCTCGGTCGGAAGGCTTGCCGCCGGTATAGCCCATGAGATAGGGAATCCGCTCGGCGCGGTGAGCGGCTATCTCGGAGTCCTGGCCAAGGGCTTATGTGACAGGGCCGAGGAAAAGGACATAATCGAAAGGACGGTAAGGGAGATATCAAGGATAGACAGGATAGTGAAGGAGTTCCTCTACATATCGCGGCCCCCGAAAGCGCCCGCCCATGCGGCGGACGTGAACGCGATAGTTAAAGAGACGTCGGCGCTCCTTTCCTGCGATGCCGCCTTCAAGGGCGTGACAACGGAGCTTAAATTGCAGGACAATCTCCCGCCTGTTAATATGGACGGGGACAGGCTCAGGCAGGTATTGCTGAACCTCCTCATCAACGCGGCCGAGGCCACGGGCGCCCGAGGCGGCGTGGTTACGGTCGAGACCTCGGCCGTAAGCCGGCCCGTTGCGGTCAAAACCCCGGTCCGGGTGCGCAAGGACGACCCGGGGCCTCTTCCGGCCGTCATGGATAACCGGCAGGGCCGGCTGGCGGGCAGGGCTGAGAGGCGGTCAGTGGCCGTAAGCGTGGCCGACGGGGGCCGCGGCGTAAAAAAGGAAGACATGGAAAAGATATTCGACCCTTTCTATACGACAAAGCCGCCGGGCCTCGGCACGGGTCTGGGGCTTTTCATGTCGCAGACCATCGTAAAGGCCTGCGGCGGCACGATAGAGGTTGAATCAGCGCCCGGCGAGGGGAGCGTTTTCCGGGTGCTCATTCCAGAGATGCCGGGAGAGGCGTAATGAGGATACTCGTCGTGGACGATGAAGAAGGCATGCGCCACATGCTCTCGGTCATACTCAAAAAAGAGGGCTGCGAGGCCGCCACTGCCGCCGACGGAGCCTCGGCGCTCAGGGCCCTCGAAAAAGACCCGTTCGATTTCATACTCTGCGACATAAAGATGCCCGGGCTCGACGGGCCGGGATTTCTGAGGGAGCTTAAAAAGCTGGACATACACCCCGCCGTCATAATGATGAGCGCCTACGGTACGATGGATACGGCGCTTGAGTGCATGAGGCTCGGGGCGTATGACTACATATCAAAACCCTTCAGACCCGACGAGATAATGCTGACCATCAGAAAGGCCGAGGAGAGGGAAAACCTGAGGGCTGAAAACGACCGCCTGAGAAGGGAGGCGGCCCGGGATTACGAGGAAATCTACGCCGCGGACAGAAAGATGGTCGAGGTGCTCGAACTCGTGAGAAAGGTGTCCGACTACGACACCACCGTCCTTGTAACCGGGGAGACCGGCACTGGCAAGGAGCTTATAGCGCGCGCGATACACAAAGGCGGCAAAAGGAGGGAGGCCCCTTTCGTGGCCGTAAACTGCGGCGCGATACCGGAAGAACTGCTTGAAAGCGAGCTTTTCGGCCACGTAAGGGGCGCGTTCACCGACGCGGTAAGGACCAAGAACGGGCTTTTCCACGAGGCAAGCCATGGGACTATCTTCCTGGACGAGGTAGGGGAACTGCCGAAGGAATTGCAGGTAAAATTGCTCCGGGTCCTGCAGGAAGGCGAGGTAAGGAGGGTAGGGGACACGAAATCCGCAAGGGTTGACGTGAGGGTCGTGGCCGCGACCGCCAGGGACCTCGAAGAGGAGATAAAAAAGGGGGCGTTCAGGGAAGACCTTTTCTACAGGCTCAACGTAATGCCGGTGCATCTGCCGCCCCTGAGGGAGAGAAAAGGCGACATACCCGGGCTGGTCAGGCTTTTCATTGGTAGATATACAAGGAAATATTCGAAGCGGATAAAGGCCGCGGCTAACGACGCCATGGATGCATTGAGTTCGTACCGCTGGCCCGGCAATATAAGAGAGCTCGAAAACGTAATGGAAAGGGCGGTCATACTCGAGGATACGGATACGATACAGCTCAAGAACCTCCCGTTCTTCAAAAAAGGGGATCCTGCGCAGGTCCGCTCCGGCCATGACATGCTTTCGATTAAAAAGGCCGAGGAGGCCATAGAGCGGGAACTTATAAAAAAGGCCCTCGAGATGACAAATGGCAATAAGACCAGGGCCGCGGAACTCCTCGAGATAAGCCACAGGGCGCTCCTCTACAAGGTGAAAAGTTACGGACTATGAAAAAATTGCGTAGTTTCCTCCAGCCTCAAAATACAAAACCTTTAAAAATCAAAGAGATAAGTTCCGGCACACCTCTTGCATCCCTTATAAAGCCAGATATGTTGGATGATATGGAGAAAGGCTTTACATTGGTGGAATTGCTGGTCGTTGTGGCGGTTATCGCGATAACCCTCGCGATAGCCATTCCGATGCTCATGTCGCAGATGCCCAAATGGCACGTCAACGGCACGGTCAGAGACATACAGGCGAAGTTCATGATGGCGAGGATGAGGGCCATACAGGAGAATAAAATATACGGGGTCGCGTTTACCCTTACCGGCGCCATTGACAGCTACAGGGTCGTTAAGTTTAACGGCGCAACATGGGACAGCGTGGGTATAGTGGCCGAGGGTGCGGCGGACGTGGATATACTGCCGGCGGGGTGCGCGGGCGACAGGGTCGAGTTCTACGAAAACGGCACGGCCGACGGCTCGGGCGTGTGCGGCCCGTCGAACGACGTGGAGATAGTCGAGGTCAGGGGCACAAGCGGCGGTTTTTCGAGGAAGCTGCACCTCAACACGTATACCGGCAACATAATCATGACGGGTGGTTGACGAATATGCGTCTTGGCGCGGGAGATAACGGCATGGACGACAGGGGTTTTACGATACTCGAGATACTGATAGCGCTCGCGATGCTTTCCGTGGCGCTCATCGCCCTGGCCGGCCTCGCCACCCAGAGCATGAAGGCGACTGAAAGCGGCAAAAGGCTTACGCAGGCCTTGAACCTCGCAAGCGAGAAGATGGAGGCCCTTCAGGCCATACCGTATGCGAACGTGCAGACAACCAACGGAGCGGACCTGACGGCCGACGGGAATATCGCGAGGACCTGCGTCCTTACAACGCCAACCCCGCCGCTTTATACGTGCACCCCCACGGCCGGCACCTTTTCCCCGTCGCCCGCGGACAACATGCAGTTCACGTGGTGGTGGACCGTAAGATACGTTGACCTCGATAACGACGGCGTCTACTATTCGACCAACCCGGCCATAGACCAGAACGACATGAAAAAGATTGACGTGACGGTCACATGGGCCGACATCTTCGGAGCGCACACCACCACGCTTCAGTCCCTGAGGTCGAGGGTGGTCGGGACCATAGGCGGGGGACCGCCGCTTATCATAGGGACAGAGGGCTGACCTTGAAGATGCGCGCAGGACATTATATGCGTGATGCGATGAGACGCGGCAGAGGCCGCTGGCCGTCAGGGACGGCTGGCTGGCCCACGCTCAACGAGCGCGGGTACACGCTCGTTGAGATACTCATAGCGCTTGCCATCACCACGGTGCTCATGGCGAGCATATACGGCCTTTACAACACGTTTTTTAAAAAGACGACCGAGCAGGACCTCCTCATCGAGGCCCAGCAGAACGTCAGGGCCGGCATAAACATGCTCGAAAAGGAGCTTACGCTCACCGGGCACAACGTCCCGGAGAGGACCCCCCTCGGGGCGACGGTCACGCTCATCCCGACGGCCTCCGCGAGCGACGTGGAGTTCCGCTACCGTAACCCGATAGACAACAGAAGGCTCAAGGTCAGCTACAGGGTCAACGCGGCCACAAAGGCCCTCACCAGGCAGGCGTGCGAACAGGACGATGAATGGAGCACCTGCGTTGACCCGAACTGGTATACGGTGATAGACAACATCGATACCTCCGCAGCAGGCGGCGGGCTCGTCTTCGCCTATTATGACGAGGACGGCAACGCCATGGCGGCCCCCGTGGCGGCGGCCGACGTCGGCAAGATACGGTTCATAAAGATAACGCTCACCACGAAGACCAAGGAGGTGCTCGCCGCCACGGGCGCCGCCAAATCGGTTGTCGCGGAGACCGAGGTCAGGCTTCGGAACCTCTACGCATCGAGCACCGGCGGGGATTTTGTCGCGCCGGCCCAGCCCACCGTGCTTGAGGTGAGGGAGGACGTGGTCGGCGGAAGGACCGGCGTATGCGGCAGGCTCAGGCTTCGGTGGGATAAGGGCGCCGAGACGGACCTCGCGTATTACAAGATATTCTACACCCTCGGCGCCGTGCAGAAAAGTTACAGGGTGCTCCTGAGCCAGTTGACTGTCGTCGGCGGCACGCAGTACGAGGCCACCCTGGCCCCGGGCAAGGACTCAACGAGCGGCGACTGGAACCTCCAGCACACGCCCTCGGACGGATCGAGCATCAAGACCTATACCATAGGCATAAGGGCATACGACAGCTCGCACAACGCAAGCCTTCTTTCAAACGAGGTGAGCGGCAACCCCTCTCCATCGAGGGGGACTTCAACGTTCGGCGACGGCGGGGCAAACGACACGACCGTAAACCCATCGAAACTGCCGGCGGTAACGGGCTTCTACGGCGTTGACGGCGCAAGCGACAACAAGGTCGTCCTGAACTGGACCGCGTATAGCGCAACGACGTACCCGGACGTAAGCGGTTTCAGGATATACAGGAAGAGCGGGTCCGATTTCTCCTCTTACCCGATAATGCCGGGAGGGGGCGTGGACTGGATAGTCAGCGAGACGGGCGTGGCAGGCTCGGCGTTCCAGTATACCGACACCTCCGAGCTCGGATGTTACGTATATTACTACGCCATAGCGCCCGTGAACTGCGACGCCACGCTCGTAACCGACGATACCGGTTCCGACCCGGCCGACAAGAAATACGGCGCGTCCGACTACGCCATAACCTACGGCGACGGCGCCGGCCCGGGCGTTGATTCGCCTTCGGGGTCAGACACCGCGCCGCCGGACACGACCGCGCCAACGGCGCCCGGCCTCGGCGTGAGGGCCGGCTGGAAGAGGGTCGCCGTGTCGCTTACGCAGCCGAGTTCCGCTGACCTTGACCAGACCTGCGTCTACGTAAACCCGGAGAGTTCAAGCTATCCGGCGTTTCTATCGTCCAAGGACGCGTATAATTGCTATCAGGTGGATACCAGCCCGATGACCGGCACCCCCAACGCGGCGCTGGTCCCGGACTCCGGCGGGGTGTATACCGTAAGCGAGTTGAGCCAGGGTCAACCCACGGCCTTCTGGCACGACTCCATGACGCAGGAAACCCCGTCCCAGCCGTCGCTGGTCGAGAGCGGGACATATTCGTACAGGGCGGTCTCATTCGACCTGTGCGGCAACGGCTCCAACCCCTCGCAGGCCCAGGATACAACCACCCTGTGCGGCGAGGACCCGGCGGTGGCGGCCTTCCCCTCAAACAACGTTGACCATCCCAAGCCGCCCAAGGTGACCAATCTCGCGGCCGCGTGCTGCGACAGCGACCCTGTCTGCTGCGGCGCCGAGCCCGCGGGGGTTGTGCTGTCGTGGACCCAGGTATCGAGCGATCTATCCCAGTCCTCCTCGCCGGCCAACCCGTACGACCTCGCGGGCTACAGGGTATTCAGGAGCACGTCCTCCGACTTCAGTTCGTCCACGATGATATCAGGGAGCGCGCCCTTCTGGGGCGGCTCGTTCCCGGATACCGGCGCAACCGACGGCTCGACGTATTATTACAGGGTCGCGACGACCGACTGCCCGTACGAGAAGCTTAACCCCAACGAGAGCACTATAAAGACCGACATGATAGGGAACGTCATCCATTCCGAGGTCATAGGGCCAGTGTACCCCGGAAGGATACAGAGGGACGAGAAGTGCCCGGGCGCCGGAAGCTGCACCCAGGACGACCACAGGGAGGTCCTGACCGGCGTTGATATTGACGGCTCCAACAACAGTTCCCCCTCCGGCGTCACCACGGCGGCTTCGCCCGCAAGGATTACGGCATGGACCGCGGATTCGTACCGGCATAACAGCGTAACCATGTTTTTGAGGAACACGAGCGCGGACGCGCTCACCATACAGACGATGAGCATAAGCTGGGTCAATTCCGACGCGTACTTAAGGACGGTCACGGTCGGAGGCGGCAGGAGCGTCATGGGAGCGACGTCCAGGAGCATATCGGCCAACCCGACGTCCCTTACCCCGACCGCGGATGACCCCTACACGCGGACCCTTTCGGACGTTGACCTCTCCAACATAGTAGTCCCGGCCTCGGCGCTCTACGTGCCCGTAACGTTCGAGTTCAAGGACGACGAAGGCGACCCGGTGGTTGACATGAGGGACGATAGAATCAGGGTCACGTTCAACATAAAGAGCGGCTCCGGCATAACCCTCACCACGACCTGCGTTAGCTACCTGACGGTATCCCAGACGCTCGTCGGAGTGACTGTGCCGACCGGCCCGATAATAACCGCGACACAGCAGGACCAGCCCGTAAACCCTACGACCGGCTACGCCGTGCCCGGGGCCACTGGCAACAATCAGGTGCAGTCCGGCGTTGACGGCCCTGTCATAGCCGATTCGATGGTCCAGGTAAAGGTGTCCGCCGTCATAACCACCAACACCATGAACGAGCAGACCCAGCAGAGGGTGGACGTAACCGGCGTCAAGCTCTACTACGCCGTGACGCCAAAGACGGTCGTTACAGCGCCCGACCCTTCCGTCTATAACTACACCGAGGTCACGATGCTCGACAACGGCGGAAGCCCCTGCGCCGTTCCGGGCACGGCCGTGAGCGGGACGTGCTCCGGGACCATCCCGGCCGAGGACGGCTACAGGGTGTGGTCATTTATCATCGCAACCGACGCGGACGGCAATTTCGACAGGGACCCGGAGATAAACCACGGCGCGTATGTCTACGACCAGAAGACCTTCAGCGTATGCAGCGTGTGGCCCGCCCAGCCGACGTGGCCGGCCAACCCGGTCTCCAAGTCCGGGCTTGACGTGACACTGACGTGGAACGCGGTCACCACGTACTCAAACGGCGTGGCCATCCAGCCCGGCGACAGCATAAGCTACGAAGTCTATCGTTCCGACATAGGACTTATAACCGCCGGGGGCTGCGATTCCTCGCCGTCTATTTCCGGGACATCCTGCACCGATACGGTCCCGGGTGACGGCGTGTACACCTACAGCGTGAAGGCAAAGAATACCTGTCCAAATACGGGCGCGGCCTCTGCCAATGAGACCGTCTGCATCGGCAGCACGTTCGGCCAGGCGAAGATAACCCTGGGCACGAGCCAGATACAGCAGGGCCTGAGCTACACCATTACCCTGATAGACTGCCTCGCGGCCGAGAGCGGGCACGAAGGTCATCTGGACTACGTGAACAGCGCGTCCACCGATATAGCCGCGGGAACTACCTCGCTTAAGAACACGGCGACCAAGAACACCGGCTCAACCGCGGACGACACGATTTACTATCCCCCCGCGCTCACGGAGACCGGCTTTAAGACCGCCACGTTCCAGACGACCGTCCAGACCTCCGCGGCCGGAGGGGCCGGCACCCTGCAGGTCAACTCAAGCGACACGATAAACGTGACGTATCCATACGCGAGCAACTCGCCACAGACGATAACCGTGGTGGCCAACCCGTGCCTTGATATCCCGGACGCGCCGACGAGCCTCAGTATACCCACCCAGACCGACGCGCAGGTGACGCTTAGGTGGACCAAGCCCGCGGCCTCGGACCTCGCGGGCTACGAGGTCTGGAGAAAGGCCTGCAAAAAGGACAAACCCAACTGCACCGGAGGCGACATACAGGCCGACTGGGCGGTCATAGACCCGGCCGTGGTCCCGAGCCCTATCACCACCAGTCCGGTCAATAAGATCGTAACCCCGGACCAGCCGGGCAATTTCAAGAACTACATCTATTACTACAAGGTGAAGGCATACGACACATGCTCTCCGACGTCCAACAAGAGTCCATACTCCAACACCGTCAACGAGACGCGGAGTTGAGGCCGGGATTAAGGCGGATATATGAAACTGCCGTATAAAGACGCAATTGACGCGATAAAAGGCGAAAGAGGCTTCGCGCTCGTGCTTTCGTTGGTCGTCATGGCGGCCATGACCGCCATAGGCATACTGTCCGTCATGACCTCGACCACGGACATGATGATAGCGAGGAACGACCGCGAGGCCAAGGGCGCGTTCTTCCTCGCCGAAAGCGGCATGCAGGAGGCGATAGACAGGATGGACCTGGCGGACGCCCACGCAAGATTCGTCGGGGAGACCTCGGCCCAGAAGCAGGCGCGCTACGGCGGCGCGCCGACCTATACCGGCAACACCTTCGCCTCGGACGGCGCGAACGGACTCAACCTCGTTGGCACGGGCGGCCGTTACGACGTTACGGTCGCCTACGCGACCGAAGGCTCGGACACATGGTGCGACAGCGACGGATGCAACGGCGAGACGGTTGTCTACTGCGCGGACTTCGGGTTCACCGGCCTGGGGGTGCCGAACTCCTGCGCGAAGGCCGTGCCGGTCTACAAGATAGACGCAACCGGCACGACCGCGCCGGGCGGGACAGAGGTCAAGGTTCGGAGCTATATAACCGCGAGCAGGCTGAACCTCATACCTCCGGCCGGCGATGTATTCGCCAACGAGGAGGTGGAGCAGCAGGGCTCATCGAGCGTCTTGGGCAGCGTATGCGCCGAGGCGGTCACCGGGTGCGGCGCGGGATGCACCAACGTGTGCGCCGCCGCGGGGAGCTACCCCGGGGACGCCGACATGATGAACTACCTCGGGCTTAACCTCGCGGACCTGAAGGCCTTCGGAGACCCGCCGTCCCCATACACCCAGACCCAGAATGAGGTCGTATACGACACGTCGCAATGGGGCACGGCGTGCAGCACCGACCCATCCCTTCCGGCGGCGGACCATATCTGCGGCAACGACGCCAAGATAATATTCATAGACACCCAGGGGGGCGAGGCCAAGATAACCGGGGGCTCGGGCAGGGGGCTGCTCATCGTGACGGGGGAGTTAAAGATAACAGGCAACTTCCTGTGGGAGGGCATGATATACGTCATGGGAGAGCTCGAGATAGAGGGCACCGCGACCGTCTACGGCACGGTCATGTCCAACACCGAGGTCGAGTTCAACGGGAACTTGACGTCCAAGGGGAGCCAGGAACTGGTCTCCGGCATCGCGGACAATATCGGCATCCCGAAGCTCCTCAGGTGGGCGAAGCGTTAGGGAACCTCTGATTAATTCTATTTTTGTCATTGCGAGGAAGAGCGCCGCACCACGTCCATGCCTTATTGGCGACTGCATTCATAATGTCCTCGCCGCACTCTCAGATGACCCCCTCACCTTTTTCCTCTCCCCCTTAAAGGGGGAGAGGAGATTACAGTAAAGGGCATTATCCGTATTCTTCTCCCTCTCCCCGGCGGGGAGAGGGTAGGGTGAGGGGGACAAAGGTGAGAGGAGTTTCACTTTTGCCTCCCCCCTCAATATCCTTGCAATCGTAGAAAAAAGGCACAGCGCCTCGATGCCCGGTGGATGGGGCGGGGGTTATAATTTAATATAAATTATGCCTAATTGTAAAAAATTCTTGACAAATTAGCCGTTATAGAATACAGTTAAGCGTAGTTTTCGGGGACGTCGGCACGGACGGCTGAAAGATGCGCGTCCAGCGCCACTTCCCAGCACCATCCTTATTATCCTGCACGGACTCGGCGATGGAAAGTGGCGCCGGGCGCGGTCAGGCTTTTTTTACCGGAGTTCAAGATGGGCAGGGATAAGAACAGGCTGAAGAGGATACGGGAGGGTATGCTCATTACCAAGTCCGAACTCGCGCGCAAGGCCGGGGTGTCCCCTCTTACCATTGACAGGATAGAGAAGGGCTATACGTGCAGGGTTGACACGAAAAGGAAGATAATACAGGCGCTCGGTTTCAAGCTCTCGGACAAGGACATGATCTTCGGCAAGGCGCACTGAGGGGGATTTACGGAGGCGGACCGGAGGTCTTTCATGGCTCCCGGGGCCGAGGGACGATAAATAATGGGACTGTCGTTTTTCAAGAAAAAAGACGTCGTGGCGCTGGACATAGGCTCGCACTCCATAAAGCTCGTCCAGCTCAGGCAGGCCAAGAAGGGCTGGGAGCTTCAGAAGCTCGGCATCGCATACCTCCCGCCCGAGGCGATAGTGGACGGCTCCATAATAGACTCCATGACCGTCACCAACGCAATCTCCGGGCTTATAAAGGAGCAGGGCGTCAAGGTGAAGGACGTCGTCTCCTCCCTCACCGGCCATTCGGTCATAATAAAGAAGGTGAGCCTCCCGGCCATGACCGAGGAGGAACTGGCCGAGTCCATCCAGTGGGAGGCCGAGCAGTATATCCCGTTCCCCATGAGCGACGTCAACATAGACTTTCAGATACTCGGGGAGCACGGCGAGGGCAAGGGGCAGATGGAGGTCATGCTCGTCGCGGTGAAAAAGGACGTCATAAACGATTATACGAACGTCATAAAGGAGGCCGGCCTTAATCCGGTCGTCGTGGACGTGGACTCCTTCGCGCTCGAGAACATGATGGAGATAAACTATACCCTGGCGCCGGGGGAGAGCGTCGCGATGGTGAACATAGGCGCCGGCATAACGAGCATAAGCGTCATGGCCGGCGGCGTCACCACGTTCACGAGGAGCATCCCCATGGGCGGCAACCAGTACACCGAGGAGATACAGAGGAGCTTCAACATAAGCTTCAAGGAGGCCGAGGACATAAAGCTCGGCAGGGCCAAACCCCCAGGCGAGCCCTCGGAGCTCGCCGGGGTCATGAACGCCGTCTCCGCGAACATAACCATGGAGGTGAAGAGGTCGGTTGATTTTTTTCTGGGCGGCGCGCCGGGCGGGGTGATAAGCAGGATATTCCTGTGCGGCGGCGGGGCGAAGGTTTCCGGCCTCAGGGAACTGATGCAGGAGAGGACCGATATCCCGGTTGAGCCGGTGAACCCGTTCAACGGAGTGGCCTCTAACCCCAAAAGTTTTGACGCCGGCACGCTCGGCGAGATGGCCCCGTCGTTCGGCGTCGCGGTGGGGCTTGCCACGAGGAGGCTGGGCGACAGATGATAAGGATAAACCTGCTTCCGGTAAGGGCGGCGAAGAAAAAAGAGTCGGTAAGGTTCCAGCTTACCGTGGCCGGCCTTGTAACCGTAAGCGTCATCGCGATATCCGTCGCGGCCTATTTCAAGCTCGGCTCCGACGCCTCACTCCTCAAGATGGACATCGACAGCGCCGGCAAGGAACTGCAGGACCTCAAGAGGCAGGTGGGCGAGCTCTCCAAGCTCAAGGAGCAAAAACGCGTGGTAGAGAGCAAGCTCGGCGTGGTCAAAAGGCTCGAGGGCGCGAGGACCGGGCCGGTGGAGCTTTTCACGAAGGTCGCCGGCAGCGTCCCGCAGAGGGCGTGGATATATTCGCTCCAGGACAGGGGCAAGGTCATAACCGTCAACGGATACGCCGGGAAGGACGAGGACGTCGCCGAATTCATGAGGGGCTTTGAGGGCTACGGCGCGTTCAAGAAGGTGGAGTTGATAGTGGCCCAGAGGTCAAAGACAAAGACCGCGGGCAGAGACCTCGTGGAGTTCACGATAGTGGTTGAGAGGCAGTAGATGGCGATAAAGAGCCTGCTGAAGATAGATTTTATACTCAAGCTTTCGCTCTCGAAAAAGATAATCATCGTGGCGGTCCTTGACGTCGTCATAGCCCTTCTCTTTTATCAGTTCCTCATAGGGCCCGAGAGGGACGAGGTGGCCGGGCTGAGGAATACGGTCAATGACCTTACGGCGCAGCTTGACGACAGCAGGAGGATAGCCAAGGACATACCGGCATTTGAGAAGGAAAAAGAGGAACTCGAAGGGCAGCTCAAAAACGCGCTTGCCCAGCTTCCGAACGAAAAGGAGATACCGAGCCTTATAGACAGCGTAAGCGACGCGGCCAAGAAATCGGGCCTCAAGATACTTCTCTTCAGGCCGAAGGCCGAGACCCCCAAGGGCTTCTACGCGGAGGTGCCGGTGGACATGGAGGTTGAGGGCACGTACGACAGCCTGTATGGTTTTTGCGAAAAGGTCAGCCGGCTTCCGAGGATAGTGAACATAGAAGGGATAAACGTCACGCTGTCGGACATGAAGACTTTTACAAACCCGGCACCCGGCATTAACGCGAAGTTCATCGCCATGACCTTCAGGTTCGTGCCGGACGAGGGTCAGGGCGCCGAGCCGGCAAAGGCCAGGGGCGAATCAAAATGATAAGACACCACCGGATATTATGCGCGACGGTCCTCCTCCTGCCGCTTGTCTTGAGCGCGTGCAAGGGGAAAAAAACCGGGGAGGAGGCCGCCTCCATACAGCGGCCAGCGGCCCCGGCGACGCAATTGAGGCCGCAGACTGTAGAGGGTATGGCAATCTCGACGCAGTCGTTCGTCACGGTAAAGCGTAATCCGTTCCTCAGCTATCTCGCCGAGGAGACGAAGAGGGAGGAGCGGGTGAAGACCCCTCTTGAGTGCTGCGACCTGAGCGCCTTGAAGGTCCTGGCCGTAATGGTCGGCACAGACGAGCCGCTTGTGCTCGTGCAGGTGCCCGAGGGCAAGACCTACACGGCCCGCAAGGGCGACCGCATAGGCGTCAGGGACGGCAGGATAGTGGCCGTCAAGGAAAAGGGCGTGATAGTGGAAGAGGTGGAGAAGGACGCCGAGGGCAGGGTTGTTTTCACCCAGAGGGTGGAACTCGCGCTGCCGGGCGAGAAAGATAAAGATAAGGAAAAGGCGGGCAGATAAGTTTGCGCGTAAGGCAATAATGGAGTTAATCCCGCGACGCGGGTTTGATTCCTCGATAGCCAAGCTTTAACCGTCGAGGACGGCTGGTTAGGTTGTTTGGAACGATGTCCCATGATACCCCAAAGCCAAGCTTTGGGAAGGTTCATTACGGAGGGGGGTTATGAATATAAAAGGAAACCATGACGGATGGCTGGCTGGCCGTCACAGGCAAAGTGCCGGCCGTTCAAGGGGCATTCTCGCGAGTTTTGTCCTGGTCGTCTTTTTGCTCGCGGCCGGATGCGCGGCGGAGCAGGCCGCGGTTAAGGGAAGCGAAACGCCCGCTCCGGCGGCCGGGGTGAACCAGCCGGCCTCGCCGGTCGTTCTCGCAAGCGTCGTGGGGGCCGGCAACGCGGTCATTATCGAGTCGGACGTTCCGTTGAAATACACGGCCTTCGGGCTGTCCGATCCGCCCAGGGTCATAGTGGACATGCCGGGCGCCAGCGTTGAGAACGTAAAGAGCCCTATTGCCGTCAATAACGATTTCATTACGGAAATACTCGCCTCGACATACGGCATCGGCGGCGATGCGATAGGGAGGATAGAGATAGGCCTGAAGGCGGGCGTCGGGCACGATATTAAATCCGGCGATAAAAGCATACTGATAGAACTCTCGAAAGAAGGCGCCGGGGCCGCGGCCGATGCCGTTACGCCGGCCGATGAGAAAGAGGCCGCGTTAACGGAAGGGAAGCGGGAGGAAACGAGTCCCACTGCCACGACGATTACGGATGTCACGGCAACGAGGGAAGGCTCGAACACCGTCGTAAGGATCGAGGGCGACGGCAGGGTCGGCAACTACAACACGTTTGCCCTCGACGATCCGGCGCGGGTTGTCATAGACGTATGGAACGTCAAGAGCGCCATGAAGAAAAGGAACGTCCAGGTCGGCCTCCCCATGGTGGACAGGGTAAGGGTCGGGTCATACGCCGACAAGGTCAGGTTCGTACTGGACTCGAGCGGGAAGGCCGTGCCCCCTTATCACGTGGAAAAGGCCGGGAGCGCCCTTGTAGTGATCTTCGGCGCGGAGAAGAAAGAGGCATTGCCCCTGGTGGTTGTGGCCGGGGCGCCGGAGGCGAAAACGGCTGAAAAGGCCAAAGAGGCCGCGCCTGAGGCGGCTATCACTCCGTCCACGACGGCCAACCAGCCGTCCACGACGGCCGGCACTCCATCTGAGACGGTTTCTCCGGCCGTGGCCCGGCGTTCCGATGAAAAAACGGCGAATGCGGCGCTGGTTGTGGCCAGCACTCCGTCCACGACGGTTAAAAAGGTGGATTTCAAGAAGTTTAAGGATACGGCGAGGCTTACGATAGTAAATTCAGCCCATGCGGATTACCAGGTCAAGGAGTCTCTGGACGGGAAGACCGTTACGGTTGACATCCAGTCCGCGGTCATACCCGAAGAACTCAAGATGACCCTCGATGCCGCGGACCTCGGCACGCCGGTCTCGACGATAAGTGCATATCAGTCCTCCCCGGCGCCGGATTGGAGGGTGCGGGTGCTTGTAAGGCTCTCGGAGAGGGCGTCTTATGAAGTGACCGAGGATAACGGCGCGATAAACGTGGATTTCCCGGCACGGGCGGCCATGGCCGTAAAGGCCCCGCAGAAATCCGCGGAGAAGCCCGCGGAAGCGTCCGCGGTTGAGGCTGAGAAAGAGTCAGGCGCGCCGACCGCCGTTGTTATTGCCGCGGGTGGCAAGGAACCGCTGCCGGAGAAGAAATACACGGGGCGCAGGATAAGCATAGACATGGTTGACGCGAAGGTCACCGACATATTGAAGCTCCTGGCCGAGGTGAGCAACTTAAACATCATAGCCTCGGGGGACGTCGTCGGCACGATAACCCTGAGGCTAACCGACGTGCCGTGGGACCAGGCGTTTGACCTGATACTGAAGGTAAGGGGGCTGGACAAGATACAGGAAGGCAACATCGTGAGGGTGGCCCCGCTTGACAATATCCGGCAGGAGAAAGAGGCCGTCCTTGCGGCCAGGAAGGCCGCGGAGAAACTCGAGGAACTCCAGACCGAGTACATAAGGATAAACTACGACAAGGCGGCCTCGCTCTCCGCGCAGGTTAAAAGCGTCCTTTCCGACCGCGGCAGCATAACGGTGCACGAGCCCACGAACACCCTGGTCATAAAAGACGTGAAATCAGCCATAGAAGGCGCCAGGTTTTACATACGGAAGGTGGACATACCAATACCGCAGGTGCTCATAGAGGCCCGCATAGTCGAGGCCGAATCCAGCTTCGCCAGGGACCTCGGGATCCAGTGGGGCATTGACCAGAGAGGGGCCGGCAACAGGGTTCATACGAGCGTTTTCGGAAGCGCGGAAAGTTTCGGCCAGCAGGCGCCGCAGCCTGCGACTCAGACCGGGCCGGCGACCGGCCAGGGGGTTGCCGCGACTGATAAAACCGGTTTCACCTCCGACCTTGGCGTTACGAACTACGCGGTCAACCTGCCGGCCTCCGGCACCGCCGGCACGCTCGGCGCGTTGGGGTTCATCCTTGGCAGGGTAGGCGCAAACCCGATGCTCCTGGACTTGAGGATATCCGCCGGCGAGCAGGACGGTCTCGTAAAGACCATCTCAAGGCCGCGGATAGTGACGATGAACAACAAGGAGGCCAAGATATCGCAGGGCGAGTCCATACCATTTTCGACCACGTCGGCCACCGGCACCCAGACGATATTCATAGACGCGAACTTGAGCCTCACGGTCAAGCCGCAGATAACGCCCGACGGGAGCGTGCTGATGGAGATAAAGGCAAACAGAAACTCGATCGGAAGTTTCCGCACGTCAGGGGGGGAGCCGAGCATAAATAAAAAAGAGGCCACCACAAACGTGCTGGTCGGGGACGGAGAGACCACGGTCATGGGCGGCATCATCGTGTCGGACACGAACAGGAGCGAAAGGGGCATCCCGTTCTTTAAGGACATCCCGGTATTGGGGTGGATATTCAAGGGCAAATCCATCTCCGATAGCCAGAAGGAGTTGCTGATATTCATAACCCCGACCATTATAAAAGACAAGACCAGGGGTTAGGGGCCGTGATGTCTTGAAGATGCACCCTCCGGGGTGCATTTTTTTTGAGGGACGCATATAAAATGAGGTACCTTACAGCAGGAGAATCGCACGGGAAGCTCCTCACCGCCATACTCGACGGCGTGCCGGCCGGGTTTATCCTCTCGAAGGCCGACATAGACAGGGAGCTTTCGCGCAGGCAGGGGGGCTACGGACGAGGCGGCCGTCAGGCAATCGAAAAAGACAGGGTTGATATAACCTCCGGCGTAAGGTTCGGCCGCACTCTCGGCTCGCCCATAGCCATGCAGATACCGAACCTCGACTGGGAGAACTGGAAGGTCGAGATGACGGCGGAGCCGTCGGCGCCGTCGGCGGAGGTCACCCGTCCGAGGCCCGGACACGCGGACCTGGCCGGGGCGCTGAAGTATCTGACGCGAGACATAAGGGACATACTCGAACGTTCGAGCGCGAGGGAGACCGCGGCGAGGGTCGCGGTAGGGGCCGTGGCAAAGAGGCTCCTTACGGAGTTCGGCATAAGGGTTTTCAGCTGGGTCGTTGAGATAGGCGGGGTGAGGTATTCCCCCGGCGCCGGCCGGGAGCCGCGCCGTCTTTTTGAACTGGCGGAGGGTTCTCCTCTGCGGTGTCCGGACGGAAAAACGACGGACAGGATGAAAAAAAAGATAGACAGAGTGAAGGCGGCCGGCGACTCTATCGGCGGGGTGTTCGAGGTGGTCGCGACGGGAGTCCCTCCGGGGCTCGGAAGCCACACGCAGTGGGACATGAAGCTCGACGGAACTCTGGCGCGCTCTCTCATGAGCATACAGGCGATAAAGGCCGTTGAGATAGGGATGGGAATGGGGGTAAGTTCAACGCCCGGCTCCAGGGTGCACGATGAGATATTTTACGGAGACGGCGGCGAAGATGGAGGCCCTTACTGGCCCGTCAAAAAGCGCTTTTACAGGAAGACCAACAACTCAGGCGGCATAGAGGGCGGGATGACCAACGGCGAGCCGATAGTCCTCAGGGCGGCGATGAAGCCCATACCGACCCTCTACAGGCCGCTCCGTTCCGTTGATATCCTGACCAAAAAACCATTCAAGGCGGCTGTCGAGAGGAGCGACGTCTGCGCCGTCCCGGCCGCCAGCGTGGTAGCCGAGGCCGTGGTCTCATTCGAGGTAGCGCGCGCGTTTCTTGAAAAATTCGGCGGTGATTCGATAAGGGAGATAAAGGGCAATTACGCGGGTTACCTGGGCGAACTGAAAAAGTTTTAGTCCGCCCCGGCGTCTCCTTTTTCCGTTTTGCCTATCCGGAAATCAATATGAACATCGTCCTTACGGGATTCATGGGGACAGGCAAGTCATCGGTTGGAAGGAGGCTTGCCGAAAGGCTCGGCCTTAAGTATGCCGACACGGACGACCTCGTCGAGGCCAGGGCCGGCATGACTATAAAGGACATATTCGGCCGTTTCGGCGAGACCCGTTTCCGCAGGCTCGAAAAAGAGGTGATTGACGGCATTATCTCATCGAGCGATGGGCTGGTGCTTTCAACCGGCGGAGGAGCGGTCGCGGACGATTCCACGAGGCGGTCGTTAAGGTCGTGGGGCACGGTTGTCTGTCTTACCGCGGACGTTGAGACTATTTTAAAGAGGGTCGGTTCCGGCGACGAAAGGCCGCTTTTGGACGGGGCGGACAAAAGGGAGGAGGCCGAGGCGCTCCTTAAAAAAAGGGAGGCGGCCTACAGGGACTCAGACCTCATGGTAGACACGTCAAAAAATGGCGCGGAGGAGGTCATCGAGAAGATAGTGAGGTTTTTATCATCGCCGAGGCCCGGAAAAGGCGGCAGCCCGTGAGCACCGTTAAAGTCGAACTCACCGGAGCCGTTTTCCGTTCTTATCCAATAGTGATTGAAAGGGGTATTCTCGACAGAGTAGGCGCCGGGATGAAAGGGCTCGGCCTGTCCGGCAGATGCGCGGTCGTCACAAACCCCACGGTCGGCGCGATTTACTCAAAGAGGCTCATGGATTCGCTTAAGGACGCCGGCTTCCTCGCCGCCCTTATCGAGATACCGGACGGCGAGGAGCACAAGACCCTTTCAACCGTCGCAAGCGTTTACGACCGCCTGCTCGAGGAAAGGTTAGACAGGGACTCCTCGATAATAGCCCTCGGCGGCGGGGTCGTAGGCGACATGGCCGGGTTCGTCGCCTCGACCTTCTTAAGAGGGGTTCCTTACGTGCAGGTGCCGACAACGCTCCTTGCGCAGGTGGATAGTTCCGTAGGCGGCAAGACCGGGGTAAACCATCCGCAAGGGAAAAACCTCATAGGCGCCTTCTACCAGCCCAGGGGGGTTTTCATAGACCCGGACGCGTTGGAGACACTCGATAAAAGGGAACTCCGCGCCGGCCTGAGCGAGGTGGTGAAATACGGTGTCATACGGGACGAGGCTTTTTTTTCGTTCATCGAGGCTAATGTAAACGGGCTTTTAAACCTCAAGAGCGCCATAGTCGAGGCCATCGTGCGGTCGTGCCGGATAAAGGCCGAGGTAGTGATGAAGGACGAAAGGGAGAGCGGCTTAAGGGGCATCCTTAATTTCGGGCATACCTTCGGCCACGCGATAGAGGCGCGGACCGGCTATACCGCGTTCAGGCACGGGGAGGCCGTGTCTATAGGCATGGTCATGGCGGCCGGACTCTCCCTCTACCTCGCCGTGACCACCGAAGGCGTTCAGAAGCGGATAAAAAATCTTTTGGTCGCGTTTGGGCTTCCCGTGGATGCCCCCGGTATCGCGCCTTCGGACTTTATCGAGACCGTAAGGCTGGATAAAAAGGTCAAGGCCGGCAATATCCGATTTGTGCTGGTCGAAGATATGGGAAGGGTTGCCGTGAAGGATGTCGAAGGGAAAAAACTCAAGGATTTTCTTGAGTTATACTGCCACGGCCGCGGCTGATGCCGAGTTTCTCCTTGACTTGGAGGGGAATCTCTAATAATTTTTAGACGTTATGAACAAACTCAGGCTTGCCAGGAAAGACGATATATTCTTCACGCGCACCATGGCCGAGATACTTGAAAAACAGGGACGCATGGAGGACGCGCTTACTATCTACAAGATCCTTTCCGATTCAAACCCGGAGGACTCCGCCACGGCGGAGATGGTGAAGAGGCTGAAGGAACTTGCCGGACAGCACGGGAAAAGGGGAAACAGGGGGCTGTTGGGACAAGGGGCCGGTTTTAACAGGGGTTAATAACGTCAATATCGCGGGGTCTCGGGGCAATGGAATTCAAGGGGATATTGAGAGAGATGGTTGATGGCGTGGACGGGGGATACGCCGGCACGATAATGGAAAAAGGCGGCATTACGGTCGAGGACTACGTAAGGGAAGGCTCTGGCTGCGATATAGAGACCCTCGGTGTGGAGTACGGCAAGGCGCTCGATGAGATACGGAAGGCATCTCGGGTATTGAAACTTGGCGATGCCGAGGAAATTGTGATATCATCGGGCGGCAACAGGGTTATACTGAGGATTGTAACTCCCGATTATTTTCTGGCGTTTGCGGTGAGGGGAGGCGCCGCGCTCGGAAAGGCGAGGTATCTCGTGCGCAAGGCCGCATCCCGCGCCGGAAAGGAGCTTTTGAGATAGCGACGGTCCGGTGGTTGTCCGTCGTGGACGGAGTGTTGGCCGGCGCTGTATATGACAGACAGAATAAAAATCATGCGGGCCGGACTCGAAGGCCGCGGTCTCGACGGGATACTGGTCACTGACCTCAAGAACGTAAGGTATCTCGCCGGTTTTACCGGGACGAGCGGTTATGTGCTTTTGACGAGCCTCAAAGCCAGTCATGCCGGAGCCGCCGGTTTTTTCTTTACCGATTCGAGATACGCCCTGCAGGCCAGAGGCGAGGTAAAGGGGTTAAGGATAACGATATACAAAAAGGCCATCGAGGAGATTGCGGGCACGGTTAAGGGGCTCGGGCTTAAAAGGGTCGGCTTTGATGGAAGGAACTTAAGCTACGATACTTTCAGGAGGCTTAAAAAGCTCCTTCCCGCGGTGCGGCTCAAGTCCTCCCCGGACGCGGTTGAAGGAAAAAGGGCGGTTAAAGACGCCGATGAGGTAGAATATATCCGCGGGGCTATAGCCGCCGCTGGGAAGGGTTTTGAAAGCGTTGAAAAAAGGGGTATAGGCGGCGTGACCGAGAAAGAGGTATCCATCCGTATAGAGGCGGCCGTTAAAAAGGCCGGGGCGGATGCGCTCTCTTTTGAAACGATCGTCGCATCCGGCTTCAGAAGCGCCATGCCGCACGCGGTGGCCTCGGGCAAAAGGATTAAAAAAGGCGAACTCGTGATCGTTGACATGGGGGTGGAGCTCGGCGGCTACAGGTCCGATGAGACGCGCACATACGCGGTGGGCAGTGCCACCGCCGCGCAAAAAAAGATATACTCTACCGTGAAGGACGCCCAGATGAGGGCTTTAGACGCGATACGGCCGGGGGCCAGGGCTAAGGACGTGGACGGCGCGGCCAGGACGTGCATAAGGAAGGCCGGCTACGGCAAATATTTCGGCCACGGCACAGGCCACGGCGTCGGGCTTGACGTGCATGAAAGGCCGCACATAAGCCCGCAGAGTACGGACGTGTTCGAAGAGGGTATGGTCGTGACCGTGGAGCCGGGCATCTACATACCGGGCTTTGGCGGGGTACGCATAGAAGATATGGCGCTCGTAACGCGGGATGGGGCGGAGGTGTTGACCGGCGAGGCCGGCCGGTTGGCCGGGGTCGCCGCGGGACTGCGCATCATCGAATAGGAGGAAGCATGGATATCAAGGACATAAAGGCCCTCTACAGGTTCTTGAAGACTACGGACATCGTCGAGTTCGAGCTTGAGGATTCACGCGGGAAAGTCAAGATGAGATTACTTCAGGCGGCTGAAGGCGCCCCGGAGACGAGGGCGTTGCCAAAGCCGTCCGAGGGCGGTAAAAAGGAAGAGACGAGGGAGGAGCTTAAAAGCAACCTGAAGACCATAACCTCTCCCATGGTCGGCACGTTTTACAGGTCGTCGGCGCCGGAGGCCGAGTCGTTTGTCGAGGCCGGGAGCGAGGTGAAGACCGGGCAGGTGGTATGCATAATAGAGGCCATGAAGATTATGAACGAGGTGGAGTCCGAGTATACGGGCAGGGTCGTGGCGGTGCTCGTTGAGAACGGCCAGCCCGTGGAGTACGGAGAGCCGCTCTTCAATATCGAGATCTGAACGGAGCCCTGTTCAGGCGCATTACGCAGATCCTCCGGCCTTTTCAAAATCCCGGCTACGGCATATTCCCGCGCGGTATAATTTCCTTAACGGAAGGGTCTAAAGTCCAATGTTCAACAAAATGCTTATCGCCAACAGAGGTGAGATAGCCGTAAGGGTCATAAGGGCATGCAGGGAGCTTGGCATAAAGACGGTCGCGGTGTATTCCGAGGCGGACAGGGAGGGCCTGCACGTCAAGATTGCCGACGGCGCGATATGCATAGGCCCGGCCAGGAGTTCCGAGAGCTATCTCAATATATCGTCAATAATAAGTTCCGTGGAGGTCGTTGACGCGGACGCGGTGCACCCTGGTTACGGGTTCATGGCGGAGAGCGCGGCCTTTGCGGAGGTATGCGAGAAATGCGGGATAAGGTTCATAGGCCCCGCCTCCAGCGTCATAAGGCTCATGGGCAATAAGATCCAGGCCAAGAAAGAGGCGGAGAAGGCGCGTATCCCGGTCATGCCCTGGAGCGGGTGCGCCCTGAAGGACGAGAAAGACGCCATGGAGGTTTCCAAAAAGATCGGTTTTCCGCTTATCATAAAGGCCGCAAGCGGCGGGGGCGGCCGGGGGATGAAGCTCGTGCACACGCAGGCCGCCTTGGGGAGCGCCTTCCACATGGCCGCAATGGAGGCGTTGAGCGCGTTTGGCGACGGCGAGGTCTTCATGGAAAGGTACTGTGAAAGGCCGAGGCACATAGAGATACAGATTATGGCGGACGAGCACGGCAACGTCGTTCACCTGGGCGAGCGGGAATGCTCCATCCAGAGGAGGCACCAGAAGATAGTGGAGGAGGCGCCATCTCCGGCCGTTGATGAGAAGCTCAGACATAGGATGGGAGAGGCAAGCATACGCCTGGCGAAGGCGATAGGATACACGAATGTCGGCACGGTCGAATTCCTCGTTGACAGGCAGAAGAATTTTCATTTCATGGAGATGAACACGAGGGTCCAGGTGGAGCACCCGGTGACTGAACTTGTGACCGGGGTGGACGTGGTGAAAGAGCAGATAAAAATAGCCGCCGGGGGGAAGCTCCCCTTCAGGCAGGGGGATATAGCGATGAAGGGGCACTCAATCGAGTGCAGGATAAACGCCGAAGACCCCGTAAACTTCATCCCATCCCCCGGCAGGATTACCGAGCTGCGTCTTCCGGGCGGGCCGGGAGTGAGGGTGGATACGGCCATCTACTGCAACTATACCGTCCCCAGCCACTACGACCCGCTTCTTGCGAAACTCATAGTGCACGCCCCCACGAGGGAGGCGGCCATAAAGAAAATGGCCGGCGCGCTCGATGAGTTCCACGTGGGCGGCATCAAGACGAACATGCCGCTTCTCAGGGAGATAATGAAAGACCACGAGTTCATCGCGGGAAACACGGACATAGAGTTCCTGTCGAGGTTTTCGTAAAACAGAATCTTTACGCCGTTACGGCGTAAAGCTTATTTCAAGGAGGAGGGGATTTCCGGAAGATGCGAAACTGGAGGCTTATTCAGGACGCTCCGGCGGACGGGGCCGGGAACATGGCCTCGGACGAGGCGATCCTCCGGGCCGTTGAAAAAGGCGCCGTTGCCCCCACGCTCAGGCTATACGAGTGGGACAGGCCGGCCATCTCCATAGGCTACACGCAGGACCCCGCCCGGTTCATTCATCGCGCGCAGGGCTGCGGCGTGCCGGTTGTAAGGAGGATAACCGGCGGCAGGGCGGTGATGCACCACATGGAGATGACCTATTCGGTCGTGTGCGTCGTCTCCCACCCGCTTTTTTCAGCCGGGATCGGCGGCGCGTATTCGATACTGAGCGGCTGCATACTGAACGCGCTCAGGGATATAGGGATAGAGGCCGCGTTGTCGCCCGGACGGAGGAGGGGGGCAACCCTCAGAGAGTCGTGCTTCCACGCCCCGGCAAGGCATGAAATCCTCGTCAATGGAAGAAAGCTCGTTGGCAGCGCCCAGAGGCGTTTTAAAAATGCGTTTCTGCAGCACGGCTCCATCCTCATGGACGTTGACAAAGGCCTTTTTGCCCGTGTCTTTGACGGCGCCGCAATCGGCGAGATTGGATGGGTCAGGGATTTTTCAACGGCCGGGAAAGAGGAGCTTGCGGCCGCGTTCGTAAGGAGGATGGAAGAGGGCCTCGGAGTCGAGTTCATTGAAGATACGCTCAGCGGGGGCGAGGTCTATTTAAAAGGCGTCATAGCCGAGCGCAGATACTCAAGGGGCGAGTGGAACCTCAACGGGGACGACGGGGATATGGAAAGCCGGATATCGGCGGTAAACATCTAAAGTATGGCTAAAAAAGAAAAGGCTATAGACAGGGCGCAAAAGTTCATCCAGAAGGGCTATCTGGACAAGGCCATCGAGGAGTACAGGGCGATAACCGCGATGGACCCGGCGGATATCTCCGTGCGTCTGAGGCTTGGCGAGCTCTACGTAAAGTCCGGCAGGAAGGAAGACGCCATAAAAGAGTACGGCGAGGTAGCCAAGGTAAACGCGCAGAAGGGCTTCTATCTCAAGGCGATAGCCGTCTATAAGCAGATAATGAAGCTCGACGAATCGAACCTCGACGTCCACTACAAGCTCGCCGACCTGTATGCGAGGCAGAGGCTCATAGTTGACGCCATAGGCGAGTACAGCCACATCCTGGGCGTATTCGAGAAAAAGGGGAGGAACGTAGATTGTCTGGACCTCTTGAAAAAGATGGCGGATATAGACCGCGAGAACGTTGGGCTGAAGCTCAAGCTCGCCGATACGCACAAAAAGCTTGGCTACATGGACGACGCCCTCGATGAGTACCTATGGGTGTCCCGCAGGTTCCTCGGACAGGGTAAAACCGACAAGGCCGAGAAGATACTCTCCGAGCTTTATCCGTCTTATCCCGGGGACTTAAGGCTGCTGGACTGCCTCATGGAGTTTTACAGGGTAAAGGGCGAAAGGTTTCATTTCTTGAAGTACGCAAGGGAGCTTCTCGGCGTGAGCGTTGGGAAGGGGGACAGGGAAAAGGCGAAGGCCGTCGCGAAGGCGATACTCGAATTGGAGCCGCATGACGAAAAGGCAAGGGAGTTTACGCGCGAAGCCGGGGAATTGGCGGAGCCTGAGAAGCCGGCGGAGATAAAGGCGGAAGCCGGCCCTCAACCCATCTGGTTGAGGACTGAAGCCGTTGCCGCTCCGGTCGAGGAGGAGGAGACGATAGAGCTCGTTGTCGAGCCGATGGAGGAAGAAATAGAGGTGCTCGAACCCGTCGAGATGATTGAGGAGGCGGTGGAAGAGGCCGCGGGCCATCCATCCAGTCTCACCGGCGGGATCCCGAGGTTCGAGATACCTGCGGAGGAAGAGGAAGCCGTCGAGGACGGAGTGCCGGCCGGCTACGGCGAGGCGTTGCCGCAGGGCGGTTTTCCGTCTGAAGCGGCGTCCGTTGAAACGGAAGCCGGGATAACGGAGGAAGAAACGGCTGCGGCCGGCGAGGCCGTTGAAAAAGCCGCCGAGAGCATAGAGGGGCAGGAAGAGGAGGAAAAAGGAGAGGAGGATTTCGTGGACCTCTCCAGGGAACTCGGCATGGAAGAGGCCGTTGAAAAGTTGATAGGCCCATGGTCAAAGGACTCGACCATAGAGACTGTTGAGGAGATAAGGGCCGGCATCGGCAAGCAGCTTTTCCGCGAGGACGTTGAGACGCACCACAATATGGGGATAGCCTACATGGAAATGGGGCTGTACGACGATGCCATAAGGGAGTTCAAGATTTCGGCGCAGGACGCCTCTTTTGAGTTCGAGGCCTACACCAGGAGCGGGCTTTGCTCAAAGGCATCCGGCTCCACTGGTGACGCGATAAGCTATTATCTCAAGGCGTTGAAGGCCGGCGGCAGGAGCGATGAGGAGAGAAAGGGGCTTATGTACGAGCTTGCGCTGGCATACGATGAAGCCGGGAATCAGTCCGAGGCCATGGAGATATTCAGGTCAATCCATGAAACAGACCCGGAATACAGGGAGGTCGCGGACAGGGTGGAGGCTGCTTTGTCCGAGGAGGAGCCCCGCGGCATCCCGAAGGGCGACGACATGATGGAAGTAGAGCTTTTATGATGGAAGAGAGAAAAACCCGCATCTCCGTCAGGGGAAAAGGAAATGGCCGACCGCAAAAGTCGGCTTTTTCTTTTTCAGGCGGCCTTTTTAAGGCGTTGAGAAAAGACCCGGTAATTAAGGAAATATACGCCCTCGCCGTGCCAACCAGCCGTCTTCGACGGTCAGCCGGAGTAAAGATATATCTTGTGGGCGGGGTTTTAAGGAACCTCCTCATCGGAGAAGCCCCGGGTGCTGACTATGACCTGTGCGTGGAGGGCGGGGCCGATAGGCTGAAGGGAGGCACGGTCAGGGAGGTTTCCCGGAGGCTCGCCGAAGCCCTCGGCGGAAGCTTTTTCCTGCTCGATGAGGAATCCTCTACATGGAGGATAGCGGTAAAGGGAGATATCCAACGCACGGTTGACATTGCGCCGGTAAGGGGAAGCGGTATAACCGCGGATTTGAAAGAAAGGGATTTCACCGTCAATGCGACAGCCCTCGATATAAGGGACGTTTTTGAGAACGAAAGGCCATCTCTCGTAGACCCCTGCGAAGGGATTGAAGATGCGAAAAAGCGGATACTGCGCCCGGTGTCCGCTATGGTCTTTGACGAAGACCCCCTGAGGATGTTAAGGGCCGTAAGGCTGTCTCAGCAGTATGCCTTCAAGGTGGAAAAATCCACGAGGGCGTGGATTAAGGAAAAAGCCCGCCTCATTAAAAAGAGCGCGATGGAAAGGATACGGGATGAGATGACCCTGATGTTCGCGCATCCCGGAACCGCGGAAAGCATGAAAACGCTTTTTACCCTCGGCCTTTTGGGGACAATCATCCCGGAATTGAAATACTGGCAGTCCGGCGAGGATGGTTGGCAGTCCGGCGAGGCCGGCTGGCAGGCCGCAAGCTATGACATCGCCTCGCATTCCCTGAAAACGCTTAAAGAAGCGGATTATCTCGCCTCTGGCCGGCAAGGCCGGCTGGCGGGCCGTCGAGGACGGAGTGTTGGCCGCGCGGAAAAACTCAACGGCGGGCTTAAGGGGTTTTTCGATTTCGAAGGCGGCATGGGCCGGCAGGCGGAAAGGACTGTTACGTTCAAACTCGCGGCCTTTTTCCACGATATAGGCAAGCCTCTTACCATGAAGGCGGAAGGCGAGGACCGGCAGGGACGGCTGGTTGGCCGTCGAGGACGGAGTGTTGGCCGGCAGGGCCGTCTATCAGGGTTGAGTTTCATGGGGCATGACGTGGAGGGCGAGATCCTCGTAAAAAAGATTTTACGGAGGCTTAAATTCTCCCGCAGGGTCATAAGGGCCGTGGCCGCAATCGTCAGGAACCACCACCGCATTTTCACTCTCGCGTCTCTTTCCGAACCATCCGGCAGGACACGGGCGCATTTTTTCAACGCCGCCGGCAAGGCCGGCTGGCAGGCCGGCGGGGAGACGGGCCTTTTTTTGTTGATGCTCGGCCTTGCCGACGCCAGGGCCACGAGAGGGAGCGAGGACAGGAGGCTTCTATCCGTGGTAAAAGAGATGTTGGAGTTTTATTTTAACGTCTACGCCAGGGGCGGGGCAGAGTCCATTCTGGGAGGCGGCGAGATAATGGATACGTTCAACGTGGCCGAGGGGCCGGTTGTCGGCAGAATAATGAGGGAGCTGTGTTCGGCCTTCGAGGAAGGGACGGTGCGCGGCAAAAAGGACGCGGTAAGACATATACGGAAATGGCTTAAAGTCTCAGAAAGCGAAGAGAGAGGCAAAAAAACAGTTGATTTTTGTCCGCGAAGGTATTAAAGATAAAACACACCCGTAAAAAGGAGAAAGGCTCTATGGTCGTCAAAAAAACGGTAAGGTATCTGGTTGCGGTGTTTTTCATGCTCGCGTTCTTTCCGGCCGCGGGCCGCGGCGCGGATAAGGAGGTAAGGGAAGTGAAGGATTTAAAGAAGGTGAGGGCCGTCATAGAGACCAGATTCGGCGAGATAGAGTTGAAGTTCTTCCCGGACGCGGCGCCGAACCACGTCAGGAATTTCGTAAAGCTCGCGAAAGAGGGTTTTTACGACGGGACGATATTCCACAGGGTCATACCGGGGTTTGTAATCCAGGGCGGGGACCCCAACACAAAGGGGCCGGACAGGTCCACGTACGGCTTGGGCGGGCCGGGTTCCAAGGTAAACGCCGAGTTCAACGAAATACCGCATAAGCGCGGGATACTGTCCATGGCCCGCTCAAGCGACCCCAATAGCGCCGGTTCCCAGTTTTTCATAGTGGTAAAGGACTCGCCATCGCTCGACAGGCAGTACACGGTTTTCGGCGAGGTTACAAAGGGGATGGACGTGGCGGATAAGATAGTGGCGCTGCCGCGCGATTCGAGGGACATGCCGGACGAGAGGGTCGAAATAAAGGTCAGGATAATAGAGTAGGGGGCGCGCTTAAGCCGGGGGGCCGGCGTGGCCGGTTGGTGGGCCGGCGGCCTGGATGTTATTTACCACGTCGTTTACCCCCCAGACATACCATGCGTCATCCTCCGCCGCTTCTTTTCCAGAATGGCTTTTCACCGTGCCGGAGAGGGTGACGACCCATCCGTTCGTGGAAACCTTTATCGAGGACGCGTCCACGAGGCTGTCTTTTTCGAACACAATCCTCAACGCGTCGTTTATCTCATCGGGAGAGTCCTCCTCCGGCGGGAGGACCTCAAGACTGTTTATGACGTCGGCGGTGCCCGGAACCCACCACGCGAGCACGCCCGCGAGACGCTTCGCGCTTAAGCTCCCCACCGTGCCCTCTATGTCCGCGGCGCCGTCTTTGACCTCGACTTTTATGTCCGCGCCAACGAGGGCTGGCTCTCCGTTTATGGCATGAACGAGGTGATTGTAAATCTCCCTGTCCGTCATATGTTTCGAGGGTCTTACCCTCAGCCTGTCAATCACCCCTGAAGTCCCTTCCATGCCCATGGCGAGGAGAAGAGCCCTTTTCTTGTGCGCTATCTTTTCGACCGTCCCATCCATGACGATCGCGTCTCCGTCCATCTTTAGATGGACGGGGTTTTTCCTGAAATCAATATGGAGTTTTTCGGTAAGAAGCGCGCCGAGCTTTTTTATGACGGGGTTTTCTTTCATGTTATTCATGCCGGACATGGGACACAGGCAGTATAGCAGATATCTCAGCGGCGGACAAGGGCGGTTTGACGGTTTTCCCCCATTATTTCATGGCGCGCGCCGGCGTATGGCGGTTTTTACTTTTCCCTTGCAAAGGAATTTTTTGTGTGATAAATTAACGTATTAAGAAGTGGGCGGATGCCCACTTTTTTCTTTGAGGCATGGAAAAACAGGGCCGGGTTTTCAACTCAGAGCGTCTGGAAGACAGGGTGGCGAGGCTCGTCGGGCCGGTTGCCGAAGACCTCGGCATCGAGCTCGTGGACGTCGTGTCTGCCGCCGAAGGGGGCAGGAGGATACTCCGCATCCTCATAGACAGGCCCGGAGGCGTGACGGTGGGTGACTGCGAGAGGGTAAGCCGTGAGGCAGGCAAGATCCTCGACGTGGAGGACGCCGTGCCGGGCAGTTATTGTCTCGAGGTCTCGTCCCCGGGGCTCGATAGGCCTTTGGTGCGCGAAAAGGATTTTACCCTCGCGGTCGGAAAGAAGATATACGTAAAGACGAAAGCGCCCATCGAGGGCCGGAGTAATTTCAAGGTGACGCTGGAGGCGGCCGGGCGGGAAGGCATTGTGGTAAGGGACTCCGAGGGCAGGCTCTATCAGGTGGAATTTTCGAACATAGAGAGGGCACGGCTTGAGGTGGTCATTTAGGCGGCAAGGCGCCGTTTGCGGCGCGGGCGATAAAAGTTTTTTCAAGGAGGAAGCACGGGGATGTTCGGCAATCTGACGCATATCATAGAGCAGGTTGAAAAAGACAAGGGTATAGACAAAAAGATACTCATAGAGGCGCTTGAGTCCGCGATGCTCAAGGCGGCGGAGAAGCGGTTCGGCCCGAACAAGATGATAGAGGCCAGATACGCCGAGGATGCCGGCGAGATAGAGCTTTTTGTTTTCAAGACGGTGGTTGAGAAGGTCGAAAATCCCGACGTCGAGATTTCGGTCGAAGAGGCGCATAAACACGACCCCGAGGCCGTCCTCGGCGATAGCCTCGGGCTCAAGCTCGACTCCCGTGAGTTTGGCCGCATTGACGCGCAGACCGCCAAGCAGATTATAATCCAGAAGGTCAGGGAGGCGGAGCGCGACATAGTATTCAGGGAGTACAGCGAGAAAAAAGGCGAGGTGATAACCGGCATAGTCCAGAGGTTCGAGCGCGGGGACATAGTGGTGGACCTCGGAAGGACAGAGGCCCTGTTGCCCCGTAAGGAGCAGGTCAGAAGGGAAACCTACCGTCAGGGCGAGAGGGTAAGGGGGCTTGTGCTGGACGTAAGGACCGAGGCCAAAGGGCCGCAGGTCATAATGTCCAGAACCCACCCCGGATTTATCATGAAGCTCTTTCAGATGGAAGTGCCCGAGGTATACGAGGGTATCGTTGAGATAAAGGCGGCCGCGCGCGAGCCGGGCGAGAGGGCCAAGGTAGCCGTGGTTTCAAACAACATGGACGTTGACCCGGTCGGGGCGTGCGTGGGGCTTAAGGGTTCGAGGGTGCAGGCCGTTGTGCAGGAACTCAAGGGCGAGAAGATTGACATCATCCACTGGTCCGAAGACCCGGCCGTACTCGCCAAGAACGCCCTTTCTCCGGCTCAGGTAGGCAAGGTGATAGTGGACGAGGACGAAAGGAGCCTCGAGGTGATAGTCCCGGACGAGCAGCTTTCGCTCGCGATAGGGAAAAAGGGGCAGAACGTCAGGCTCGCCGCCAAGCTCACAGGCTGGAAGATAGACATCCATACCGAGACCGAGGCGAAAGGCACGCAGAAAGAGGGGATGACTCCGGATGAGGCATTGAGGAGAGAGGTCGAGGCCGCGGCCACGAGGGAGGCCGAGGAGGCCCTTCTATCCGAGGATATAACGAAACTTAGCGGAATAGGGGAGAAGACGCACAAGGCGCTTACGGAGGCCGGGTATAAAACCGTCGGAGACATTCTCAAGACAACCTCCGAGGCCCTTCAGGAGATAGACGGAATAGGCGAGAAAAAGGCCGGGGCCATAATAAAGGCCGCCAGAGAATTCGCCGGAAAGTAAGATTTTCATACGCCATGACAGAGAAGGAAAACACAAAAACAGCCCAGTCCGATAGCCCGCCCAGGGGCGGGGTGGAAGAAAAGCGGATTAAGCCGGCCGTTATCAGGAGGCGCGCGGCCGTGGCGGAAAAGCCGGCTCCCGAGAAGAAAGAGGAGAAGGAGGCCCCCGCCCATCCTGTTGCGTCTTCCTCCGAGAAGCCTGAGGCCGAGGCAAAGGTCAAAGAAAAGAAAACGTCCGTTAAAGAGGCCGCCGGCCAACCAGCCGGCCTCGCCGGCGAGAAAAAGACCGCAAGGGCAAAGGCCGGCGCCAAAAAAACCTCAAGGGCCGCCCTGGAAAAGGGCGTAAGGAAAATCGAGGCGGAGGTCCCGGCCGCGCAAGCACCGGCCGCGGCCAAGGCTCCGGAGGAAAAACCGGCAAAGGTCCACAAGAGGGAAGTAAAGATTTTCGGTAAGGAAACCAAGGGGGAGAGGATACATCCTCCGAGGCAGGTTTTCAGAAAAGGCAGACATTACGAACTCAGGGAAGGGTCGTCCCGCAAGCAAGCCCTCCAGACGGCAAGGCCGCTTAAAAAGACCGAGATTACCGTACCCAGCGCTGAAAAAAGGGTTATAAAGATAGAAGAGGCCATAAGCGTCGCCGAATTCTCCCAGAGGATAGGGGTGAAGGCGAGCGAGATAATCAAAAGGCTCATGGGCCGCGGCATCCTGGCTACGGTGAACCATCTCATAGACGCTGATTCGGCCGCGCTCGTAGCGCAGGAATACGGCTATGAGATAGAAAACGTCGCCGTCCAGGAAGAGGCCCTGTTCGAGGCCGCTCCCGCCGAGGCCGTTCCCGTCGAGTTGAAGCCGAGGGCCCCTGTGGTGACCGTCATGGGGCATGTGGACCACGGCAAGACATCGCTCCTTGACGCGATAAGGAGGACCAATGTCGCAAGCGTCGAGGCCGGAGGGATAACCCAGCACATCGGCGCGTACCACGTGCACCTCGACAGGGGCGATATAACCTTTCTCGACACGCCGGGCCACGAGGCTTTCACGGCCATGAGGGCGAGGGGGGCGAAGGTGACCGACTTGGTCGTGCTCGTTGTGGCGGCCGATGACGGGGTCATGCCCCAGACCGTTGAGGCCATAAACCACGCAAGGGCCGCCGGGGTCCCTATAATAGTGGCCGTGAACAAGGTGGATCTCCCTCAGGCCGAGCCGCAGAGGGTGAAACAGGCTCTTACCGAGTACGGACTCGTCCCCGAGGACTGGGGCGGAGAGGCCATTTTCGTCGAGGTCTCGGCAAAGAAGGGGATAAAGATAAAGGAACTGCTTGAGATGATACTCCTGCAGTCGGAGATGCTTGAGCTCAAGGCAAGCCCGTCCATCCCGGCAAAAGGGGTCATAATCGAGGCGAAGCTCGACAAGGGCCTGGGCCCCGTGTCAACGGTCCTTATACAGAACGGCACGCTCAGGGTCGGGGACGCGTGCGTGGCCGGGCTTTATTCGGGAAGATTGAGGGCTATGATAAGCGACTGGGGCAAGAGGATTTCCGAGGCGGGCCCCTCGATGCCGGTCGAGGTCCTCGGGCTTGCCGGCGTGCCTGAGGCCGGCGACACCTTCAGCGTCGTGAAGGACGAGGCCACGGCGAGGCAGATAGCCGCGATGAGGCAGAGGAAGGCGCAGGAGAGGGAGAGGCTTAAGACGGCCAAGGTGAACCTCGCCGACCTCTACGAGAGGATAAAAAAGGGAGAGGTGAGGGAATTGAGCGTGGTGGTCAAGGCCGACGTGCAGGGCTCCATAGAGGCCGTGAAAGACGCCCTCGGGAAACTCTCCTCCGACAAGATCGGGCTTAAGGTGATACACGGCGCCGTTGGAGGGATAAACGAGGGGGACGTGATGCTCGCCGCCGCCTCAAACGCCATAATAATAGGGTTTAACGTCCGGCCCGAGGCAAAGGCCAGGGCTCTGGCCGAAGGCGAGATAGTAGACGTAAGGTTCTATAACGTAATCTACAACCTCGTGGACGACGTCAAAAACGCCATGGAGGGCATGCTCGCGCCGGTCGTGCGGGAAGAGGTGCTGGGCAGGGCCGAGATACGGGAGGTCTTCAAGGTGTCAAAGGTCGGGAGTATCGCCGGATGTTACGTGACCGACGGAAAGATAGTCAGGAACTCCAAGGTACGGCTTATAAGGGACAACGTGGTCGTATACGACGGCAAGGTGTCGTCGCTCAAGAGGTTCAAGGAGGACGCCAGAGAGGTTCAGGCCGGATATGAGTGCGGCGTGTCCATAGAGGGTTATAACGACATAAAGGCCGGGGATGTAATCGAGGCGTATGAGCTGAAAGAGGAGGCCGCGAGGCTTTAGCGCCGCCCTTCCACCGACGCCGGAAGAAAAGATATTTTCGAACATGGTGGTCGGAGTCTGCCACATAGAGTTTCTCATGCACGGCAACCACTCTCTCAAGGACAAGCGGCAGGTCTTGAGGAAGATTGTGGACGGGGTCAGGAACAGTTTTAACGTGTCCGTTAACGAGGTCGGTTTCCATGACCTCTATCAGAGGGCCGAGATAGGGATTTCGGCCGTGGGTACCGACGGCGCCGCGGTCAACTCGGTCGTGGACAGGGTCGTCAATTTCATAGAGGGTCTTCATGTCGTGGAGATAATCGGGCATGATATCGAGTTGATAAACTGCTCGTCTCCTCGATAGAGCCCGGCGGAAGTCTCCCTGTTGTCAGGCGCGGAGCGTATGCAGTGGTGTATAAGCGTTCGGAGAGGGTGGGGGACGTCATCAGGGAGGAGATAGCCTCCATGATACTGCACGGCGAGATAAAGGACCCCAGGATCGGTTTCGTAACCATAACGAAGGTCGTCCTCGGTAGCGACATGAAGGCGGCGAAGGTCTTTTTCAGCACCTTGGGCAACGCGGAGGACGTGGAAAAGACCAGGGCCGGCCTTGAGAGCGCAAGCGGCTATATAAGGAGAATCCTGGCAAAGCGTCTCAAGCTGAGGCATATCCCCTCGGTCGGTTTCGTATTCGACCATTCGCTCGAATACTCGGACCGCATAGAGAGGGTCATAAAGGAAATAAAGGAAGATAAGGGTTTGTAGGGCGCCTATGGACAGGACGAAGTTCGCCTCCGCGGTAGAGAGAATTAAAAAAGGAAAAAGGTTCATGGTGGTTTCCCATCTTAGCCCGGAGGGCGACGCCGTGGGCTCGCTCCTCAGTCTTTCCCTCGCGCTTAAGGGGGCGGGCAGGGATGTGGTGCCGTATCTCGAAGACCCCGTTCCCGCGCTCTACAGGTTTCTGCCCGGCGCGGATTCAGTCGTCCACTCGCTTGATGGCATGGCCCCGGTGGACGCCACGTTTGCCGTTGACTGCGGACAGATCGAAAGGCTGGGCAGGGGTTTTACGGCCTTTAAGGGCAGAGGGACGCTCGTCAACATAGACCATCACGTGTCGAACGACAACTTCGGTGACATAAACATAATCTCGCCGGAGGCCGCCGCGGCCGGGGAGATGGTGTTCGATCTTCTCCTCAGCGCGGATATAAAGCTAACGAAGGACGTCGCCACCAACCTGTACGTCGCCATACACACGGACACAGGCTCTTTCCGTTACAGTTCAGCCACTTGCGAGGCGTTTAAAAAGGCCGGCGAGCTTGTAAGGCTTGGCGCCGACCCGTGGGACGTATCGAGGAGGGTCTACGAGAACTATCCGGCAGGGAGGTTCAAGCTCCTCGGCATGGTGCTTTCCACGCTCGATATTCTCGACAACGGCAGGGTCGCGGCGCTCAGCGTAACGCTCGATATGCTCAAAAAGGTCGGGGGGGACAAAGACCTCTCCGACGGGTTCGTGAACTTCGCCAGGGCCATCGAGGGGGTAGAGGTTGGAGTGCTTTTCAGGGAATGCGGCCAGGACGAATACAAGGTAAGCCTGAGGTCAAAAGGGGACGTGGACGTGGCGGCGGTGGCCGGGGGTTTCGGCGGCGGGGGACACTGCCATGCCGCCGGGTTCAACATAAAGGGCGGCTATGAAGACGTAAAAAGGCGGGTGGTCTTGGCGCTCAACTCTTCGCTCGGCGGCGCTTCGACCTCCGGCAATACGGCTGGGGAAGCCGCAAGAGGGTAACGTATGGACGGCGTTCTCGTCATAAATAAACCAACCGGGATGACCTCCCATGACGTTGTTTCAAGGATAAAGAGGAGGCTTGGGGCCTCAAAGGTGGGGCATCTCGGCACGCTCGACCCGATGGCGACCGGGGTGTTGCCGCTTGTGGTGAACCGCGCCACGAAATACGCGGGGGTTCTGCAGGGCGGCGTAAAGGAGTATCTCGCGACCATGAAGCTCGGCGTGGAGACGGACACCTACGACGCCGACGGCAGGGTCGTCGGGGCGTCGGACGCGGCATCGGTGACAGAGGGCGGCTTGAGGGACGTCCTTATGGGTTTCGTGGGGAGGATACATCAGATCCCTCCGATGTTTTCGGCCGTCAAGAGGCAGGGGGTTCCCCTTTACAGGCTCGCCCGTAAAGGCGTGGTCGTGGAGCGCGAGCCCAGGGAGATAGAAGTCCATTCCATCACGTTCCTTGATTTTTCGCCCCCTTACGCCACGTTCAGCATGGGCTGTTCAAGGGGCACGTATGTGAGGACGCTTTGCCATGACGCGGGTAAATCCCTCGGATGCGGGGCGCATCTGGCGAGGCTTATCCGCACAAGGAGCGGCAGGTTCAAGCTGGACGGGGCGCTGTCCATGGAGGCCGCGGATGAGGCCCTCGGTAAGGGTATAATCCCGCTAAAAGAGCTTCTCAGTGATGCGGAAGGCGCCGGGGACTATTGGCGCGGGGATTTAGCGTCGTAACGGTCGAGTTTTTTCTTCCCTGTTAGCCGGGGAGGTGGTAGTATTT
>JACRCI010000009.1 GCA_016219105.1 Deltaproteobacteria bacterium | reverse complement strand
GTCTGATTAATTCCCAGTCCAGTCATTGCGAGCGCAGCGAAGCAATCTCGTCCTATAGGCAAATCAGTGAGTTACGAGATTGCTTCGCCGCAAAAACGCGGCTCGCAATGACAAAAAGAGAATTAATCAGAGTTTCCCTAAATATGAGATGCTGAAATAAGCCTGAAATAAATTCAGGCCATGGTTCAGCGCAAGTTCAGACCCTGAAACAGGGTTCAGGGTGACAAATAGATACTGAAATGAATTCAGGGTGACAGATTAGAAACGCGAAACAACCTCACTCTGTCATGCTGAACTTGGTTCAGCATCTCTCTTTTAGACGGAGTTTTTTGGTTTCTTATGGCCGCTGTCAGGGATACGGTGGAGGTCTGTTTTTTTGCCGCGATTGTCTTTGCCTTCGCGCTCGCCTCTTATTCGAGGAACCTTGTCTGGCGGGACGATCTGGGGCTGTGGGGAGACGCCGTGAGGATGTCCCCTCTCAAGTCAAGGGGGCATATGAGCCTCGGCATAGCATACCGCGACATGGGCCTTTTCGGTTTGGCTATAGCCGAGTTGAAGACGGCCGTAGCCCTCGGCGATACGTTGAAGGCGCGGCGCAACCTCGCGGACGCCTTCCGCAAGGCCGGCATGCTGGACGAGGCCATAGCCGGTTTCAGCGCCCTCATTGAAGGAGGGCATGATATCGCCGAGTTCCATAACGACATCGGGCTCGCATACAGGCGAAAAGGAGACCGGGCGGCGGCGAAAAGGGAATTCGAGAGGGCTGCGGAACTCGAACCCGGCCGTTTTGAGGCGCGGATGAACCTTGGGGTGGTTTACGGCGAGGAGGGGCTTTTTGACAGGGCCATAGTCGAGTTCAGGGCGGCTCTTTCGATAAAGGATACGCCTGAGGCGCGGCGCAACCTCGCCACCGCCTTACGCAAGGCCGGCATGTGGGACGAGTAAAGGAAAGACTGAGGGAATATGCGGGGAGGAAAGTAACCTTGACTTGATTTTTATTTTGTCATGCTGAATTAATTTCAGCATCCCTTCGCACCCTTTGTCATGTTGAACTTGGTTCAGCATCTCGTATTCAGACCCTGAAATGAATTCAGGGTGACAGATAGACCCTGAAATGAATTCAGGGTGACAGATAGACCTGAAATGAATTCAGGGTGACAGATAGACCCTGAAATGAATTCAGGGTGACAGATAGACCCTGAAATGAATTCAGGGTGACAAATAGATACTGAAATGAATTCAGGGTGACAGATAGACCCTGAAATGAATTCAGGGTGACAGATTAGAAACGCGAAACAACCTCACTACTCTGTCATGCTGAACTTGGTTCAGCATCTCTCTTTTAGACGGAGTTTTCCGGTTTTTTATGGCCGCTGTCAGAGATACGATAGAGGTTTATTTTTTTGCCGCGATTGTCTTTGCCTTCGCGCTCGCCTCATATTCGAGGAACCTCGCGTGGCGTTACGATACCGGGCTGTGGGAGAGCGTGGTTGCGGCTTCTCCGTTCAGGGCGCGGCCTCACAACAACCTCGGCATGGCCTATGAAAAGGCCGGCATGGGCCAGGCGGCCTTCAGCGAATACGCTTCTGCCGTCCGGCTCAACCCGAGGTATCCGCCGGCCCGTTCGAACCTCGCGGAGATGTACTACATAAGGGGCATGTTGGCCGAGGCCGAAGGGGAGCTCCTCAAGGCCATCGCGCTCTCAAGCCCCTACGAAGACCTCCACCGCAGGCTCGGCTACGTATATCTCAGGGCCGGCCGCGCTGAGGAGGCCGGGAGGGAGTTTGAAAAGGCCGTTATGCTTATACCGGACCACAGGGACGCGAGGAGGGAGGCGGCGCTCGCCTACGCCGCAGAGGCGTACTCCTATACGGACAGGGGGGATTTCCGCCGCGCCCTAGTCCTGCACGGGATCGCCTCCTCCGTGGACCCGGCTTTTCCGGACGCCCGCTACGGGCTTGCCCAGGCATACGAGGCCCTCGGACGGAGGGAGGACGCCGTTCTCCAGTTCAAGGAGTATATGAGACTTGCGTTGCCGGACGACCCGTTCAGGGCCGAGGCTCTACGACATATCGAGAGGTTGAGGAGATGAAAAAGGCCTGTATCTGTTTGACGGCCGCGTTGCTTCTGTTTTCATGCTCAAGGGAGAAAGCCCCCCGCGTGGAGGGGATGGTATACATCCCCGCCGGCCAGTTCGTCATGGGGAGCGAGGACGTTGACACCGGAGGGCTCGCCAGGGAATTCGGGCTCAGGAGGGGGAGGTTCTACGAGGACGAAAGGCCGGTAAGGAGGGTTTCTCTGAAGGGTTTTTACATTGACGAATTCGAGGTCACGACCGCCCGGTACAAGGCGGTCGTTGACGCGGCTTTTTAGCCCGCTCCCGCTGGATGGGAGAGCGCCC
>JACRCI010000107.1 GCA_016219105.1 Deltaproteobacteria bacterium | reverse complement strand
CCGGAAAAAGGGTGAAAGAGTTGAAGACAATAAGGCTCTTATTCCTTATACCCTTTTGCCTTTGCGTGGCCTCCTGCGAGGGTCTTGGCGGGATTCCATCCCGTATGGATCATTCCCCCTTTGCCATGCCCGTGAACCGGGACGATTCGAGGGTCCTTTTTTACATGCATTCAACCTCTATCTCCCCTCCAGACATCGAATTCACAATAAGCGAAATGGCCATCGAGTCCGCGGACGGAGGCTGGGTCAAGGTTATGGATAAGCCCGCGTCCGTAAGCTCGATAGAACTCGCCGGCAGACAGATGCTGTTAAAGGAGGCCCGCGTCCCTCCGGGCGACTACAGGGGTATGAGGGTCGTTGTATCAAGCGCCTCGATGCTGAGAGATGGCGGGCGGGCGAGCCTGTCGCTGCCAACGGACGGCGCAAAGGTATACGGCCTTTTTGAGGTAAGCCTCGCGGCCGGGCAGAGCCATGTTGTTTCGATCGCATGGAACCCGTATGCCTCCGTCGAGAAAAGGGTCGTCTTCAGCCCCTCCATCGAGTTCGAGCCCCAGGCGCCGTCCGCCATGGGACTTCTGCTTTTCGTATCCAACAGCGCCGAGGACTACATATCCATAATAGACAGGAGCCTTGAGAGGGTTATAGGGGCTACGACAGTCGGGGCAAAGCCAATGGGCATGGCACTCAATTCAACGCGGGACATCCTCTATGTGGTTAATTCAGGTTCAAGGACGATATCCATCGTGGATGCGGCGAGTTTCACCGCCCTCGACACCCTCGACATCACGGCCGGGATAGAGCCCGTGGACATTGCGTTCGTGCCGGACTTCGAGGGCGCCATAGAGGGCAAACTCTACGTGGCAAACCGCCTCTCCAACGACGTAGCGGTCATAAGCACAACCACAAAGAGGGTGTTGAAGACGATACAGACGGGCAGACTTCCCTCGCACATCGCCTCCGACGCGAAGAGGAAGGAGGTTTACGTGACAAACGAACTCTCGAACAGCCTGAGCATCATAAGCGCCGTAGACGATTCCGTCGCGGCGACCGTCAGGGTTGACAGCGCCCCGGCCGGCGTGGCTGTGGGTGATTCAAAGGTATACGTCTTCAACAGGGGCAGCAGTACGATATCCGTTGTTTCTCCGGCATCGAGACAGGTGACCGAGACCGTAATGGTGTCAAAACGCCCGGCCAGGGGGCTTAAGGCGTTCGGCGGCAGGCTTTTCGTCGTAAATACGGAAGACGATACGGTTACGTTTTTCAACGCGAGCAACGTCGTGACGAACACCCTCGACGCCGGAGGAGGCCCCGTGGGGCTTGCGGTGGACGAGAGGCGCAACCGTCTTTACGTGACGAACTCCTCGGAGGATACGGTCTCCGTCATTGACCCGATAGGCGAAAGGATTATAAAAGAGCTTACTGTGGGTAAACACCCTTATGGAGCAGTCCAGTTGGATAGGTGAGATGAAAAAAGCCGTCCTTGTTGCCATGACGACGTTTACGGTGTTTATGGGATTGATCGTGCCGGATAATAGTTTTGCATACATAGACTTCGGGGCCGACCTGTCTTATTACAAGAACAAAAGCGACGTCGCGGGGGTGAAGGCAACCACGTCCACCTTTGCGCAAAATTACTCTTTAGGCTTTCACAAGACCATCACCAGGACGTTAAGCCTTTCCGGCAATCTGCAGTGGCTGGTGCTGGAGACGGACAGCGAGCGTAAGACGAGCATTTACCCGATACTGATGCTGAATTTCACCCCGCCGGCCATGTACGACCTGAGGTTCAGCTACAACAGGACGGAGACCCTCCCTTCGGAGGGCGACCATATTGCCAACTCCAACATGAGCGTGTCCTTTACGCTCCCGACCGAGAAATGGCCGTCGCTCGCCCTGACGTTGAACCGCTCGACGAGCGAGGATATGGATGCGCCGAAGAATCTGGATACCGTCTCGACGTTCATAGCCGCGAACTCAGGCTACGCTTTTAAATTCATGGACATCCCGACCTCCGTAAATTATTCGTTCAACCACTCCACGACCGAGGACAGGATAGGAGGCACAACGAGCAAGTCGCCTTCGCACCATCTCTCGGCCAGCCTCTCGAGATCGTTTCTGGACAGGAAGGTCGGGACGAGCGCGAACCTCGGCTACGAGACCACCACCACGACGAGCGAGAGCATGTCCGGCCCCCGGAGGTTCGATTTCCTGCTCGGCCCCAGCGCCGGGCTGTCCGTTCAGAGCGCAACCCCGCTTCTCGTGACGCTCGCCGCCGAGCCGGAGCTTATAGACAACGACACCACAACCGCCGTCACCCCCACGATTGACCTTACGACGGCCTACTGGAACATAGGCGTCGGTTTTCTGAGCGCCGAAACGGTCCATTCGCTTTACGTCTATATCACGACTACGACGGCTGAGGAATCGAACATCGTAAACGGACTTTATAATTTCGGCTGGCAACTTTATTCAAGCCCGGACAATATAACATGGACGCCTCACGGCTCGCTCGTGCCCGTATACAATTCTTTCTTCAACAGGTTCGAGTTTTCCTTCAGCGAAATCTCCGCGAGGTATTTCAAGGTGGTAAACACCACCGGCCAGGGGATATCCGTAAGGGTGACCGAGATACAGGCGAGTGCCTTCTTTCTTTCGACGCCGACGGAAACCTTTTCTTATACGACAACCCACGAATTCGGCGGGTTCAATGTTTCGTATACTCCGACCCGGCGGCTTAACGCCGGTTTTACGCTCAACTACGACCACTCGCTGAGGGAAGCGGGCGGCGTAAGCAACAACGACGTAACCGGAGTTGGATACGGTTTCAATCTGCAATACGTCTTTTTCCCGAGATACCTTACGGCCTCGACATCGTATTCGTCATCAACTTCATCCTCGACGCAGGCCTTGAAGGGAACGACGACCTCCGGAAGCGCCGGATATTCGCTTTCGCTTTCGTCAAGCCCGCTCGATACGGTAAACGGGAATTTTTCCTACAGCCATGGGCAGTCCACGGCCGACGGCACGGTGACGTCCACCTCTAATTCCGTCGGGACAGCGGTTTCCATGAGGCTCTACACCGGGGTTGACCTCAATCTGTCAACCACTTTCGCAACGAGCGAGAGTCCGGAGCAGAACGCAACAAGCGAGTCAAGGAGTTATTATTGGAGTTTCAGGCTTGTTCCATGGCAAAGTCTAACGGCAATGGTCAACGGCAGCAATTCCGAAAGTTCAAACAACAGCGGCGGCGCGAGCACATCCTCGACCTCCGAATCGCTTAATATGAATTTTTCATACACGCCGACGAGGAAGATATACCTCTCCGGCTCCATGAACATCAAACCTCAGGTCTCGCAGGGTCTCAGCGTTTCGTGGCTGCCCACGAGGCAGGTACAGATCGGCACCAGGCTTAATAAATCCACCGGTACAACCGGGATGGGATGGGATTTCAGCTGGCAGCCTTTCGGAAGGCTTTCGTTCCGCATGGGTTATGACGCCACAACGAGCGGCAACGGTAAAAATCAGTCGTTTTTCGCCAGGACCTCTATCAGGTTCTGATGCCGCGGGCCGCGGTGTTTTATTGTTAACGACATTGAATAAAAACGTTGCATAAAGGAGATTGACGATGTATAATAATTGTAACATGCTGTTCAGGACTGGCAGGGTTATTTTGGTCGCGGTTCTCCTGGTTATCGCCGGTTGCGGGGGCTCGGTTATAAGATATGTGAACCCCGACGCCAATTTTACTTATATAAAGAAGGTCGCCGTGCTCCCCTTCAACAATTTCACCACGGACAGGTTCGCCGGCGAGAAGGTGAGGGCGGTGGTGATGGTGGACATCCTTTCCAGGGGCGTCTTCGACGTTGTAGAGCAGGGCGAGGTGAGCAAGATCCTTTCTCTCGTCTTGAGGGCCACCGGCGCCGAGGAGGGGATGGTGTCGGAGCTCGACAGGGAGACGCTTAAGCTCCTCGGCGAGAGGCTTGGCGTACAGGCCGTTGTGCTCGGAAGCGTGGATGAGTACGAGGGGAGAAGGGGCGAAAGCATCGTTTCCGTCTCGATAAGGATGCTCGATACCGGTTCAGGGATAATACTGTGGCAGGCCAAGGCAATGGCCACCGGAAGCGGTTTCTGGAGGAAGATAATAGGGCTGGAGGGCCTTGACGCCAATACGCTTACAAGGAAGGCGGTAAAGACGGCCCTCGACACGCTTCTGTAAGCGTGTCGGCGTGTATTTTACGTTCTGCCGCCGGGGGGCGGCGAGAAGCAGAATTTGATATGCGGGGTTACTCATGCGGTCCGTCGGTATAAGCATAACGGAACATAGAAGCGCGTCAGGGCTTCGGCTTCGGTCCTCGGCAGTTGTTTTTTCTCTACTGATAGTCCTGGCCCTCGGGGTATGTGTTTCTCCCGTGGCCGCTCAAAACGGCCATAACGGCAACGGCAATGGTAATGGAACTAACGGCCTTAACGGACTCACCTATCCCATCGCCGTCAAGGCAATCGCGATTTTACCGTTTGAAAACCTTTCCGAAAACCAGCTCGCCGCTGAACTGATAAAGGGTTACATCAAGAAGGAACTCGAGTCCCGGGGGGTGGTCATCACGGACGATTCCCGTGTTGATGAGTTCCTGACAAAGCGGAGGATCCGCTATACCGGCGCCATAACGAGGGCAACGGCAAGGGAGATGGGGAGTGTCCTCGGCGCCGACGCCGCACTGATAGGGGCGGTCAACTATTATTCGACCGTGGCGGACAAGGTGATCGTCGGGGTTTCGTGCCGCATGGTGAGCGCGGTTGACGGAAGCATAATATGGGCTGACAACATCACCTATACAGGGCGCGATTTCGAGGGGTTTTTAGGGCTTGGGGTCGTTAAATCGCTCGACATGCTTGCCTCCATCGTCGTCAGGGACATAGTCAACGGCATATCGGACAAGTTCTTCGTGAGAGAGAGCGCGATGAGTCCGTTTGAGATAGAGAGGGTCATTATCTACCCGGTGATAGGAAAGGCCGGACAGAAAAGGGACATGAAGGTCAAGTTTCTGCCGCTCGGCATGGAGCCGGAGGAGGTAATGGCGGTTGTGGGGGACGAAGAGATAGTTCTCTCGAGGGTTGCAAAGGACGAGTACGAGGGGACCGTCACGGCCCCGTCGGCGGAAGGGGTGTATGTGGTGGACATAACCGCCGCCGGGCGGAACGCGGCGGCTTTTACCTTCGACGCGGTCACCAAGGTTGTCGTGGACGATACCCCGCCGAAGATAACCGTGGCCATGAGCAGCAACATATTCTCGACGGCCAAGAGGGGGAACGTTACAATTGAGCCAAGGCTTTTGAGCGTTGATGACATAGATGAGTGGAGGGTGGAGATACTCGACGGCAATGGGGTTGCGGTAAGGAACGACAGGGGATACGGCAGGGTTCCCAAAAAATTGATATGGAGGGGAGAGAACGACTCTCAGACCCTCGCCGGGGACGGCAAGTATACGCTCAAGTTGATGGTGACGGACAAGGCCGGCAACGAGGGCATTGCCTCCGGACCCGTCAGGATTAAAAACAATCCCCCGGTCATAAACGTGGACGTGGATATAGTGGAGGAAACGGTACTTTTCAGCTTCGATTACAGCCGTGACGAGCCCATCAAGTCCTGGCAGTTTTCCATAGTTGACCGCGACGGCAATACGGTCAAAAAATTGGGGGGAGACGGGCTTTCCATTCCGGAGAAGATGGAGTATCCCCTCGGCCATGATTACGATATAAGGAACCTGAGCTTTAAGGTTACGGCCGAGGACGTGGCCGGCAACGTCTTCAATCTCACGAAAACCCTGCCTTCCCTCTTCGCAAAGAAGATGCCTTTTGCGAAGTTCAAGGGTAAAGACCGCCTGTGGATGGACTTTTAGCAGGGTGTTGAAAAACACCCTGCTAAAAGCAATCCATGGATGGATTGCCAAATTGCGAGATTTGAAAAAGCGAGCACTTTGTGAGGTTTCGCAGTTGAAAAAGCCATGGATGGACTTTTTCAATATCCTGTTGGAACGGTCGATGATGCATAGAAAGAGCCGGTGCGTCTTTCTCCTGCCCAAGCGCGTAGTGCCTGTTTTTTTTTATCCTGGTCCTGGCGATAACGTGCGCGGCCGGCGGCAAGGATAACTGCAGGCAGTGCCATTCCGGGGTCAGGGCGCGCGAACTCGGTCTTATGGACATCTATGCCGAGATAGGGAAAGAAAGGCTTATCCACGACGGGGTGCTGGATAGATGCGAGACATGCCACATCATAAAGGAGATGAGCGTGGGCAGGGTCTGGGAGATTGATTCCCATGAGAGCCTGACCCGCGCCGCGTTTTTTTTGAAGGGGCTTTCCCTTGACCGGACATACGAGGTTGAGTTAAAGGTCAGGGGGCCACGGAAACAGGAGTCCCAGGTCCGGGTCGCCGCATTCAAGCCGTATAACGTCAAGGTGGAGAGATACCGCAATGTCCCCCTTATCAGAAACCCGCGGGTCGACGAGATAAAACAGGGCATCTTTATTGAGGCCGTTGTCGCATGGGAAACCGACAGGCCAACGGTAGCGGCCGTGGAATACGGGAAGACGCCGGGATACGGCGAACGGATACAGTCGGAGATGTTATTTAAGACCGAGCACGGCGTGAGGATATCCGGGCTCAGGGGCGCGGGGAAGTACCACTGGCGCATCATATCGAGGGACGTCTTCGGCAACATCTCGGTGTCCGGAGATTTTACCATGGACACTGAGGCCCGGTTCGAAAAACCCGCCGCCCAGGCCGTTGCAAAGGCATCTCCGCCGGGCGCTTCCGTGAGGCTTTTCAGGATTGATTCGAGCGGCGACACATGCATCGATGTGGAGTCTTTATCCGCGGTCGGGTTGAGGCTTGTCGTAAGGGAGACGGTCGAGCTGGGCCATCACGGCGTCGGGCTTGCCGGCGGCAGGGATTTGAGGATAAAGGCGTGCGAGTCCTGCCATCCGAGGATGGTGACCCATCCGGTCGGCATATCGAGCTGGAAGGCCGACATAGAAATCCCGCCGGAGTTTCCCACCATCGAGGGCAACGTCATAACGTGCGTCACGTGCCACTATCCGCACGGCGGCGGCGAGAATTATTACGCGCGTATATCGCTGGAGAAAGACCTCTGCGAACAATGCCACAGGGGAGGGATTTAAACCGGACAATAAAAAAAAGGGTTCGGGTGCGAGATTCCACATCCCGGATTTCCAACATCCATCGCCTGAGACCAAAGAGGAGGCCGTAATGCCCAAGAACAGAAGGAGGCTCATAAACTACTCCATCAAGAGGAAGATGCAACTGAGGCTGCTCCTCGGCATGATGCTTGTGGTGTTCGTATCGGTGGGCCTGACGAGCGGTTTCTTCTATCTTATGAGCAATCAGGAGGTGGGGCAGACTTACCGGCAGTTCCACATCAACGCTAAGAATTTTCTGGATATACTCCTGCCTGCTGTTATAATAGCGTTTGCCGTCGGGATGGTGGCCGCGGCAGCGGTAGCAATTTTTATCCCCCACAGGATAGCCGGGCCTCTTTACAGGATGGAAAAGGAGCTGAAAGACAGGGTCGGCGCCGGGGATCTCACGGTCGTATTCGGCGTGCGCAAAGGCGATGAGCTCGGGGAGCTTGCCTCGGCCTTGAACGTAATGGTCGGTAAACTCAGGGACAGGATGGGCGCGATCAGGATGGCGGCGGAGGAGATTTCCGCGGCGGCAAAGGAGACTCGGGCGGACAAAAGGGTCGCGGACGCCGCGAAAAAGCTGGAGGAAACCGTTAAAGAATTCAAGCTATGAGGTCTTTCCTGAAAGGCGTCCTGGCGGTGGCGCTTGCGGCTTTTTTTTTCGGCGGATGTTCCATGCTGCCTTCCACTCAACGGGTGGCCCCTACCGGAGAGGGGGCGGCCGGACTCAAGAAGATAGCCGTACTTCCTTTCAATAATTTAAGCGGAAGGAAAGACGCCGGGCGTATTTTCACGGACACCTACGTTACCGAGATCTTCAGAAGCGGCAGGTACCGCGTCGAAGAGACTGGCAATATCCTGCAGTTTATGATACAGGAACGCATAGACACAATCGGGGAGATGGAACTCGAGAGGATAAGCATTCTCGGCAAACGCCTCAAGGCCGACGGGGTGCTGGTGGGCGCGGTGGAGGAGTTCGACGACGGCAGGAGCGGCGGCGGGGTCCCGACGGTTTCCGTGTCCGCGAGGCTGATAGATTCCGCCACCGGCCGCGTGGTATGGTCGGAACAGTGGAGAAGGAGAGGAGACGAGTATATCATCATCTTCGACATAGGCGCGGTGAGGAGCGTAACCGCCCTCGCGCAGAAAGTGGTCAGAGAGATGATAGAAACGATAAAATGGTGAAAGAAAAAGCCGAGACGTCAACCGTAACGCATGATGCCCCCGGGCGTCATGCGGCGAAAAGCCGCATCCGCCGTCATACGCTGCCGGGGCTAAGCCCCCTCGCGGCGGCATTCGTCCTTTTAACGCTGTTTTTCCTCGTCCTGCCCCGGTATTCTCCGGCGGCATGGCCGTTTACGGGAGGCGGCGAGAAGCCCTATGCCGCCAGGGTCGGGGATACAACCATCACCGTGGAGGAGTTCGTCAAGGAGATAAAGAGGCTTCACGCGAGCCGCCGCGTCGGCGAGGCGCTCTCGGAGAGCAAGTCTTTCGTGGCGCAGGATTACCGGAAGTTTCTGGACGAGATAATAGACCGCAAACTCATGGTGATAGAGGCCGAGAGGATGGAACTCGACAGGCTGGACGATTTCAGGAAGCCTTTCGACAACTTCAGGCTCAATCTCTTCCTCGAACGTCTCCGCAACGAAGAGGTGCTCAGCAAGGTGTCCGTTACGGATAAGGAGATAGAAGACTACTATAAGGAAGAGTTTAAGAAAAAGGAAAAGGAAGGGAAAAAGGACGCCGGGGAAAAAAAGGACGAGCCTCAGGCCGTAGTTGAGGAAGAGAAAAAAACCACACCTCCCCCGGCTCAGCAGATTAGCTCCCACGAACGCGATTTCATACGGCAGAACCTCGCCGCCCGCAGGATAAAGGAGAAGGAGGACGGATTTTTCGCGCGGCTCCGCGACGCGGCGGACGTAACGGTAAACGACGGCGTCTTGAAGGCCGTAGCCCCGGACATGGCGAACGCGGGCGAGACCGTGGTCGCGAAGGTTGACGGCGAGCCGATATACGCCTCGGAGGTTCTGAGGGAACTCGCCAGGGTTAAAAAGAGCCCGGCCGAGCAGCCCTCGCAGCAGCCGACACAGTATGATGATGAGACGAGAAAGACCGTTATGGACCGGCTCGTCATACGGAGCCTCCTCGACAGGGAGGCCTTCAGCCGCGCCCGGCGGTACGAAAAGGACAGCGCCCTGAAGGATAAAATAGACCGCTACAGGGAAGAGCGCCTCATTGACACGTTCAAGAAGACCGCCGTCCTGCCGCTGGTAAAGGTTGAAGAAAAGGAAATTACAGGGTATTATAACGCCAATCCGGACAGGTTCATGGAGCCGGACAGGTTTGAACTCAGGATGATATTGGTAAAGGACGAGGAAGAGGCCGTGGCCGTGGTCGAGGAGATAAAAAAGGGCGCCGACTTCGGGTATCTGGCGAAGGCGCGGTCCATAGACCCATCCAGGGTAAAGGGCGGCGAGATAGGCCTTGTGCCGGCCGATCGTTTTACGGGCGACGCGCTTGAGCAGCTTCAACGCGCGAAGCGGGGCGGCATCATCGGGCCTCTGGCCTCTGATTACGGGTATTCGGTGTTCGAGTTCAAAAGGATGGAGAAAGGCGCGTTGAAGCCGCTGGCGAGCGTCAGGGGCCAGATAGACTCGACCGTGGGAAGGGAGAAGTTCAAGAAGCTTGAGGCAAGATACCTCCAGCGTCTGAGGGAGACGGTGCCCGTGGTCGTAAACGAGGACGAATTGAGGAAGCTCGCGGCGCCTCAGGGGGAGGAAAAAAAGGAGGGGGAGAAAACGAAGGAGGGGGAGAAAACGAAGTGAGAGCCCGCATCCTCTTGATAGCGTTCGTATTCCTGTCAGCCTCGCTCCTTGTCTCGGGCTGCGTGGCCCCGACAAGGGTTGCGCGCAAGTCCTGCACCGACTGCCATACGGAAGAATACGCGAGGTACCTGAAGGGAGGCATTGTCCACCGGCCTGTTGCGGAGGGCAACTGCGAGGGCTGCCACGTCCCGCACGGCCTCTTGGGCGTGCTTATCCTGCGCTCAGAGGGCTCGAAGCTGTGCTACCAGTGCCATGAAAACGAAAAGAAAGCTTTCGAAAAAGGAACCCCGCACACGCCGGTGAGGCAGGGCGAGTGCCTTGAGTGTCACTCCCCTCATTCCTCGGCCGGAAAGGGGCTTACGCGGCTTGAAGGCAACAACATCTGCTATAAATGCCACTCAAAGGACCTGTTCGAGAAAAAGACCACCCACAGGGCCGCGGCCGAGGGCTGCAAAAACTGTCACGACCCCCATTCGTCCGAGCACGGCAATACGCTCGTTGACGAGGGCAACAAACTGTGCCTCATGTGCCACGACCCGCTAAGCGCCGCCTCCATAAAGGGCCATCTCGGTTACGGTGTCGCTGGTACGAACTGCCTTTCCTGTCACACCCCGCACGCATCCGCCGGGGACGGGCTTGTAAGGAATTACATCCACAGCCCGTTTGCGGCCAGAAGATGCGCCGACTGCCACAACCCTCCGGGCTCGGCGGCGCCTCTTAAGACCGCGCTCGAGAGGGACAATTTGTGCTACAGCTGCCATAAGGAGCAAAAGGCCGGCTTTGGCAAGAAGGCCTCCGTCCATTCGCCGGTTTTAAAGGGCGAGTGCACGGCCTGCCACAACCCGCACGCCTCTGACCATAAATACGAGCTCGCCGGCAGGGAAAAGAACCTGTGCTACGGCTGTCACGCCGAAACTGAGAAGAAGCACCGTAAAAAATATATCCACACCGCGATAAAGCAGTCCGACTGCACCGGCTGTCACGACCCGCATGCCTCGGAAAAGAGCCACGTCCTAAGGGCCGAGGGGGCGGACCTGTGCTACCTCTGCCACAATAAGGACGCCTTTACCGGCGGCGTTACGCACGCCCCGGTGAAGGAGGCGAAATGCATCGTATGCCACGACGCGCACGCGTCGGACGAAAAGTCAATCCTCTCCGCGCCTGAGGGAGAGTTGTGCTATAGCTGCCACAGGGTTGAAAAGACGAGGTTCAATCTCGTGTCGTCGCACCCGAAGGTGAAGGAAGGGAGGTGCACGGCCTGCCACACCCCGCACGCCGGCCCGACCGAAAAGCTCCTTTCGGCCGAAAAGGACAAGCTCTGTTTTACTTGCCATACCGACATAAGCAGGCTGGCCGCGGAGGAGGGGAGCCACAGGGTCGTGAGCGAGGGCAATTGCCTCGCCTGCCACGACGCGCATTCGAGCAACAACGCGGTGGAGCTTCTCGCAGACGTCGGCAGCCTCTGCAACAGGTGCCACGGCAAGGTCATGGAAAAACTCAGGAAAAGCGAGGTCCGCCACGCCCCGGTGGAGGAGGGCAGGTGCGCGGCCTGCCACGCGCCCCACGGTGGCCGCATAAAAGGCGTGCTGGCCAGGCCCGTGGAAAGCCTCTGCTATTCGTGCCACGGCGCGATGAGCAAGGAACTCAAGAAGGAGGGCGTTAAAGTCCACAAGGTCGTAGGCGACGGCGGCTGTCTCGAATGCCACGTCTCCCATTCCTCGGACAGGCGCGGCCTCCTTTCATCGGACGGCAGGGCCGTCTGCAACAGGTGCCACGCGGATATGGCTGGCGACAAAGGGGTCAAGGCGCACGGGGGCATTTCTCCGAAGGGCTCGGACTGCCTCGGCTGCCATGAGCCCCACATGTCTGAGGACAAAAAACTCCTTCACGACATAAAGCACGAACCTTTTGGAAAGGGAGATTGCAAGAAGTGCCATTCGAAGCTATAGGTAAATGGAAGGTCAAAGACCCGGCGCCGTACGGAGCGGCGTGTAAAAAGGCGGGCTTTTACGTCCTCTTTTTTATCGTGCCCGCGGTTTTTGCGTTTGCCGGCCTCGCCCGCTCCGAGATGGTGAAAAACACCAGGGGCCTGTGCATCGAGTGCCATCCGAAATCCGCGGCCATGATGGGCCGCAAGGTCGTGCACAGGCCGGTGGAGATGGGTCTTTGCACCTCATGCCACAACCCGCACGCCTCGAGGCATACAAAGCTCATCTCATCCAGCGTAAAGGACCTGTGCTATTCGTGCCATGAGAAAAAGAGGCTCGCCGCCGGGGCCGTTGTGCACGCCCCGGTGGAGAAGGGCGACTGCCTGGCCTGCCATGACGCGCATTCCTCGGACCACGCCGGGCTTTTGAAGGAAGGCAGCGCCAGCGCCGTCTGCTACTCCTGCCATCCTAAAGACGTCATTGCGGGCGGAAAGCGGGTGCATCCGGAGGTGGCGAAGGGCAACTGCCTCGGCTGCCACAGCCCGCATTCTTCTCAGAGGGAGGGGTTGCTGATAAAGGACAGGAAGGCGCTCTGCGTTGGATGCCATGCGGCCGATTCCGCAAGGATTACCTCGGCGCACGGCGACATGCCGGTCATACGAGAGGGGACCGACTGCGTTGGATGCCATAACCCCCATTCCTCCGATAACGCGGGGATACTCAGGGCGCGCTTGCACAGGCCGTTCGCGGAGAAAAAATGTCAGGCATGCCACTCCTCGGACGGCGCGGGGTTGAGGGAGGCCGGCAGCGCCTTATGCGTGAGGTGTCACGAGGCGGCCATGCCCGGATTTAACGCGAGGTACAGCCACCTCGTGGCCGGGGCCGGAGAGAACCCTTGCACGAGCTGCCACACCCCCCACTCAGCCGACACGGCCTCCCTGATGAGGGACAAGGAGCGCAGGGTGTGTTACGCGTGCCATTCCGACACCTTAACGGCCGTCAGGAAGGGCAAATTCAGGCACGCGAGGCTCGACGAGTGCTCGTCCTGCCACACCTCGCACGGCTCTTCAAACCGCTACTTCATGGCGAGGGGCAACGATACGTGCGTCTCCGAGAAGTGCCACCCCACGCAGGGCAGGTTCACCCATCCCGTGGGGGAAAGGGTGCTGGACCCGAGGACCAAGTCGCCCATGAACTGCGCCACGTGCCACAACCCCATGTCCTCGCCCGAGGAATCCATACTGAGGGCCGGCAAGGACAGGGATCTTTGCATAGTCTGTCATCAGATCTGACCGGGAGGGTATCCGTGGGACACCGGCTTAAATTCGTCATGTTTTCGGCCTTGCTGGCCGCGGTCTTGTTGCCGCATCCGGCGCATGCGGCGCGCGAAAAGGGGTTCACCGTCGTGGCCGCGATAATAAAGGACGAGTCCGCGGGCATGTTCAGCGAGCCGGCTTCGCTTTTCTTCGACGAGGCCAAAAAGAGGATGTACGTCGCGGACACCCTCAATAACCGCCTCGTCTCCTTTGACAACGATTTCAGGTACCTCGCCGAGCTTTCCCACGAGAATTTCGCGATGCCCATGGCCGTTGCGAGGACCTCCGCCGGGGAGTTCTTCATAGTGGACGGCAAGACCAACGAGATGAAGCTCGTTGACGTCCAGAACAAGGTCATAAAGCCGTTCGTGATAAAAGGCCTCCCGCCGGCAATGGAGAAGTTCATCCCCGGGAGGTTCTCCATGGACAACGACGAGCGGATCTACGTGATAGACAGGCTCAACAGGAGGATAGTCGTCGTTGACAGGGACGGGAATTTCATAAGGGCCGTATCGCCGCCGAAAAGGCAGAGCGGAGGCAGGGTCTTTTACGGGTTCAACGACTTCAGGGTG
>JACRCI010000105.1 GCA_016219105.1 Deltaproteobacteria bacterium | reverse complement strand
GAAATCAAGTATCTCGCTCGGTTTATGGTGAAACGCCTCCGCCGTCTCGTAGTTTATTTCAAAGAGCCACATCGGCGGCACCGGTAACGAGAAGAGCGCGGCCGCGCCCTTTGCAACGTCAAACTCGGAGCCCTCGACGTCGCACTTTATGAAATCCACCTTGTTTATCTTGTTGTCGCGCACGTACTGATCGAGCGTTATCATCGTCGCGTCGCAGGTTGAGTACTTCTCCCTTCCGAGCGGCAAAAGCGAGCTGAGCCCGTGGTTTTCACCTTCAAAGCTATAGAGGCGAACCGTCTGGCTCTTCTCCCCAACGGCCACCTGATTGATGGTCACGTTCCGGCCAAGGCCGTTGAGCTTCAAGTGAAACTTGAGCTTGTCGAGTATCCATGGTATCGGCTCGAAAGTATGGCAACGCCCGTTCTTCAGTATCTGGCTGAAGAGCACGGTATACCAGCCGAAATTCCCGCCGACATCGAAGACTACGTCGTCTGGCCTCAGAATCGAATTCAGTAGCTTCGTAGTCCCTGCCTCGAATGTCCTGTGCGTGTAGACATACTCCCAGCCCGTGTCCTCCGGATGATGAAATACGAACTTCGTGCCGTAGTCCGTGTATACCGTAATTTCATCCGTAATCTTGCCCCATATGCAGCGCAAGACAAACGTGGATATCGCATTGTTGGCTGAATGCGAAATGGGCCGAAGCCTGTACATGGAAATCGGATAGAGCACGGCCCACTTGATTATCTTCTTCGGTATATATGTGATGACTTCTTTTATCACGACGATGCCTCCAATGAGCTTTCTTTTTGCGTTTGTCGAAAAAAAACGCGCCCGTCCTCAGTAAGTATTCGGGCCCATCCCACCAAGAACGCTCAGGTCGCCAGGCGCGCACGTGGGCCTCGCATCCGCTTTTTCTCTATTACATCCTTTAAACCGTCCTCCAGCTTAACGATAACCCTCTCCCGGCTGTGGACTCGCCTGACGTAATCAAGTCCCGCACGGCCAAGCCTATCTCTTCTTTCCGGGGATTTGAACAGCGAAATCAACTCGCGCGCCATGGCCGCGGCGTCGTTGACGTAGACGACTCCGCACGACTCTCCGGCCAGCATACTCGTCATGCCCGGCAGGGCGGAAGATACCGTCGCCTTGCCGCAAGCGAGATACTGAATTACCTTGGCGGCAAAGAGGTCTTTCATGTCACCAGAGACAGGATAGGCGTTTATGCATACTGCGGCCATATTTATATACTTAGGCATAAGCTTGAAGGGTTGTAGTCCGGTTATAAACACATACTCCTCGAGTTTCAAGCCGGAGATAACGGTCTCCAGCTCGCCGCGCATGGGGCCGTCTCCGACGAGCAATAACCTCGCGTCCGGGGCCTGTTTTATTATCTCGGGTAACTCGCGAAGAAATTCAGCCAAGCCGCTGAAATTGTACAAATGGCCTACAAACACTATCATCTGCCTGTTCTCGCCGACCCATCTTCTGCAAACCTCCGGGAAGTCGTCGTCAAGACTGGAGGGAGCGGCTTCTGGTTCCTGAATCTCCACCGGGAAGGGAAGTACGTCTATGGCGGAATCCCGTCCCCCCATGCCAACCACATATTCGGCGTACTTGGGGGTCAGGGCGAAGATCTTGTCCACTCGCGGATAGACCCTGCGCTCGAAAAACGCCACCGCATTTCGTATCGTCGGATTGGCGTTGAGACGATTAAGCATGTCTATGTTTCTGAAGACCACGGGGATATTGAATCTCCTTCCCAGATGTATCGCCGGCAAGCCGCTGTTGACGACCGAGTAGATGACAATGACGTCAATCTTCTTCTCCTTCACGACCCTTCCGGCCACTTTATAACAACTCGAAAACGCATAGATGAACTTCGTAATGAACGAACGAAGGTTCTCAGTAAAAATAGGAAACGTGAGCATCGTGTAACGGAACATGCCCACCCGCGAATCCGTATAAACCCTGGACATATTCTCTTCTATCGTTCTGAACCAGTCGGGACTGTCGCGCTTACAGTCGACTACATAGACCATGTGGCCGCGTAGCGAAAGCCCTTCGGCCATGACATGGATATCGTATATCACCGATTTGGTCAAATCGTCATCACTGACAAAAAGAATGTTCATCCGATCGCTTTGCGTAATCATCTTCGTGCAGCGCTATTTCGAGGCCCCCTTTATTTTGTAAATCCACCAATCCATGAGACTCCCTGGGAGCAACTTGTCCATGAGGCGGCCGTACGCCTTGAAAAACAACGGGAATCGCGGTTGCAGATGCTCCCGGAGGAACTCGCCGAAATAGAAAACCCTCATCAGCAGGACCTCGCCCCTCGAGAATCCCTCTGGCCCGGTCTTCGTGGCGTATTCCTTTTCATAGGACGATCCGAACTTGCGCCTGGACATTCGGATATCATGCACCTTCGGATTTTCATTTAGCGGAAGAAGCCGGCCGGTAGAGAAGGCCTCCACGGCGTTGAAGGCATGCTCCTTCAGATGGGGTCGCATGAAGGCTATCTCGAAGAGCGCGTCGAAGCTTATGCCCCTGATGTTGTAGTTGTCTATGTTCGCATGCATGAAGTGCCAGAGGGTAACACCGGGGTCGTGCCACTCCTCCGGAATGCCGGCATTTACGAGCCTCCATGCGAGTTCGTAAGGACCGCATATGTATCCCCTGAAGGATTCGTGCTCGTCGAACCCGCCGAAGCGCACAGCGTCGTCGTATCTGACGCTGACGCATGCGCCTACATTATGCCATAGCGGCACCCACTCGAAGTCATCGAGGCCCTTGATGTCGGTCATGCCGTCGGGGTAAGTGGAGTTCGTTCTCCTCTCATAATGCATAAGCACGATGGATTTCGGGTCACGGCCGCGGCCGAGGTTGAACTTCTCCTTGATGGACGTTATGAAGTCGGGCGGAAAGACCGCGTCGCTGTCGCAGACCGTAATAACCTCACCCCTTGCCTTGAGTAGCCCGGCGTTGTAACCAGCGTGCTTATGATACCTCCCCTTCTGGCCGCAGGTTATCACGACGTCGGCCTTTTCCATGGCCTCCGGCACCACGCGGTCGTAAAGCTCGACCCAGATGATCTCATACTCCTCCCTCGGAACGTCCTGTTTGGAGAGCCAATCGAGTGCGAAGAATCTCTCGCGGCACGTCCAGTCGAGGAGGATAAGCGACACCTTGGGCAAAGGGCCTCTCTCGACGGCCTTGTGAGCCTTTATATTATTTCTCGACTGCTTCATTCGACATACCGGCTATAATATCACCGCAGAATTGAGGTCCAGCGCCAAGTCCTCGAAGCCTTTATGGCGGCACTCTCCGCCTTTATGGCGGCACTCTCCGCCTTTATGGCGGCACTCTCCGCCTTTATGGCATCGTTCTCCGCCTTTATGGCGGCACTCTCCGCCTTTATGGCG
>JACRCI010000106.1 GCA_016219105.1 Deltaproteobacteria bacterium | reverse complement strand
TCAGCCAGTGACCAGACCCAGCCCGGACCGGAAAAAACTCCCCGTCGGTAAGATACCCCTCAAATTCCTCTCCCGACTGCTTAAACGATATTCCGCCCCCACCCTTACGAGGAGCGTGGTCATAGGTCCGTCAATCGGTATTGACTGCGCGGTACTGGACTGCGGGGGAAAGAAATTTCTCCTTGCCAAGACCGACCCGATAACGTTCGTTGTCGAGGACATGGGGTTTTACGCCATACACATAAACGCGACTGATATAGCCGTCATGGGCGGAACCCCGAGGTGGTTTCTCTCAACCGTCCTTTTGCCCGAGGGCAGGGCCGCGCAAAGGGACGCGGAGAGGATATTTGCCGGCATAAGCCGCGCATGCCTCCAACTCGGCGTGTCTTTCTGCGGCGGACATACCGAGGTCGCCCGCGGGGTCGAAAGGCCGGTTATAGTGGGGCAGATGCTCGGCACGGTTCCGAGGAAAAGGCTTGTCTCTTCAGCCGGGGGCAGGCGTAACGATGATATAATCCTTACAAAGGGCATCGCGCTCGAGGCCGCGAGCATCATCGCACGGGAAAAGGCCGGGGCGCTGAAGGGGGTTTTTTCAGAGGGTTTCATGAAAAAATGCCGGGGGTTTGTAAGGAACCCCGGAATAAGTGTTGTAAAAGACGCCCGGATAGCGTTAAATAAAGGCCGCGTGCACGCCATGCACGACCCCACGGAAGGGGGGCTTTCAGCGGGCCTCTACGAGCTTGCGATAGCCTCGAACGTCGGTATGCTTATAGAGGGGGATAATATCCCGCTCGTGCCGGAGTCGGTCGAACTCCTTTGGTATTTCGGGCTCGACCCCATGGGCGCGATAGCGTCCGGGGCGCTCCTCCTTACGGTTGATCCGCGGGATACGGGGAGGATAATCGCGGGGCTTAAAGAGTCGGGTATAAAAAGCGCCCGCATAGGCAGCGTTACGGATAAGAGGAAAGGGGTCAGGATAATCGAGGCCGGGAAGGAAAAAAGGCTTAAATTTTACGAGAGGGACGAGATAACCAGATTGTTTTAACGGATAATAATACGACAGCGAGGAGGTTTATTTATGAAAGGCGCCGCAAGGTATTCGAAGCAAAAGGCGATTGACACGGAAAAGGACTCGTATCTTCTGAAGATAGGGCCGGACGACATGGCGGTGTGCACCGAGTGTTCCGCGGTCTACCACAACAAGAGGTGGAGGCTGGGCGTTAAAGGGGAGTTGAAGGGGAAAACAAAGCGCGTCAAGGTCGTCTGCCCCGCGTGCCAGAAGATACGGGACAAATTCGCCGGAGGCTACGTGACGCTTCAGGGCGAGTTCCTCAAACTCCACAGGGAGGAGATACTCAATCTCGTAAGGAATAAGGAGGAGAGGGCCAGGCACACCAACCCGCTTGAGAGGATAATCGAGATCAGCGAGAAGGGCTCGACCATCGTGATAACCACGACCACGGACAAGTTCGCCCAGATGCTCGGAAAGGTCCTCAACAAGGCCTTCAGCGGCAGCGTGGAATATAAATGGAGCGACGACGTCAAGATGGCCCGGGTCACCTGGACCCGTTAGCGAAGGGTTATGATAGAGGCTCTGCTCTGGACAAAGGCGGAAGATAACAGGGTAAGGTGCGTTCTCTGCAGCCACCACTGCGCCATCGCGGACGGGAAAAGGGGCATCTGCGGGGTAAGGGAGAACCGCGGCGGCGCGCTCTTCAGCCTCAACTACGGGAAACTCGTCGCGCAGAACATAGACCCGGTCGAGAAAAAGCCCCTTTTCCATTTTCAGCCCGGCTCCCTTTCCTATTCCATCGCTTCCGCCGGATGCAACTTCAGGTGCCTGCACTGCCAGAACTCGGACATATCCCAGATGCCGCGCGACAGAAAGATGATCCTCGGCTCCGATGTGCCGGCCGGGGACGTCGTAAAAGAGGCGTCAGGCTCCGGATGCCTGAGCATCTCATACACCTACACCGAGCCCACGATATTTTTCGAGTACGCGCGGGACTGCGCCTTGAAGGCAAGGGAGGCCGGGCTTAAAAACATATTCGTCACGAACGGCTACATGACGAAGGAGTGTCTGGACGAGACGAAGGGGTGGCTCGATGCCGCGAACGTGGACGTAAAGTCCTTCAGCGAGACGTTCTATAAGAAGGTCTGCGGCGCGCGGCTTTCCCCGGTGCTCGATAGTATCGAATACATGCGAAAGCTCGGGATATGGGTCGAGATTACGACCCTCGTAATCCCGACGCTCAACGACTCGGAGGACGAACTCCGCGGTGTCGCAAGATGGATATATAAAACCGACAAATCCATGCCATGGCACATAAGCGCGTTCTATCCGGCGTATAAGCTCACCCACCTGTTGCCGACGCCGGTGGCAATAATAGACCGCGCGAGGGAGATAGGGTTTGAGGAGGGGCTTAGGTACGTGTATACCGGGAACGTGCCCGGCGACCCCGGGGAGGCGACTTACTGCCATAATTGCAAGAAGGTGCTCATCGAACGGCATGGCTTCAGCGTGAGCGCAAACCGCGTAAGGGATTCAAAATGCCCGGATTGCGGCGCGGCAATTGACGGGGTGTGGTCATAAGAATACAGGGCATATCGTTTCCAGACCGTCGTGGACGGCTGGTTGGCCGGCAGGGACGGCTGGTCGGCCGTCGTGGCCGGCTGGTCGGCCGTTGTGGCCGGCTATTGGGTCACGTTAAAGAAATGTCCTGTTTGCATGTCTGCGATTACCCCCTCACCCTACCCTCTCCCCTTCGGGGAGAGGGTATATCCCCTTGCGAAATTTTTCCTCCTCTCCCCATGGGGGAGAGGATTGAGGTGAGGGGGCATGGTATAGGGCTTTATTTATGCGTGAGTCAATAATTGGAAGGGGGACTTAACCGGGATATGCTGAAAATTTCTCTTTTCCTGCACATCATGGCCGCCATATTCTGGATAGGCGGGATGCTTTTTTTAACGCTCGTGGTCGCGCCATTTCTCAGGACGTTCGGGGACGAGTCCAAAAGGCGCGAGATATACCAGATAGTGGGCAAAAAATACAGGTTCTTCGGCTGGATCGCCATACTCATATTGCTTGTCACGGGCCCAATAAACCTCTATTACCTCGGGGTTACGCCCGCGATGCTTTTTGACCCTTCCTTTCACTCAACCCCTTACGGCAGGGCGGTCCTTTTGAAGATATCGTTCGTCGCTTTAATCGTCATAACGAGCCTCGTGCATGATTTCTATCTCGGGCCGAAGGCGCGCTCCGGCGGCGGGTATTCATGGATTGCGATGATATTCGGCCGCGGGAACCTCATAATAGCGCTCATTATAGCCGCGCTCGCGGTCTTTATAAGGACCGGCGGGATATAGACATGCCGCACAAGTTCAGCCCCCGGAACATAGAGCGCCTTTTAAGGAATGACAGGCTCGGCGGAATTACGGCCCAAGGGCTTTTGGAGGAGGCCGGCCTTAAAAAAGGGATGGTCTTCGCGGACATCGGCTGCGGCCCGGGTTTTTTCGTCCTCCCGGCCTCCAGGATAGTCGGCGAAAGCGGCATTGTATACGCCGTGGACACGCAGGAGGAGATGCTCGCCGAGCTTAAAAAAAGGGCTTTCAGCCCTAATATCGTCCCGGTCAAATCCGGGGAAAACACCATACCGGTTGATGACGGTAAAGTTGACTTCGCGCTCCTCGCCTATGTCCTTCACGAGGCCGAATCAAAGCCCCTTTTTTTGGGAGAGGTAAAGAGGATTTTAAAAGACGGGGGAAAGGTCCTCGTCCTCGACTGGGAGAAAAAAGAAGAAGACCACGGCCCGCCTTTTGAAGAGAGGGTCCCGCGCCTTGAGGCCGTTGGCCTGGTCAAAGACGGCGGATTTGACATATCCGGGATTTCCTCCTTCAACCCTTCCCATTACCGGATAGAGGCGCTTAAGAAATAGCAGCGCCTTTACTTGCGGATTTTTTTTATTCGGCTAAGATTATGCGTAAGAGGTTGCCGGTGGTTGCCCGATGGATATGAATATAAACGGAGCGGTGCTGTCCCTTGTAAGGGGAGACATAACCCTTCAGGACACCGATTGTATCGTAAACGCGGCCAATTCCAGGCTTGCCGGCGGCGGCGGGGTTGATGGCGCGATACACCGCGCCGGCGGGCCGGAGATTATGGACGAGTGCCGTAAAATCAAGGGCTGCCCGACCGGCTCGGCCGTGGTGACAAAGGCCGGAAAACTCAAGGCGCGTTATGTGATACACGCAGTCGGCCCGATATACAGGGACGGCGGGCGCGGCGAGGAAGAACTCCTTAAAAGCGCCTACAGGAAAAGCCTCGAACTTGCCTTTGAAAAAGAGCTTAAAAGCATAGCCTTTCCCTCCATAAGCACCGGGGCTTACGGCTATCCGGTTGAAGCGGCGGCTTGCGCGGCACTAAAAACGGTGGTAGACTTTCTCAGAGGCCACAGGGGCATTGAACTCGTAAGGTTTGTCCTGTTCTCGGACAGGGACATGAACGTGTATAGAGGCGTGCTTGAAAAGATATCAGGGTGTCTTTTAACATCCTGACGGTTGGCCGCGGGCCGTTCTTCAGGCGATATTTCTACGCCGGATGCAACAGGCCGGTAGTAACATCTCACCTTCGGTATCCATCAAAAGAGTTTGAAATACCGCATCGGAAGTCCAGGCATCGAAAGAGACGGAAGGGTGTGTCTATGCGTCTATTCAAGGTTCTTTCCAGGGTGTTTCCCGTGACCCGGGCGGCGGGAAGAGGCCGCAAAGGGCCGCGGGCGGTTTATTATCTCAGGGTGCTTTTCCCGTGGATTGCCGTTGTTGTCGCGGTCTCGTATTTTTTCGGCCACGCGGTATCTTTCGGCACGCTCGCAATCGTTGACCATGAGGCGTGCAAGAAGTGCCACGAAAAGGTGCAGATGGAGGCCATGGCCATGCCTTACCTCCATACGGTCGTGGACACCAAATGCGGGGTATGTCATATAATCGGGCGGGAGGGAGGGTGGACCGGCGTTTCGACGGCATCCATGGATTTTAAAAGGGAGATGCTTTTCCCGCTCAAGTTTTCCACGGGCGACGTCACATACGTCGTGGGCGTTATTGCGAGGGACCGTCTTGGGAAAAAATCGCCGTTCAAGGAGGTGCAGGTAGACCCGGCGGGAATAAGCGGCCTTCTGAGCGATGCGCCCATAAAGGAGATAAACGGCATAAAAGTGGAGGAGATGAAGGCCGGCGTGTTCCCGGAAGTCACGCTTTCATGGACCACGGACGCCTACGCGGTTTCCAACGTCGAATACGGCATTGACGCCGGATACGGCGAGTCAAGCCCGCTCGCCATGGCCTATTCGAAGGAGCACGACGTTATCCTCTCCAGGTTCCGGCCCGGCGCGGTCTACCATTACAGGGTCGTGGCAAAGGACATATACGGAAACGTAGTCCGTTCCGGAGACATGACCTTCGATACCTCCGCAGCCGTCGTTGCGCAGGCAGCGGCTTTAGAAAGGGGTTTCCCGGTTGTCGAGGACGCAAGGCCTTTTAAGACGCCGGATGGGCGGACGTTTTTTCTGGTGACCGTCACCAGGCCTTCGAGGGTATGGCTCAATATCGTCGAGAAAGCGGCTGCCGGCGCGCCACATGGAGACGGGTTCCTTCCTCCTCTGAAAGCCCAGATAGACGTGTGCGTTGAATGCCACCAGCAGGGGGCGTCCCATCCGGTCGGGATAAGCGCTAACACGAAAAAAACGAGGGTGCCGCCGAATCTGCCAACGCTCGAGGGCGGGATAATCACCTGCGTTACGTGCCACTACCCTCACGGCGGGGAGAAGAAGCATTTCGCGAGGCTCGACTTTGAAAGGGGTATATGCGTCGAATGCCACACCGGCGAGCCGTATATTTGACAGGCTGCTGAAAATTTTACCTTTTTTAAATTTTTATTCCCCCACCTTTGAAAGAAGCCCCTTTTTCTTCACCTCCCTGAAGTTCCACGAGAAAAATATTATCGCGAAACATATATACGCGGCGTTCAGGGCAAAGGCCCACGCAAGCTCTTCCACGGGGAGCGTCCCGTCCCTGATTATCCGCCTCATGCCCTCGAATACGTGTGACGACGGCACGAAGCGCGCCACCGCCCGTATCGCGGGCGGCAGCACGCTTACCGGGTAAAAGACGGCCGATACGGGCTGGAAGAGAAACGCTATGCCCCAGGCGAGCACCTCGGTCTCCTGGCCGTACCTCAGTATTATCGCGGTCGTTATTATGCCGACCGACCAGCCCATTATTATGAGGTTGGCAACGAGCGGCACGAGCAAAACGCCGAAAGTGAAGATGTTGAACGAGTAGAGGAGCCAGGCCACCGCGACCATTACCGAGGACGCGAGCACGAGCTTGACGAGGCTTATTACGAGGAGAGACACCACGTACTCAAGCGGGCTCAACGGGCTTACGAAGATGTTCAGGAGGTTCCTTGACCACATGTCTTCGAGAAACGACACGGAGATCCCCTGCTGACACCGAAAGAGTATATCCCACAGTATCAGCGCCCCGACGAAAAAACTCACGAAGTCGGGCAGCGTCCCTTTATAGCCGGAAAGGTACGTGCTTACAAAGCCCCATACGAGGAGGTCCAGAAGCGGCCAGTAAAACACCTCCATGAGCCTCGGCAGGCTCCTTTTGTAAAGATAGAGGTACCGTGTCGTGCATGCGATTATGCGCGGGAGATTCATCGTCCGTTACCCGTCCGCCCCATCAAAACAGGTTTTTTCCTTCCGGGCTATCTTCAGGAAGACCTCCTCGAGGCTTGCGCCCTTGAACTCGCGCATCACCTCGGAGGGGCGGCCTTCGGCCAGTATCTTCCCCCTGTCGAGGAATATGATCCTGTCGCACATCTCCTCCATCTCCTTCATGTTATGGGAGGTGTAGAGGATGGAAAGCCCCTTTTTTTCCTTTATATCCTTCAGGAGTTTCCGCGTTCTGTCCGCCATGTCCGGGTCGAGGCTCGAGGTCGGCTCGTCGAGGAACAGGACCTCGGGGTCGTTCAGCAGGGATTTGGCCAGACTCACCCTCGTAATCTGGCCGGACGAGAGTTTTCTCGTGGCGGAGTCTTTTATGTCCTCTATCTCAAAGGTCTTAATGAGCCCCTTCAATTTTTCCCCCGGCCTTTTAACCCCGTAAAGTCCCGCGAATACGGAGAGGTTTTCCCACACGGTGAGGGAGTAAGGGAGAGAAACGTAGGATGAGGAAAAATTCACCCTCGAGAGTATCTCCTCGCGGTCTTTTTCGAGGTTCCTTCCCAATATCCTTATGTCCCCGGCCGTGGGCGTGGTAAGGCCGAGGAGCATGTGCAGGGTCGTGGTCTTGCCCGCGCCGTTGGGGCCCAGGAGCCCCACTATCTCGCCCCTTAAGATGTCAAACGAGATGTTGTCCACTGCCCTGAAGCCGTTGAATTCTTTTGTAAGCCCTCTTGCCTCGACGACGGTTTCCATGCCGGTCAATTATAAAGTATAACGGAAAATACGGCGGCGGGCTACAGCAATTTGATAGAGGCAATTTGATAGAGGAGCAAGGGCCATCCACACCAACCCGTCGAAGACCCTGGTTGGCCGGCGAGGCCGGCTGGTTGGCCTTTACCCTTGCCTAAAACCGGCGTTTTTTGTATCATGGAGATGGACCCGTTAAATTCAAGAGGGGGATGAGCTTTGAGCACGCTGATAACGTTCGAGGGCATAGAGGGCTCCGGCAAGACCACCCAGATGGACCTCCTGAAAGACCATCTTGAGTGGAAGGGAAAGGTTGTAAGGGCCGTAAGGGAGCCGGGAGGGACGCTTATCGGCGAGAAGATAAGGGAGATCCTCCTGAACGTGCACGGCGAAAAGGAGGAAGAGGGCATAACGCAATGGGCCGAGCTTTTTCTCTACGAGGCGTCGAGGGCGCAGCTCGTGGACAGGGTGATAAAACCCGCGCTCTCAAGCGGCGCGATAGTCCTGTGCGACAGGTTCGTTGATTCGACCACCGCGTATCAGGGTTATGGCCGGGGGCTGGACATCAAGTCCGTGGCTGAGATGAACAGGCTCGGCAGCCTCGGGATTAAGCCGAAGGTCACCATCGTCGTTGACTGTCCGGTCGAGGTCGGGCTTAAAAGGGCGTGGACGAGGATCGAGGCACGGTCCAGCGTTGCCGCGGGCAGGGAAGACCGTTTTGAAAAAGAGGCCGCGGATTTTCACGGACGGGTAAGGCAGGGGTATCTCAGGCTCGCCGAGGAGGAACCGGAGAGGGTAAAGGTGGTTGACGGGACGCGGGAGATAGCGGTCATACACCGGGAGATATGCGGCATTATAGACGATATATTGGGATGATGCATCCGGATAAAATCGTGGGTCGGGTTTTCGTATTATGAGATTCAGGGACATACTCGGACATGAGAAAGAGACGGCCATGCTTAAAAAGGCCGTCCTCAACGGCCGGGTCGCGCACGCGTATCTTTTTTCGGGCCCCGACGGCGTCGGCAAAAAACTCCTTGCCCTCAGCTTCGCGCAGGCGCTTAACTGCGGCGATCTGAGGGACGACGGGGATTCCTGCGGCGTTTGCCCATCCTGCCGGGGCGCCGAGTGCGGCTCAAACGTCAATATACTCAGGGTTGAGCCTGATGAAGGGGTTTTGAGGATAGACCAGATAAGGGACCTGCAGAGGGTCCTCAAATACAGCGTTGAGAACGGCCGCAGGGTGGCTGTTATCGAGGGCGCGGATCTGATGGTGAGGTCGGCCTCGAGCGTTTTCCTCAAAACGCTCGAAGAGCCGCCCGGCGGCGCAATCGTGATAATGCTTTCATCGAGGCCGGACGACCTCTTTTCGACCATCCTTTCAAGGTGCCAGAGGGTGAGGCTGAGGCCGCTTGGCCAGGGCGTCATATCCGGCGTCCTGACGGAAAGATATTCTATCGGCCGGGAGGAGGCCGCGGCCGCGTCGAGGCTTTCCGGCGGGAGCCTTTCGATGGCGATAAGGCTTGTGGAGGGAGGGCTGCTTGAGAGGAGGAAAAAGTTTCTCGACGGGTTCAAGGGGCTTAAAGGCATGGACGGCGCCGGGCTTCTGGATTTCGCGTCCCGGCTTTCAAAGGACAAAGGGATAGAGGAGATATTCGAGTTTTTAAAGAGCCGGTACAGGGACCTCGCCTTTTTACGGGCAGGGTGCCCGCACCTCGCGGTGGACAACGCCATCGAGGCCCGCGGCGACTGCCCGACCATCGGCGGGCTTTTGAATTCATTTGACCTCGTGGAGGAAGCGCGGCGCAATATCCTGCCGCCGCGTTACGCCAACAGGGGCATGACCGTGGAGGCGCTACTCATAGGACTGCGCGGGGTTCTCGAAGAGGCGGAAGGAACGGAGGCGATCTCATAAAATGACGATGGTGGTGGGTGTGAGGTTTAAACGGGCCGGCAAGGCATACAACTTCGATGCCAACGGAATTGACCTGAAACGCGGCGACGCGGTGATAGTCGAGGTGGAAAAGGGCATAGGCATGGCCAGGGTCGTCTCCGGCCCGGCTGAGATGGGCGCCGAGGCCCTCTCCCACCCGCTTAAAAAATGCGTGCGCAAGGCCGACGCCGTGGACATGGAGCGGGACCAGTTCAACCGCGGCCGCGAAAGGGACGCGTTCAACGTCTGCGCGGAAAAGATAACGAGGCTGAACCTCCCGATGAAGCTCGTAAGCGTCGAATACCTGTTTGATTCGAGCAGGGCCATATTCTATTTCACCTCGGACAGCAGGGTTGATTTCAGGGAACTCGTAAAGGACCTCGCCGCGCGTTTTTACACGCGCATAGAGATGCGCCAGATAGGGGTGAGGGACGAGGCCAAGATGGTCGGCGGGCTGGGGCCGTGCAACAGGGAACTCTGCTGCGCCAGCTTCCTCACGGATTTCGAGCCCGTGACCGTCAGGATGGCGAAGGAGCAGAACCTGACGCTCAACCCGGTGAAGATATCCGGGCTCTGCGGCAGGCTCATGTGCTGCCTGAGTTACGAATTTGAAGGGACCAGAGGAGGCAGGGACGCGGAGAAGAACTGCGGAGGCTGCGCAAAGGGCTCCCACCACCATGCCCCCAAAACCCCCCAAAAAACCCCTCCGGAGGACCCCAAAAAGGATTCCAACGACGGCCCCGGCCCCGGAGTTTCCGCGTAATGGCCGGCAAAAAGACCTTCTACGTCACAACCCCGATATACTACGTAAACGACACCCCCCACATAGGGCACGCCTACACCACGGTCGCGGCTGACACGCTCGCCAGATACAAGAGGCTCAAGGGTTTCGACGTCCTTTTTTTGACCGGCACGGACGAGCACGGTCAGAAGGTGGAAAAGGCGGCCTCGGCCGCCGGCATTACCCCGCTTGAGCTTGCGGACAGGGTCGTGATGCGTTTCAAGGAACTCTGGAAAAAACTCAACATAAGTAACGACGATTTCATCCGCACCACCGAGGACAGGCACAGGATAGCGGTCAAAAGGCTCTGGGACGAGGCAGTCGGCAGGGGGGACATATACCTCGGAGAATACGAGGACTGGTATTGCACGCCGTGCGAGAGTTTTCTGACCGGGACCCAGCTTGAGGACGGAAAGTGCCCGGACTGCAGGAGGGAGGTTGAAAAACTCAGGGAGCCGAGCTATTTCTTCAGGCTGGCGGGATACAGGGAAAGGCTTCTGACCCACATAGGGGAAAACCCGGGATTCATCCGGCCCGAGGCCAGGCGCAACGAGATAGTAAGTTTCCTCGAAGAGGGGTTGAAGGATTTAAGCGTAAGCAGGACGACGTTCTCGTGGGGCATACCGGTTCCGGACAACCCGGATCACGTCATATACGTCTGGTTCGACGCGCTTGCGAACTATCTGACCGGGGCCGGATACCCAGGTAAGATGGAATCCTGGCCCGCGGACGTGCACATGATAGGTAAAGACATCCTTCGTTTCCACGCCGTTTACTGGCCTGCATTCCTTATGAGCGCGGGATTGCCTTTGCCGAAGAAGGTCTTTGCCCACGGCTGGTGGACGGTCGAGGGCAGGAAGATGAGCAAGTCCCTCGGAAACGTGGTTGACCCCTTTGAGATAGCGGAAAGATACGGCGTTGACCAGTTCAGGTATTTTCTGCTCCGGGAGGTCCCCTTCGGGCTTGACGGAGATTTTTCGGTGAGCGCGCTCAAGGGGAGAATAAACGGGGAACTCGCGAACGACCTCGGCAACCTCCTGTCCAGGACCGTTGCGATGGTGGAAAAATACAGGGGAGGGGAGATACCGCGGGGCATAAACAGCAAGGATAAGGAGATGGAGAAAAACATCCGTTCACGGTTTAACCCTCCGAGCGGGCCTCAGATTGCGCTTTTCGATGAGGCTATGAATGAACTGCGTTTTCACGACGCCCTCTGGCGGGTATGGGAGCTGATAAGGGGACTCAACGCCTACGTCGAAAACTCGGCCCCCTGGAACCTCGCAAAGACAAAGGACGAGGCAACGCTTTCAAACGTCCTCTACACCCTCACCGAGGGTTTGAGGATAACAAGCGTATATCTTTTTCCGTTTATGCCGCTCGCCGCGCAGGAAATATGGAACCAGCTCGGAATAAAAGAAAATATAGAAGACTGTTCGTTTGACAACGAGGCCGGATGGGGCGGAAGGGATATCTCCGGGCTTAAGGTAAAAAAAGGCGCGTCTTTATTCCCGAAGGTTGAATAAGGCCATGGAAAAAGACCTTTTCATAGACACCCATGCCCACCTCGACGACAAGCGCTTTGACGCGGACAGGGACGACGTCATAAAAAGGGCCGGCGAGGCCGGGCTTAAATGCATTGTAACCGTCGTCTGCTGGAAAAAGGAAGGCGGGTTTGACTGGATACGGGAAATACCGCGGCTTGGTTTCCCGGTCTTTGTTGCCGCGGGCGTGCATCCGCACGAGGCCGCCTTGGCCGGGGCCGAGGCCGTGGAGCTTCTTAAGGGGCTTAAAGGCGACATCAAGGCCATTGGAGAGACCGGGCTCGATTACCATTACACGAATTCCCCCAGGGACGCGCAGAGGGATATTTTTATAAGGCAGATAAGGCTCGCAAGGGAAATGGGCATGCCCCTTATCGTGCATTCGAGGGAGGCGGACGACGACACGGTCGCCATACTCAGGGGCGAGGGCGCCGAGGAAGCGGGCGGGGTCATACACTGTTTTTCGGGCACCGAGAGGATGGCGGAAGAGGCGCTTGAAATGGGCTTTTACATCTCCTTTACCGGGGTCGTGACCTTCCCAAAGGCCGGGGCCGCAAAGGCGGCCGTCAAGGCCGTGCCAATCGAGAGGATGCTCATCGAGACGGACTGCCCCTATCTCGCGCCTGTTCCCCACAGGGGAAAGAGGTGCGAGCCGGCCTTTGTCGTTGAGACGGCCCGCAAGATCGCGGAGCTTAAGGGCTTAAGCCTTTCGGATGTGGCGAGGATAACCACGCTTAACGCCGAAGGGCTGTTCGGCCTTGTCGCCCGCGATGGTGTTGAGCCCGAGGCGAAGGTCGCCTACGTCATAAGGGACGGCCTGTATCTCAACATAACCAACAGGTGCACCAACTACTGCACGTTCTGCGCCAAGTTCAAGTCCTACACCGTCAAGGGGCATTACCTCAAACTTAAAAAAGAGCCGGACTTCATGGATATCGTGAAGGCGGCAGGCCCTGAGGCGGCAAAATACAGTGAGGTGGTTTTCTGCGGCTTCGGCGAGCCTCTCATAAGGCTCGACCTCGTGAGGAAGGACGGGCTTCATTTCAAGAAGATGGGCTGCAGGATACGCATAGACACCGACGGGCTTGCGAACCTCGTCCACGGGAAAAACGTCCTGCCGGAGCTTATGTTCGTTGACTGCCTGTCCGTAAGCCTCAATGCCCCTGATTCCGGGACTTATCAGGGACTCTGCAAAACGCCTTTCGGAGACAGGGCCTATCCGGCGATACTGTGGTTTTTGAAAGAGGCCAAGAAATACGTCCCGAAGGTCGTCGCCACGGTTGTCGCGGTCCCCGGGCTTGACGTGGAGGCGTGCAGGCGAGTTGCCGTGGACGAGATCGGGGTCGGCTTCAGGGTCAGGGAGTATGACGAGGTCGGGTAAAGTAGGGCAGGGCTTTAGCCCTGCATATCAAGAAAGTTTCGGCGCGAGGAAGTGCGAAGAGGTGGATCATGCCCCCTAAATCCAAAAGATTTGAGGAAAAGACAAATAAACTCCGCCGGCTCCTTTCCATCCTCCGTAAAATTGACAACCGCGAAAGGTGCACACCGCAGACGCTATCTGAAAAATTCGACACCACGGAACGCAATATATACAGGGACATGAACGACCTTGATGCCGCTGGTTTCCCGATCCTTTTTGATAAGGAATTCAACGGCTACAGGTTCGCCGACCCCGAATACCAATTGCGCGAACTCGGCCTGACCAGCGACGAACTCATGGCGCTTCTCATCTCCCATCAGGTCGCCCGTAGCATCGGCAAACCTTTTGAAAAGGCGTTCCAGGCCATTTTAAAGAAAGTCCATACCGACACAAGCCGGGAAACGCAGGCAAAGGCAAGGAGAATGGAAGGGGAAAAACGCTTCTTTGTCGGCATTGACCATGATGAGGAGTGGTTTAAAAAGGTTGAAAAACAATATAACGCGATAAACGAGGCGATAGACAGGAAGGTAGAACTCGAAATAGCCTATAAGAAACTGAAGGACGAAAAAGAGACCGGAAGGACCATCGCGCCTTACGGGCTTGTCTTTCAATACGGCCTCTGGTATGTAGTCGGATACTGCAACCTCCGTAAGGATATACGGGTCTTCGCCCTTGACTGCATAAAGGACTTTAAACTCACGGAAAGGCATTACAGCATCCCGGCTGATTTCAATATCGGAGAATATTTTAAGCCCGGCTGGAAGATGCGCCGCTACGGCAAGCCTGTGGAGGTCGTTTTGAGGTTCGGCAAGGAATACGCGGCGTGGATAAAGCGCAGGAAGTGGCATCCGACGCAGAAGATAGAGGAAAGGAAGGATGGCTCCATAATCTTCAGGGTAACGGTTGAAGGGACAAAGGAACTGAAGTGGTGGATATACCACTGGATACCATTCTGCAAAGTCCTCGCCCCGCCTGAGCTAAGAAAAGAAATGACGGATGAAATGAAGGCTATGCTTAAGGTTTACGGGAAGGAACATGAAAGATAGTCTTTGACGGCCGGAAAGACCTTGTTTAATCCCAGTTCGGGGTTTAATTCCCCGAAGCTTGGCTATCGAGACCGGCGAGGCCGGTTGGTTGACTTTTTCAGCATAAAAGTCTTCGATACCCCAAAGCCAAGCTGAGGGGAGGTTCATTGCCTCGGCTTGACCGTCCGCAAGGGTTTTGGTATGATAATCGTATTACTTAGTATTACCAAAGGAGGTTTGTCTTGAGGACCACAAAGATATGGAATATCTCCCTTCCGCCGGATATCGCCAGGGCCGCTGAAACGGCGGCCAAGGAGGAGTCGCGCACCAAATCCGAGCTTGTCCGTGAGGCCCTGCGCCAATATCTCTGGGGACGGCGCTGGAAGGCGCTCAGGCTCTACGGCGAGGGAAAGGCCAGGCAACTTGGGATGAAGGAGGAAGACGTGGCCGGCATCGTCCGTGGATCAAGGGCCGGAAGGCATTGAAGCCACGGGTCGTGCTGGACACCAATGTCATCATCTCGGCTGTCCACTTCGGCGGCCCTCCCGAGGAGTTGTTACTTCTTGCAAACCGCGGCGCCATAGAACTGTTTCTTTCCACTTTCATCCTTGAAGAGACGGCAAGGGTCCTTGAGGAGAAGCTGCGGTGGGAAAAGAGGCGGATAAGCCGCCTTATTGACGCGCTCAGAGATGTTGCCGCGATAATTGAGCCTGAGTCGGAATTAAACGCCGTGGCCGGCGATGATGCCGATAACCGCATCCTTGCATGCGCGGTGGACGCGAAGGCGGACTTTCTCGTCACCGGCGATAAACGGCACCTTCTGCCTTTGGGGCGCTATAAGGGCATACGGATACTTACCCCGAGGGAATGTGTTGACCTTTTTTTCAAAGGATAGGCGGCAGGAGACATGGGGAAAATGAGGGCGATGATGAAGGTTTACGGGAGGGAGGCTTGACTCGTCGGTTGAAACCGGTGACACACGGTTGTCAGGCAATTGCTTTATGCTCCGGTTTATTCCTTGACAAAAAAATGGGGGGGGTAGAATGGGATATCGTTGGCAATAGTAGATGAATTATTTAACATTACATTAGGTGAGAGGAGAATAAAAATGCAGCGAGAGATGCCAGAGTATATTCCACACAAAAAAAGAGATGAGCGGATTAAAAGTGCAGTTACAGCAATTAAAGTCATAGTGCCCCTTGATATTATTGAAAGTTTAAAAAAAGGGTTAATTAGTAAATGTTTTTGGCAAATTACAGAAGCAGATGGTAAGTATGAAACACGATATCGAAGTAAGGGGGCCCTCGACCTTTACGATCGGGGGAACAGCAAGGAACTCAAAAAGAAACTGCGACATGAGCATGTATTTGAAAAAAAAAGACTAATAAAAAAAGTCATAGAGAATCCCGACAAAATAGAGGACATTGCTGGGAGTGCTATTGGTTGTACTGTTACAAAAGAGGAACACAAGAGACTATCACATAGTAATCCCGACTTTGAAGGGTGGGAGCGCTATAAGGCAGCAGATATTAAAATATATGATCTCAAAGAACGGAAAGAACACCAGATACCGCCGTTAAATGAAAACATTATTCGTGGTTCTAAGGAGAAACGCAAGAAATAGAAGAAGTTATAGCCTTTTTAAAAAAGCATCCTGACCAGATTGATACAGTAATAAAATCGCTCGAGAAATAACGAAAAAATCGTCCCCTTAAACCTATCCCCTTCGTCAAGACAAAAAAGAGGGTTGTATTTGGTGTAGAGCCTGCCTTGGTTCAGCCTCAGAAGTTTCTTTAAGTCTCTGTTCCTTGAAGTAGGCCTCCCTCGGCGTCCGGTAACCGAGGGCCTCGTGGAGCCTTTCGGTGTTGTAGAAGTAACGCAGGATAGGCTCCGCCCACCAAAATTTCTCACCCTCCCCTTTTACCACTCCCATCAAAGGAGGCGGAAAGCGGCCTCTAAAACCGATTCATTTCAAACGGTTACCCCCCACTGACACACCTTTGTCACCTGCCTGTATTATCATTGCCGTAAAATTTCTACGGGAGGAAGAAGATGAAGAAGCACAACAAGTACAAATGGATAGACCTTTTAGAAGACGACGAAGATGTGGAAAGAGAAACAATGGAAAAGGCTAAAATGAGCGTTGGGCCGCCGTGTCATACCTACACATGGTCCGCAAACGGCTCCTATTCTTTCGAAGTCATAAGCTACACAATCCAGAAATACATGAAGGGCATCTCCAGCGACCTTCGTGAAGAAAGACTCGGAAGCACGGAATTCGAGTATGACTACGACCGTCATGCGGAGATATTAACCCGCGGGAGAATAATTTTTGCCGTCAACGGCAGGATTTTTGTTTATTCGACGGACAACAAAGACGGCACAAATTCAATATGCAGCAACCACGACATCGGCGGGCTCGTGGAGACCCTCAAGAAGGAAATCCGCGAGAACAACCCCCTGAGGAATAAACACATCCAGCTCGTAGGCACCGACCACGGTACGGATTTTTACTGCATGTTCAAGAAGCCGCCGTCCAACACATTCGATGACATAGTGCTGGACGGGGCCATGAAAGAGGACATCTATGACAACACGATATTCCATCTTAAAAGCATCAAAGGCAACAACGGGATAATA
>JACRCI010000103.1 GCA_016219105.1 Deltaproteobacteria bacterium | reverse complement strand
TACCGGCTCTATATGCCTTTACCCAGTTCCCCAGGGTCGATATCGGCAATGACAACCGCCGAGCCGCCTCTATCAATGCCATGTTCCCTTCTGTTACCAGTTTTACCGCTTCCTCTCGTAGCTCCTTCGTGTACCTTCCCTTCGGAATCCCTCTCATTCTGACACCTCCGTCGTTGTATTTTATCATACTTTTGGTGTCTACTTTTTTCATCTTACCTCATAAAGTTACAGACCCATTTGTAACAACCAAGCTAAATAATGGAAAGAAAATTAGTGCGGACTGTATTATTACTATTAGCCTCGGTGTCCCTTGGTCTAAAAAAGAAGGATTAATGAAAAAGTGTTACAAATTCGTCGTGGGCGTAATAGAATTATAGGTGAGGTAATTGGTGACAACACATCCCATATTTCCTGATTGGGCACCGGCTTGGGATGTAGGGTTTTAATGGCAACATGATTAAGTTTTTTAACAACCTGAATTGTTGGGTTACGGCGTCCTCTCGCCCCCGCCTCATATCGCCTCCTTGAGGTGTCTTATGTCAGAGAGCCGGAAGACCGGCCCTTCCTGGCAGGCGTAGACGCTCTGTATCTGGCAGTGCCCGCATTTGCCGAGTCCGCACCTCATCCTTCTTTCAAGCGAAAGGTATATGTCCGTGCCCTTGAGCTTTTTGTTCCCGAGGCTCAAGATCACGTATTTGTACATGACGGGCGGGCCGACTATGACCGCTACGGTCTTTGTCTCGTCCACCTCGCGCGCCCCGATAAGCGTTGTTACGACCCCGACGTTGCCCTTCCATGAAGGATGGGGCCGGTCAACCGTAATCTCGACGTCCATGCCGTTTTCGCGCCAGATGCCGAGTTCGTCTTTAAACAACAGCTCCTCCGGGCTTTTCACGCCGTAAAGGAGGGTGAGAGAGCCAAAGGCCTTTTTCCTTCCTATCACCGTCTTTATCAAAGACCTCATCGGCGCAAGCCCTATGCCTCCGGCTATGAAGATGATGTCTTTGCCTTCCATCTCGCGGGCCGGGAAGCCCTTTCCAAAAGGCCCCCGTATCCAGACTGTGTCTCCTGGGTTGAGCCTGTGGAGGGCGCGCGTCAGGTTCCCCGCGGCCCGCACGCATAGTTCGATGCGGGGTTCGTCCGAGGGGGGGGAGGAGATGGATATCGGCGCCTCGCCGTAGCCGGGCAACCCGACCATGACGAACTGCCCCGGCGTGTGGTCCATCGGGGTTTCAAGGGCGATGGAGAAAAACCTCTCCTTTTCCGTAACGGCAACGGTTTTCTCGACCGTGCCCCGCGCCGGGAGGTAGGGGGATACGGCTTCAGCGTTTTTTTGATTCGCGGACGATCTCATTCGTCACCTCCGCTATATTTATCCTGACGAGGCACGTCCTCGAGCACCTGCCGCAGCCCACGCAGAAAAGCCCCTTGAAGCGGTCGGCGAGGTAGCGGAACTTCCTGTTGAAGCGGTGCCTGAGCTGGTCGGCGCGGGTCTTCCTGAAGTTGTACCCGCCGGAGACCTTCGCGAAGTCCTCCAGCGTGCAGGCGTCCCATACCCTGACCCGCTCGGCCTTTTTAAGGTCCATCGTCACGTCGTCTTTCACGTCAAAGCAGTAGCAGGTGGGGCATACGTTATTGCAGCTCCCGCACCCGTAGCATATCGCGCCTATCCTGTCCCACACCGGGCTCAAATCCGCCCCGGCGTATATGAGCGGGAGGGAAGACGCCTCGGCGTCCAGGGTTGTCTTGAAGAGCTTTTTCTTTTTTTCCGCAAGGCCCTTAAGCCCGGCAATCTCCTCTTTCGTCGCCTTCCTCGCGGACGCGTATTTTTTAATCAACGACCTTCCCCTCTTGGAACCGGTCCTTGCTATAAACCCGCCGCGCAGTTTGTGGAGGAAGACGTCGAACCCCTCTTCGACCGTCATCGTGCCTATTGAATCGCAGAAACAGTATTCGTCCGGCAGGCATTCCGTGCCTATTATCAAGGTCTTTTTCCTCCTCGCGAGGTAGTTGGCGTCAGGCGTTCCGTACGCGAAAACCCTGTCGAGGAGGTTGATAGCGTGCACGTCGCAGGAGTTGAGCCCGATTATGGCCTGGTCCTCGGCCGTAACCACGCCCTCGGCGCTTCCTTTCTCGATGTCGAATCTTAGAAGGGTCTCTTTCGGCGGGAACAGAAACCCCTTTGCCGAGATGTGGGATGGGGTCGAACTGAGCTTGAGCTGCCCGAACCCGTCTATGCGGCCAAAGGCCGGGGAGCCGTCTTTTTTTATCGGCCCGTAGAGGGTGTATTCCTTTATAAGGCCCTCGACGAGGGAGCGGAAGTCCTTTTTTGAGATAAAATCCATCGTTTCCTCAGGTTTTGAGTATACCAGACAACCTGAGGGGTGTCCATTGCCCGGCAAGGCTGGATAGTGTCCCGTCGTCCAGCCCCCGGTATTGGCCGTCCAGTCTGGTGGTAACGTCAAGTATTTTGTGTCATCAAAAAAGGGGCAGTGGTTCCTTGTTTCTTGTTTTCATATGTAAAGACTGCGAATAATATCCTTTCGATGCTGGTTTTGTCGCTGAAAACACCCATGGGTCTTGTCCTTCTTCT
>JACRCI010000104.1 GCA_016219105.1 Deltaproteobacteria bacterium | reverse complement strand
CGAAACAGCCTTCCGCCGCGCCCGCAGCCATGACTCGCGCACCTGTTCGCGCCAAGCCAAGGCGGCTTTGCTTTCTTGCGAATCCGACAGTAATCCTGCCGCCATAGCCGCAAGCGCAAGCGTGTAATAATTCACCGCATCATGGAAAAGCTCGTGATGCCTCCAGAGCGCTTCCTGCCATTTTTCTTTTGCTTTCTTCGGGTCACCATCGAACGGTTTCCAACCGCCATTACCGTCCGCTACTTCAACCTTGGTCACTCTGCCCTGATAGATACGATTCATTGCGTCCTCCGTAGTTCAGCATATCAGGTCGTAAACTTCCCTGTCAATCAGACAGGCGCCAACCCCCCCTAATCCCACACATTCTTCACCAAAAACCAGATATTCTCCCGTCTTTCCCTGAGGCGTCTGAGCATGTAGGGGAGCCACTGCGGGCCGTAGGGCACATAGACCCTCACCCTGTAGCCGGCCTTCGCGAGGTCCCTCTGGAGGGTTCTTTTTATGCCGAGGAGCATCTCGAAGTCGAAGTCTGTTTTCGGGATTCCGCGTTCCTGCGCGAAACCCCTTGCCTCGGCGATCAACCTCTCGTCGTGCGTCGCTATGGCCGGGCGGCTGCCCCTTGAAATGAGTTCCTTCATCAGTATCGAGAAGTTCCTGTCAACGTCCTCTTTGGACTCAAAGGCGACATCCGGCGGCTCTTTATACGCGCCCTTCACGAGCCTCACGCTCGCGCCGGCCTCCATGAGCCTTTTTATATCGTCCGCGCTTCTGAATAAATACGCCTGGGCCGCGACGCCGAGGTTTTCGTATTCTTTTCTGAGCCTCAGGAATATGTCCAGGGTCCTCTGCGTGTATTTCGAGCTTTCCATGTCAATGCGGACGGAGATGCCGAGTGACGCGGCCTTCTTTACGATTGATTCGAGGTTTTCTTTTGCGAGGGCGTCCGACAGGTCAAGTCCGAGGTGGGTAAGTTTGAGCGATACGGCCGAGGCGATGCCTTTATCTTTAATCTCATCGAGGAGCGAGAGGTATTCGGCCGCGCTTTCGCAAGCGTCCCTTTCGCATGTCACGTTCTCGCCGAGGAGGTCAATTGTGGCGAGCAGACCTTCACGGTTCAGCCGCGAGGCGACCCTGAGGGCGTCGGCCATGGTTTCGCCAGCTATGTAACGTCTCGCAAAAAACGAAAGTAGTTTCAAGGTCTTACAAGATAATTCTAAGGGTGGCTTTGAAGGAATGACTCGACTGCTTCTTTAAGGCCCGGCGATTTGACATCCTCCACGTCGTAACGCACCCTTACGGCGGGTTTGTTTATTTTGATGAGCCGCGCGAGGTCAACCGGCGTTGCGATAAGGACCATGTCGGCCGGGGTGGAGTTTATGGTCTCTTCGAGTTCCCGTATCTGGAAATCCCTGTACCCCATAGCGGGCAGGAGGTCGTGGAGGGCTGGGTACTGTACGAACACCTCCTTTATGCTCCCCCTGGCGTGGGGCCGGGGGTCAACGGTTACGGCCCCGGACGTCCGCGCCGCTATGACCCCGGCGCCGAAGGTCATGCCGCCGTGGGTGAGCGTCGGGCCGTCCTCTATGACGAGGACCCTTTTGCCCCTGAGCCGTTCCTTTCCCTCAACCGTGATTACGGACGCGGTCTCGAACACCCGCGCGCCGGGGTTGGTCAGTCTTATGTTTTCCCTTACCGTTTCCACGTCCTGGGGCCGCGCGGTGTTGACCTTGTTTATTATGACGACCCCGGCCCTTCTCAGGTTCGCCTCGCCGGGGTGGTAGAGGGTTTCGTGCCCCGGCCTCATCGGGTCGGTAACGACTATCTCGAGGCCGGGTTTTATGAAGGGCAGGTCGTTGTTCCCGCCGTCCCATACGATTATATCTGCCTCTTTCTCGGCGGCCTTGAGTATCTCCGCGTAGGCCACCCCGGCGTAGACCGTTATCCCGGCCTCGATGAGATGCTCATACTCCTCCATCTCCTCGATGGTCGCGCCGGCCGCGGCCATGTCCTCCACGGACGCGAACCGTTGGACCCTCTGTTTCAATATATCGCCGTAGGGCATGGGGTGGCGTATGGCCACGGCCTTTTTTCCGGCCTTTTTTATGATACGGCATATCTTGCGCGTGATTGCGCTCTTGCCCGCGCCGGTCCTCACGGCGCATACCGATATGACCGGCCTGACCGATTCGAGCATGGTCTTGTCCGCGCCGAGGAGCGTAAAATCCGCGCCGAGCGCGATTACGAGCGAGGCCCTGTGCATGACATACTCGTGCGACACGTCGCTGTACGAGAATACGACCGTGTCCACGGAATGTTCCCTTATAATGCGCGGAAGTTCTTCTTCGGGGTATACGGGTATGCCTTCGGGGTACAGTGGGCCCGAGAGAAGGGGAGGGTAGACCCGGCCCTGTATGAAAGGTATCTGCGTCGCGGTAAAGGCCGCGACGTCGTATGAGGGGTCGTCCCTGAAGCAGACGTTGAAGTTATGGAAGTCCCTCCCGGCCGCGCCCATTATGACGAGTTTCTTCCTTTTCATATTGAGACTGCTGAAAAAGTCCTATTCTGTCACCCTGAACTTGTTTCAGGGTCTCGTAACAACGTGATTTTGTTAGAACCTGTCCTGATAAATCAGGATGCTGAACCGAGTTCAGCATGACAGGGTTTTGAACAGCCTGTCGAGATTCTCGGGTTCTTCCGCACCCTTTATACGTCCGCGCCGTCGAGCGAGTCCTCGAATATCGAGAGGGCTTTTTCCATCTCTTTTTCCTTTATTATAAGCGGCGGCATGAAGCGCGCGACGTTTTTATGCCTCCCGCACTCGACTATGATAAGCCCTCTTTTTTCGCATTCCTTCATGAGTCTTTTCAATACAACGGCGTCCGGGGTCCTGCCGTCTTTTTTTACGAACTCAACCCCTATCATAAGCCCGGCCCCGCGCACGTCCCCTATGCACGGGTGCTTTTCCTTCAATGACTTAAGCCTTGCCATGGCGTATTCCCCGACCTTTCGGGAGTTCTCGACGAGGCCCTGTTTTTCGATTACGCCGATGACCGCCGACGCGGCCGCGCATGCCACGGGGTTTCCGCCGAACGTCGTCCCGTGCGCGCCCGGGGGCCAGCCCTTCATTATCTTCCTCGTTGACGCGATCGCGCCGAGCGGCAGGCCCGAGGCCATGGCCTTTGCCATGACCATGATGTCGGGCCTGACCCCGGAGTGCTCCGAGGCGAACCACCTGCCCGTCCTTCCGAACCCGGTCTGGACCTCGTCCATGACGAGCAGTATATGAAAGCGGTCGCAGAGTTTCCTGAGTTTCCTCAGATACTCAGGCGGAGGGACGACGTAACCGCCCTCGCCCAGGACCGGCTCTATGACGGCGCACGCGACCTCGTCCGGCGTGGCGATGTGTTCGAGCATCCATTCGAGGTATCCGAAGCACTCCATGGAACAGGTCGCGGGGTTATTTGAAAACGGGCACCTGAAGCAGTAAGGGTAGGGCGCGTAGAGGACGGACGGCAGGAGGGGGTGGTAGTTCTTCCTGTACCTCGCGGCCGACGTCGTAAGGCTCAATGCGCCGGTCGTCCTTCCGTGGAAGCCCCCGGTGAACGCCAGGACCCATTGTCTGCCGGTTGAAAAGCGCGCGAGCTTTATCGCCCCCTCTATGGCCTCGGCGCCGCTGTTCGAGAAAAAAAACATGTCCATGCCGGCCGGGGTTTTATCGGCAAGCCTCTCGGCAAGGTCCCCTACCGCGCCGTAGTGGAATATGCAGCCGGAGTGGATGAATTTCCTGAGTTGCGCGGAAGCCGCCCTTACCACCGCCGGGTGGCAGTGTCCGAGACTGAGGGTCGCCAGACCGGAGGCGAAGTCCATGTATTTTCTGCCGTCAGCGCCCTCGACGTAGATGCCGCGCGCCTTTTTTACGGATATGCCCGTATGAAATACGAGCGCCGGGGTGAGGAATTTCCTTGTCTTCTCCATTGCCGAGTTTTTCATTACCGCTAATCCTCGGCTATCAGCTCAGGCTCGCACAGAAGCGAGTCGTAAGCGGCGAGCCTGCCGCATTTCTTGCAGACGTATTCGATCGAATCGAGCATCTTTGAGCAGACGTGCCTCGGGTCGCCCGTTTCTTTTTCGCAGAACTCGCACGTATACGGGCCGGCCTCCTTGTTCGGGTGGCACAGGTGCCCCTTGCCGCTTGTGAGCTTGTTGCATTTGGAGCAGGTGAAGGTCTTTACGTATTCGGTCATTTTTACAGGCCCTCCTTTGAGCGCGGCATATTGGCGGTCAGGCTTTTGAGGCGGATAGCCAGCCGTCTTTGACGGCCAACCAGCCGGCCACGCCGGTCATTTCTCGAAGAGTTCGTTTTTCAGGAGGGCGAGTTTCATGAGGTGCACCCGCTCTTCCTGTATGAGTCTGTCCAGCACGCCGCGGTCTTTTTCGCGTATCGCCCGCATGAATTCGTAATAGAACAGGATGGAGTCCTTCTCCATGGTTATCGCGTATTCGAGCGCCTCTTTCTCGCCCTTGATGGTCTTGGCGAGCCTCGCGCCCTCGTCGGCCCGTTTGAAGACCTCGGAGTCGGCGAACGCCTGCATGTAGAGGCCGGCCTCTTCGGCGTAAGGGTCGAAGATGCTGGACGCCGTCTCCTTTGACATGAGTCTTTTCATGTCCTCGAAACATTTTATGTGGTTTTTTTCCTCCGAGGCGAGGTAAGAGAAGAGGTCTTTGAGCTTGGCGTTTTTAGACGCCTTTCCGGCGTCGGTGTAGAACCTCAGACCGTTCTCCTCTATCCTTACGGCCATCTCCAGAATCTCGTTACCTGAAAAGCGCACCGGGTCCATAATGCCGCTCCTCCCCTATCTTTATTTATAAAAGTGAAACGGATTATAGCAGAAAGTCCGTTGAAATAAAAGTTTGAAATCGCCGGCGAGGCCGGCTGGTTGGCCGTTTCCCTTTACGTCCTTTAGTTCCCTCTCATGTCATCTGTGCTTTCTGGAGCCTGTCGCTGAAGTCCCTGTATATGACCTTCCATCTGGTGAACATATCGAGCGCGCCGCCGCGGCCCCCGGCCTCCCTGTGTCCGAGGCCGCTTTTTTTCACCCCTCCGAACGGCAGTTGTATCTCGGCGCCGATGGTGGGCGCGTTTACGTAGACTATCCCCGAGTCGAGGTCCCTTTCGGCGACGGCCGAGTTTCTCACGTCCCGCGTGTATATTGACGACGAAAGGCCGTATTCCGAGTCGTTGGCTATTGCTATGGCGTCTTCAATGTCCTTAGCCATGATGACCGACGTGACGGGGCCGAATATCTCCTCCCTCGCTATCCTCATCCACGGCTTTACGTCCGCGAATACGGTCGGCTCTATGAAGAAGCCTTTTTTAAGCCCTCCCTTTACGGCGCGTCTTCCTCCGCAGACGAGCCTCGCCCCTTCCTCTTTCCCTGTCTCTATATAATCGAGCACCTTTTCCATCTGCTGGAAGTTTACGAGGGGGCCGACGTCGGTCGTTTTTTCAAGGCCGTCGCCCAACTTAAGCTTTTTCGCGGCGCGGGCGAACATATCGAGGAATCTTGAATAGACCCTGCGGTGCACTATTATGCGGCTTGCGGCCGTGCACCTCTGCCCGGCCGTGCCGAACGAGCCCCACAGCGCCCCCTCGACCGCGAGGTCGAGCCTCGCGTCGTCCATCACTATTATCGGGTTTTTCCCGCCCATCTCGCAGGATACCTCCTTGCCGAGCGGCTGGCACGCGCGGGCGAGTCTCTCCCCTACGGGGCTCGAACCCGTGAAGGACACCCCGTCAATCCCGGGGTGCGTCGAGAGGTAATCCCCGGTTTCCTCCCCGCTTCCGTGCACGAGGTTTAAAACCCCGTCCGGGACGCCCGCCTTTGTAATGAGTTCCACGAGCCTTGTCGCGCAAACAGGGGTGTAGCTCGACGGCTTGAAGACCACGGTGTTGCCGCTTACGAGCGCCGGGAATATCTTCCACGCGGGTATCGCGACCGGGAAGTTCCATGGGGTTATGAGCGCGAACGCGCCTATCGGCACGCGCACGGACCTGCAGTCCTTTGACGGCAGTTCCGACGGAATGGTCTCGCCGGAGAGGCGACGACCTTCCCCCGCCATGTAGTAGGCCATGTCCACGGCCTCCTGCACGTCACCCATGCCTTCTTTTAATATCTTTCCCATCTCGCGGGTTACGAGCCTGCCGAGGGCGTCTTTGTTTTTAAGCAAAAGCTCCGCGGCCCTGAATATTATCTCGCCCCTTTTAGGGGCCGGGGTAAGGCGCCACGGGTTAAAGGCCTTCCTCGCGCTTTTAACGGCCGCGTCAACGTCGTCTTTGGAGGACATCGGCACAATGCCTATGACGTCGCTCGTATCAGCCGGGTTCAAGCTCTTTATGGTCTTGCGGCTTGAGGAATCGAGCCATTTTCCGTTTATGAGGTTTTTGAATTTTTTGGCATGGGGCGCCATGATATCCTCCGGGGACTTGAGGTTTGAAGAAAGTATAGCAGAGTGCCTTGAGGCGGGCAAGCGGTTAAGGTAACGTCAAGTATTTTGTGTCATCAAAAAAGGGGCAGTGGTTCCTTGTTTCTTGTTTTCATATGTAAAGACTGCGAATAATATCCTTTCGATGCTGGTTTTGTCGCTGAAAACACCCATGGGTCTTGTCCTTCTTCT
>JACRCI010000101.1 GCA_016219105.1 Deltaproteobacteria bacterium | reverse complement strand
CTGATTAATTCTCTTTTTGTCATTGCGAGCCGCGTTTTTGCGGCGAAGCAATCTCGTAACTCACTGATTTGCCTATAGGACGAGATTGCTTCGCTACGCTCGCAATGACGGGACTGGGAATTAATCAGAGTTTCCTTAAATATTTTCCCTGTTTCCACGGGGACAGGTTTAAATTGAACCCTCGGTGAAGGATTAAATTTAACGATGAAGGTTAGAAGCCAGGAATACACCCAGCGCCTCGAAAGGCTCAAGGCGCTCAAGGCAAGGGGCATAGACCCCTACCCCAATGACTTCAGACCCTCGGCCACATGCGCCGGGTGCGTTGAAAAATACGGCGGCCTTGCGGCGGACGCCCTCGAAAAGACAGACGACCCCGTGTCCGTCGCCGGAAGACTCATGATAAAGAGGGATTTCGGCAAGGCGTCTTTCGGCCACATACAGGACTCAACCGGCCGTATTCAGGCGTATTTCAAAAAAGACGCCCTCGGAGAGGACGGTTTCAGTCTTTTCAGGGAGATTGACGCCGGCGACGTAATAGGGGTCGAGGGGAAACCCTTCAGGACAAAGACCGGAGAGCTTACAATCGAGGTTAAAACCCTGAGACTCCTTTCAAAGGGCTTAAGCCCCCTGCCGGAAAAATGGCACGGCCTCAAGGACGTTGAGGCAAGGTACAGGCAGAGGTACCTCGACCTCATGGTAAACCCGCAGGTCCGGGACGTGTTCTTGAAAAGAACCGAGATAATCCGCCTGGTGAGGGAATTCCTTGCCGCAAGGGGCTTTATCGAGGTGGAAACCCCCATGATGCACCACGTGGCCGGAGGGGCCGCGGCAAAGCCGTTTACAACGCACCATAACGCCCTGGGGATGGACCTCTTTTTACGCATAGCCCCGGAGCTTTACCTCAAAAGGCTCGTCATAGGCGGCTTCGAGAGGGTCTTCGAGATAAACAAAAACTTCAGGAACGAGGGGACATCCACCCGGCACAACCCGGAGTTCACGATGCTCGAGTTCTATCAGGCATACGCGACGTACGAGGACCTGATGTCCCTGACCGAGGAGCTTGTAACCTCGATCGTCAATAAAATCCACTCTACGCTCAGGATAGAATATCAGGGGCAGACCATTGATTTCACTCCCCCGTGGCAGAGGATTACGGTAAAGGATGCGGTCCTTAAATACGGCCCGGCGGGAGAAGAAATTTTCAAGGACAGGGATAAGGCCCTTGCGTTTTTAAAAGGGTTGCTGCCGAAGGTTCCGGACGGGCTGAGCCACGGCAAGATAATACTCGAGATATTCGAAAAATGCGCGGAGCCGAAGCTCACGGGGCCAACGTTCGTCACGCACTACCCCATAGAGGTCTCTCCGCTTTCAAGAAGGTCCGCCCTCGACCCCTCTTTGGCCGACAGGTTCGAACTGCTAATTGCGGGTAGCGAGATAGCCAACGCCTTCAGCGAATTGAACGACCCCATTGACCAGATGGAAAGGTTCAGGGAGCAGGTAATGGAACGCGCGAAGGGGGACGAGGAGGCCCATCCGATGGACGAGGACTTCGTCAGGGCGCTCGAGTACGCGATGCCGCCAACGGCCGGAGAAGGCATAGGCATAGACAGGCTCGTCATGCTCCTTACGGACTCGCCCTCGATACGCGACGTGATACTGTTTCCGCTCCTGAAGGAAGAAAAATAACCGTCAGGGACGGCTGGTTGGCCGTCAAGGCTGGCTGAGGCTGAGGACGGTCTGACAAAGTGCGGAAAACTCGTAATTTGTCAGGCTACCCGCTAAAAATACAAACCAATGTCCTACGAATGGTTCATCGGATTAAGGTATCTGCGGGCGAAGAGAAAGACCAGGTTCGTTTCGGTTATAACGTTCATCTCCATCCTCGGCATAACCGTCGGGGTTACCGCCCTCATAATAGTGCTTTCGGTGATGACGGGCTTTGAGGAAAACCTCAAGGAGAAGATCCTCGGCGTAAACGCCCACATCATGGTGACGGAGTTTAACGGCGACATGCCCGGCTACTCTGCCGTGGCCTCCAGGCTCAGGGAGACGACGGACGTAACCGGCGTAACCCCCTTCATATACCGTCAGGCCATGCTCTCGGCAAAGGGCGGGGTCATGGGCGTGGTGGTAAGGGGCATAGACCCCTCAACCTTCCCCGATGTCACCATCCTTCCACACCGGATGAAGGAGGGGGGCCTCGAGGGCCTCAGACCGTCGTTCAAAGATGCGGCGGGCAAGGGGGAGCTTCCGGGCATAGTGATAGGATATGAGCTTTCGAGGACCCTGGGCGTATGGGTTGGAGACAGCGTTAACGTCATAACGCCCCCGGGCAACGCAGCGGCCGGCTGGACGGCCGCCGGGGTTATGCCGAGGATGTCGGGTTTCAGGGTCGCCGGCATCTTCGAGCTTGGCATGTACGAATACGATTCAAGCCTCGCGTTCATATCGCTTGAAAACGCGCAGAGTTTTTTCAAGATGGGGCCGGGGGTAACCGGCATAGAGGTCAACATAAAGGACATATACTCCGCGGACAGGGTAAAGGACCGGTTGCAGACCTCCCTCGGCGGAAAATACTGGATACGGACGTGGATGGACATGAACCGCAACCTCTTCTCCGCCCTCAAGCTCGAGAAGGTCGCGATGTTCATAATCCTGATGCTCATCATCATCGTGGCCGCCCTCAACATAATAAGCACGCTCATAATGGTCGTGCTGGAAAAGGGCAAGGAGATAGCGATACTTAAAAGCCTCGGCGCGACACGCTCCGGCATAATGAAGATATTCATGATAGAGGGGGCGGTCATAGGGCTTACCGGCACCGCGCTCGGCGCCGCGATAGGGGTCGGGTGCGCGCTGAACATAGAAGGCGTCGTTGGTTTCATCGAGAGGGTCTTCCATTTCAAAGTCCTCCCGCCGAGCGTGTATTACATAGACAGGTTCCCCTCAAAGGTGGAGCCCGTCGTGGTCGTTGCCATCGTCGTTGTTTCGCTGGCGATAAGCTTTCTGGCTACCCTGTACCCCTCGTGGAAGGCATCCCGGTTGGATCCCGTGGAGGGGCTGAGGTACGAATAACCGGCAAGGCCGGCTGTATAACCGGGACATGGAACTTTGGGGGCCGCGTGCTTGAGGTCCCCTTAAAACCGCTGCGGCATGGGACACATAAGGGTAAAAGGACTTTACAAATCCTACGGCAAAGGGAAAAAAACCGTAGAGGTGCTCAAGGGCATTGACCTTGAGATAAACGAGGGAGAGACGGTTGCGATACTCGGCTCATCCGGGGTCGGTAAATCCACGCTCCTCAACGTCATAGGCGCGCTCGACCGTCCAACCTCCGGCGAGGTGTTTTACAGGGACAGGCCGGTATTCACGAAGGACGAAAGAGAGCTCGCCGGGTTCAGGAACAGGACCGTTGGGTTCGTCTTCCAGTCCCACCACCTCCTGCCGGAATTCACGGCGCTGGAAAACGTCATGATGCCGGCGCTCATCGGCAACGGCAACATAAGCGACGCAAGGGAATCGGGCGCCGGGCTTCTGAGGGAAGTGGGACTGGGAGAGAGGCTCGACCACAAGCCGGGCGAGCTCTCCGGCGGCGAACAGCAGAGGGCGGCCATAGTAAGGGCGCTCATCCAGACCCCGGAGGTCATACTCGCGGACGAGCCTACCGGGAACCTCGACACGAAGACCGGCACGGAGGTCTTTGAACTGCTCCTCAGGCTGAACAGGGAAAAAAACATAACCCTCGTCGTGGTGACGCACAATGAAAAACTCGCGCGTAAGCTCGCGCGGAGGCTTACGATGGTGGACGGCCGGATAATCGAATGAAAAACAACGACCGGCAGGGCTGGCTAGATGGCCGTCGAGGCCGGCTGGACGGAAGGAGAAAGACAACTTTGAAATTCACGCGACCGTCAAGGACGGCTGGATGGCCATCGAGGATGGCTGGTTGGCCGTCATGGACGGCTGGATGGTTTGTTCTAACTCTTTTGCTTTCCGTTTTCATCGTTTACAACAGTGCCGCGGCCGGGGAAAATACAACGACGCCGAGGGTGGTCGTCCTGCCGTTCGACATGCACGGCCCGGGCGACATAACCGCCGAGAGGAAACTCCTGATGGAGGCCGTCGCATCGTCGCTCCATAGGGAAGGGGCCGAGATAGCGGGGCTTGAAAAACTGAAGACACTCTTCATCGAGGAGGGGAGGAAGGGCTTTGACGAGGCAATTGCCATGACCGTGGGCAAGGAGGCCGGCGCGGATTTCGCTCTTCTCGGCAACCTGACGCTCCTTGAGAGGACCTTCACGGCGGACTGGCGCATACTGGACTTGAGAGACGGCAGGATCGTAAAATTCTACTACAAGAGCGCGGGCTCCGCCGAAGAGCTCGTCTCAAAGGTGAAAGAATCGGCCTCTTCGGTGTATTCAAGGATGCTCGCCGCGCTTGAAAAAAGGGAGATGGTGAAGACCACCACGGTCGAGAAGATAACGGTGGAAGGCACAAGGAGGATAGACGGGGAGGCGGTGCTTAAAAGGGCCTCAACGAGGGTCGGCGCGGAGTTCTCGGCGGACAGCGTCAGGGAGGACGTCAAGAACATCTACGCCATGGGCTGGTTCGACGACGTCGCGGCGGACGTCCGGGATTCGGACACGGGCAAGGAACTTACGTTCACGGTAATGGAAAAGCCCTACGTCAAGAGCATAACCCTCAAGGGCTGGAAGAACGTAAAAGAGGAAAAGATCAAGGAAGTCATGACCATAAAGGAAAACACGATACTCGACCATATCGCCATAAAGGGCGACGCCGAGAGGATAAAGGCCGTCTACACGCAGAGCGGCTATTACCTCGCGGAAGTCTCAAGCGAGATAATCACCGAGGGGGTCGAGGCCGCCATTGTGTTCCACATAAACGAAAGGGAAAAAGTCAGGGTAAAGGCAATTACCGTTATCGGCAACAAGGCCTTTTCCGCAAAGGGCATAAAGGACGTGATGGCCACGAAGGAGGCCGGATTTTTATCTTTTATAACAGGCAGCGGGAGCTTCGACGAATATACATTTGAAAACGACCTCTCGCTTATAATGAAGCAGTACTACGACAACGGCTACGTCAGGGCCGAGATACTCGACCACAGGGCGCTTTTGAGCGAGGACAAGACGTGGTTTTTCATAACGATAGCCGTCTCAGAGGGGGACCGCTACAGGGTGGGCAAACTCGCCGTCACCGGCGACATCGTCACGACCGAGGAAAACCTCATTAAAAAACTCAGGATGAAATCCGGCGAGGTGTTCAACAGAAGCAAGCTCACCCGCGGGACGGACGTCCTGACCGAGGTCTACGGGGACCAGGGGTTCGCAAACGCCTCGTTCGAGCCCCTTACCAATATTGACGCCGACAAAAAGACCATAGACCTGACCATACAGGCAAAGAAAAACGAGCCGGTATACATCGAAAAGATAGACATAAGCGGCAACGTGCGCACAAGGGACAAGGTCATAAGGAGGGAGCTTGAGTTCGGAGAGGGCGAGCTTTACTCGTTCTCCAACCTCAAAAGGAGCAGGAACAACTTAAAGAGGCTCGGTTACTTCGAGGACGTGGCCATAGAAAAAAGCGGTGGGAGCGCCCCGGACAAGATACGGCTGGACGTCGGGGTAAAGGAGAGGCCGACCGGGATGGTCACCTTCGGCATGGGATACTCCACCTCGGATAAGGTCGTGACCACGGCCTCGATCTCGCAGTCAAACCTCATGGGCACGGGGCTCAAACTGGACCTGTCCGGCACCGTAAGCTCCAGGAGCAGCCAGTACGTACTCGGCTTTACGCAGCCGTGGCTCTTCGACAGGCCGCTTTCCGCCGGGATAGACCTGTTCAACACGTCCAAGAACTACCCGGACTTCAGGATGAAGAAAAACGGGTTCAACCTGAGGTTCGGCTTCCCGCTGTACAAGAGGGTGACAAACGCCTACCTCACTTACAGGTACGAAAAAGCGGACGTCACGAACATCGCGTCCACGGCCAGCGCGACCATAAAAGAGCAGGAGGGGACGAGCACCTTAAGCGCCATACAGGCGCTCGTCAAACACGACACCCGCGACGACGCGTTTTTTCCGAGGGAAGGGTCGGTCATTACGGGCTCGGTCGAATTCGCGGGCGGCCCTCTCGGGGCGACGACGAACTACGTAAGATACGAGGGCAGCGCCGGGAGATACTTCCCCCTGCCGTGGGACACGACGTTCATGGTAAGGGGCGTGGCCGGCTATATGCAGGGTTTCGGAGGAAAGGAAGTCCCGCTCTACGAACGCTACTTCCTCGGCGGCATAAATTCCATAAGGGGGTTTGAATCGCGCACAATCGGCCCAAGGGACCCGATCACGAACGATCTCATAGGGGGAAAGAGCAAACTTATAATCAATACCGAGTACATGTTCCCGGTCTTCCCGAAGGAGAACATAAGGGGTATCGTGTTCTTTGACATGGGCAACGCCTATGAGAGCGCGATACAGCCCGGGGATTTGAGAAAGGGGGCGGGCGTGGGCATAAGGTGGTTCTCGCCCGTGGGGCCGATACGCATCGAATGGGGCTACAACCTGAGCCCGCGCAAGGGCGAGAAGACGGCGCTATGGGAGTTTACCATCGGCAGCGGCTTTTGACCGGTCGAATATCAGCAAAGGCACAAAACAAAAAAGGAGAAGGAGAAGGACATGAAAAAGGTTTTAGCAATGACGTTTCTGATTCTGTTCGGATTTTTATCATTATACAGGGGAGCCGAGGCCGGCGAGATGAAGATAGCCCATCTCGACCTCCAGAGGGCGCTCAACGAATGCGAGGCCGGGGTCAAGGCAAAGGAGGAACTCAAGAAAGAGGCGAAAAAGCTCGAGGACGAGCTCAACTCCAAGCAGGAAGACCTTAAAAAGCTCAAGGACGAGATGGACAAGAAAAGCTCCCTGTGGAACAAGGAGACGAAAGAGGACAAGGAAAAGGAATTCCAGACGAGAAGCCAGGAACTCCAGAAAGAGTTCATGCGTTACGGCGACGACCTCAACAAGAAAAGGAGCGACAGGGAAGAGAAGATATTAAAAGAACTGACGCAGGTAATCCGCAAGTACGCCAAGGAAAAGGGCTATACCTTTGTCCTCGAATCCTCCATGGGAAGGGTTCTCTACGCCCCTGAAGACGCGGACATCACTGACGAGGTAATAAAGGAATATAATAAGAGCATCAAAAACTGAGGGTTCGATGGCCTTCGAAAGGACGCTTAAAGACATCGCCCTCATTGTCGGCGGGAGGGTCCTCGGCGACGCCTCCATCATCATCCGCGGCATTGCCGGCATAGAGGAGGCGCGCCGCGGGGATATCACGTTTGCGGCAAACCCCCGCTATCTTAAATATCTCGCGGGGACGAAGGCCTCGGCGGTCATCGTCTCCGAGGAGGGCGCGGAGGCGGCCATCAAGAAGGGGAAAAACCTTGTGGTGGCCAGAGACCCTTATTTCGCCTTGGCCGTCCTTTTAAAAGAGCTTATTCCGGCCGAGAGGCCTGCGCCCGGGATACACCCTTCCGCCGAGATACACCCTTCCGTGAAAACGGGCAGGGACGTTTCGGTGCGGGCGCATGCCGTTATAGAGGAAGGGTCGAGTATAGGCGACGGGACGGTCATATACCCGGGCGTGTATATCGGCCCGAGCGTCACCATAGGGGACTCGACCGTCATATATTCAAACTGCTCGATACGGGAAGGCTCGCGGATAGGCAGCCGCGTGATAATCCACTGCAACTCGGTTATAGGGAGCGACGGCTTCGGCTACGCAAAAGAGGGCTCTAAATACCTGAAGATACCCCAGCGGGGGACCGTAAACATAGGAGACGACGTTGAGATAGGGGCCTGCGTCGCGGTGGACAGGGCCACGTTCGGTGAAACCGTCATAGGCAGGGGCACCAAGATCGACAACTTGGTCCAGATAGCGCACAACGTCAGTATCGGCACGGATACGGTGATAGTGGCCCAGGTCGGCATATCCGGCTCAACCAGGATAGGAAACCGCGTAACGCTCGCCGGCCAGACCGGGGTCGCGGGCCACATCGAGATAGCTGACGATTGCACCATCGGCGCGAAATCCGGGGTGTCGAACACGCTGAAGGAAAAAGGCACCTACACGGGCTACCCGCCGGTGCCCCACAACGAATGGCTCAAGAAGCAGGCCGTGTTCGCCAGACTGCCCGAGATGAAAAAAAAGCTCGACGCCGTTGAAAAGAGGCTTGAGGAGCTTGAAAAAGAGGCGCTTAAAAGAATCAAAAAGAAGTAGGGCCCTGTAATTTTTCAGCCCTGTCCCCGCCAAAGCACGGTGGACAGGGAAAGGAGCGTGCCCATGGCAACGACCGTTTCGGAGACGGCAATCGGCATAGGCGAGATACTCAACATCCTGCCCCACCGCTACCCGTTTCTCCTCATAGACAAAATACTCGAATTCGAGGCCGGGAAAAGGGCGAAGGGGCTTAAAAACGTGACGATAAACGAGCCGTTTTTCCAAGGGCATTTCCCGGGCCATCCGATAATGCCCGGGGTTTTGATAATAGAGGCCATGGCCCAGGTGGGCGGCATACTGGCGTTCAAGAGCGCCAACGTGACAAACAAGGTCGTCTATTTCATGGGAATAGACGCCGCGCGCTTCCGCCGGCCCGTGGTGCCGGGAGACGCCCTCGAACTTACCCTCGAGGTCAAAAAATCCAGGGGCAGCATCTGGACTTTTAAAGGCGAGGCCCATGTAAACGGCACGCTGGTGGCCGAGGCCGAATTGATGGCCACGATAATGGAAAGGTAAGCACGGCGGCGAAGGGATATCTCACGTACAAAGGCGCTGATATGGACGGGACATATAGGAAAAAAGACGCGGTTATGATAGACCCAACGGCCGTGGTGCACCCGACGGCCGAGCTTGACTCAGGCGTAACGGTCGGCCCTTACTCGGTCATAGGCGAGGGGGCGCGGATAGGCAAGAACTCATGGATAGGCCCGCACGTTGTCGTCGGGGAATGGACGACCGTCGGAGGAAACTGCCGCATATACCAGTTCGCCTCGGTAGGCGCCCCCCCGCAGGACCGTGCCTACAAAGGGGAGCCGACCGAGACCATCATCGGGGACAACAACGTTATACGGGAGTTCGTCACCATCCACCGGGGGACGATGAAGGACAGGCAGAGGACCGTTTGCGGCAGCGATAACCTCCTTATGAACTACGTGCACGTGGCGCACGACTGCACGGTCGGCAACAACGTGATAATGGCGAACAGCGCGACCCTGGCCGGGCACGTGACCATAGAGGACTTCGCCATAGTCGGCGGTCTCGTGGCCGTGCACCAGCACGTCAAGATAGGGGCTTACTGCATAATAGGCGGGGCCTCGGCCGTAAGCAAGGACATCCCGCCGTACGTAATGGCCGTTGGCAACAGGGCCCGCCTCTACGGGCTGAACTGGACGGGACTCAAGAGGCATGGTTTTTCGAGGGATGAAATGGAGGAGATAAAGAGGTCTTACCATATACTTTTCCGTTCGTCCCTTACGCTCAAGGAGGCGGTGAAAAGGCTTAAAGGCGAGCTCGCCGGCTCGGTCCACGCCCAGAGGTTCCTCAGGTTCATTGAAAACTCCAAACGGGGCATAGCCCGCGAGAGGACCGCCAAAAAGCACGAAAGCCACGAAGAATAGGCCTCAAACCGTCGAAGCGTCCCCCTCTTGAACCCTCCGGCGGAAAGAAAAAATGAAGAAGATAAAAACAGCGGTAATAGGCGCCGGCTATCTCGGCAGGTTCCACGCCCAGAAATACATGGAGCTTGAGAACTCGGAGCTCATCGGCGTGGTTGACATTGATACGGGACGCGCGCAAAAGCTCGCCGCCGAATACGGCGTAACGCCGTACGCGGATTACAGGGACCTTTTCGGAAAGGTGGACGCGGTCTCGGTCGTGACGCCCACGGGGACGCACTGCGAAATAGGGCTGGGGTTCCTTTCAAAAGGTATAGACGTCCTTATGGAAAAGCCCATGGCCGTAACGGCCGAAGAGGCGGACGCCCTCATAAAGGAGGCGGACCGGACGGGCGCGGTATTGCAGATAGGGCATCTGGAGAGGTTTAACCCGGCCGTCGTGGCGCTTTCCGGCATGGTTAAAAACCCCATGTTCATAGAGTCCCACAGGCTTTCGCCCTTCCCCGACAGGGCGACGGACGTGGACGTGGTGCTGGATTTAATGATACACGACATAGACATCATATTGAACCTCGTTAATAGCGCTGTGGATTCAATTGACGCCGTTGGGATACCCGTTATAACGGACAAGATAGACATAGCCAACGCCCGGATAAAATTCAAGAACGGCTGCGTGGCGAACGTCACGGCAAGCCGCGTATCGAAGGAGAGGTTGAGGCGCATAAGGCTGTTCCAGCCGGACGCCTACATATCCGTTGACTACGCCTCCCAGCGCATCTCTATCGCGAGACTCGCGCACAGGAAGGACTCCTTGAACCCGGCCGTAATCGAAGAGGTGATAAACATAGAGAAAAAAGACGCCCTCCGGGAGGAGATAAAATCCTTCCTTGAATGTTCCGGGGCGGGCACCCCCCCCCCTGTGACGGGTAGCGACGGCAAAAGGGCGATTGAGGTGGCCGCGGGCATACAGGAAAAGATGGAGGAATCAATGGGGCGGCTCAAGGGCTATCCGGGGGCAACGGACGCCGGAAAACCAGGCTAAAGGCCGCGGCCGGGAATTTCCGGCCCGTTTTTTATGGGCAAAAACATATTGATGATAAGCGGCGAGGCATCGGGCGACCTCCACGGAAGTTCTCTCATCAGGGCACTGAAAAGACTCGCGCCTTCGGTCAGCATAAAAGGCATGGGCGGCGAGAAGATGATGGGGGAGGGGCTTACCGGGATAGATTCCACGAGGCTTTCGGTCGTCGGGATAGTGGAGGTGTTCAGCAAATTCGCCGGGATAATCAAGGCGTTTTCAAGACTGAAGAGGCTCCTCAACGATGAGAAGTTCGACTGCGTGGTGCTCATAGACTACCCGGACTTTAATCTCCGGTTCGCCGCCGAGGCGAAAAAAAAAGGCGTACCAGTTGTATACTACATAAGTCCGCAGGTCTGGGCATGGAGAAAAAAAAGGATTTACCGGATAGCGAGGCTCGTGGACAGGATGCTCGTCGTCTTCCCCTTCGAGGAACCTATCTACAGGGAGGCCGGGGTTCAGGTCGAGTATATCGGCCATCCCCTTACCACAGAGGCGGTCTGCGCCGTGACGAAGGAGGAGGCGCGGCAAGAGCTGGGGGTCGCGCCGGATAAGACAACGGTCGCTATACTCCCCGGAAGCAGGACCGAGGAGATAAAACGGCACATCCGTCCGATGCTCGACGCGGTCGCCCTCGTAAGTGAAAGGCTCGGAGGCGGAAAAAGCGTCGAGGCTCTGCTTCCCGCGTCGAGCGGCATTGAAGACGGATTTCTCGGCGAACTTTTGAAAGGCTCGCGCGTCACGGTAAAGGTCGTGCGGAAAAAGACCTATACGGCGCTCAGGGCGTCGGACGCCGCGGTGGTCTCATCCGGCACGGCAACGCTCGAGACCGCCCTTATAGGGACCCCGATGGTCATAGCCTACATCCTTTCCCCTATCTCGTATTTTCTCGCGCGCATGCTCGTGGGAGTGAAATTCATCGGGCTCCCGAATATCGTCGCCGGAAGGTCCGTGGTGCCGGAACTTATACAGAAAGACGCCACGGCGGAAAATATAGCGCGTGAGCTTCTGGACATCCTCAAAAACCCCTCCAGGAGAAAGGCCATTCTTCAGGGCTATGAAGAAATAAAAAGAGGACTTAGCGCGGGCGCGCCCCCGGATTCAACCAACGGTCCGGACGGCGGGTCCGCGCCGGAAAGGGCGGCCAGGGCGGTATACAGGCTTATCGAGGCCAAAGGGGTCGCGGCTGATTGAGGTTATCAAGGGCTAACGAGTATATATATATGAATCAGGGCCGCCCCCGGCGGTATACAGGCTTATCGAGGCCAAAGGGGTCGCGGCTGACTGAGGTTATTTAAAAACTGAGGATTACGGGCAACGATGGGCATATATCTCAGACTCCTTAAATACACGCGTCCTTATCTGCCGAGGCTTACGGTCGCCTCCGTGTTCATGGTCATATTCGCGTCCACGAACGGCGCGCTCGCCTATCTGATCGGGCCGGCCATAAGCATCCTTTTTTCGGGCAAGGCCGGCGGCATAAAGCTCATGCCGTTCGACCTTTTTACCATCCCGCACGACATACTGCCGGTCGCGGTGCCAATCGCGATAATAGTCATCGCGGTCATAAAGGGCCTTTCCTCCTACGGCAACACCTATCACATGGGCTACGTCGGCCAGAGAATGATAGCGGATTTAAGGAGAGACCTCTACGCGCACATCTTGAAGCTCCCTCTCAATTACTTCACCTCCAACTCAACCGGCAACCTTACGGCAAGGCTTACCCACGACGTCAACATGCTCCAGAAAACCACCATAGACGCCCTCACCGACCTCTTGAAGCAGAGCCTCTCGGTCGCCGTGCTCATAGGCATAATAGTAAGCATGGACTGGAGGCTCGCGCTGGCCGCTTTCTTCATCTTCCCGCTCGCGGTGTATCCCGCGATAAAACTCGGCAGGACCATGAAAAAGGCCTCAAGGAAGGGCCAGGTCACCCTCGGCTCCATGAGCGCGCTCCTTCACGAGGCCATATCAGGGGTGAGGATAGTCAAGGCGTTCTCGATGGAGGGCTACGAATCCAGAAGGCTGGAGAAGGAAAACGATCGTTTCACCAAGTACTCCATCAAGACCATCAAGGTGCGGGGTCTCTCCACCCCCCTTATGGAAACGCTCGGGGCCGTGGGTTTTGCCGTGACCATATGGTACGCGGCCTACAGGATACAGAACGGCACGCTCGCGGCCGAGGCCTTCGTGTCGTTTTTCGCCGCGGTGGTCATGCTGTATCAGCCGGTAAAGGCGCTTAACGGAGTCCATCTCAACGTCCAGCAGGGCATGGCCTCGGCCGTCAGGGTATTCGAGGTGATGGACACCCCGACCGAGCCGTTTGAAAAGAAAGGGGCCGTGATGGCTCATGGCGTGAAAGAGGCAATCAGCTTTGAAGGCGTGAGTTTCAGCTACGGAAACTCCGGGGTCTTGAGGGACATAAACCTCAAGGTCAAAAAGGGCGAAAGGATCGCCATCGTGGGCACAAGCGGCGCGGGCAAGAGCACGTTCGTAAACCTGATACCGAGATTCTACGACGTAACCGGCGGCCGGATACTGATAGACGGGGCGGACGTAAGGGATATGGCGCTGGATTCTCTGAGGGCGCAGATAGCGATAGTGTCGCAGGAGGTCATACTCTTTAACGACACCATAAGGAACAACATCGCCTACGGCGACCCAACGAGGGCTGGAGATGACATAAGGGAGGCCGCGGTCGCGGCGAACGCGCATGATTTCATATCACGTCTTCCTTTGGGTTACGACACGGTCACGGGCGAATTGGGGATGAAGCTCTCGGGCGGGGAGAGGCAGAGGATCTCGATAGCGCGGGCGATACTGAAGAACGCCCCGATACTCATCATGGACGAGGCGACGAGCTCTCTCGACACGGAATCCGAACACGAGGTTCAGAAGGGGCTTAATAACCTCCTCAAGGGCCGCACCGCCTTTGTCATAGCCCACAGGCTTTCAACGGTCAAGAACGCGGACAGGATAGTCGTCATAGCCGGCGGCACGATAGCCGAGACAGGGAGTCATGACGACCTCATAAGAAAGAGCGGCGAATACTCGCGCCTCTACACCATGCAGTTTCAGGGGATAAAGGAAGGGATCGCCTGAGCAAGGTCATGAAAAAGGTTCTGGACGGAATAGCCCTCGCCCTCATACCATTTGTCGCCGCGCTGCTTATAAAGCTCCTCGCGGCCACGATGCGGTTTACCTACGTTAATTTCGACTCCTACCGGGAGAGGCTTGAGGGAGACGGGCAGATAATACTCGCCTTCTGGCACGGCAGGCTCATGATGATGCCATATTCGTACCCGGGCAACGGCATAACCGTGCTCGTAAGCCTCCACAGAGACGGGGAGTTAGTGGCGAGGACGGTTAGATACTTCGGCATAAAATCCGTGAGGGGTTCCTCCACGAGGGGGTGGTTCGCCGGCATAAAGGGCCTTCTGAAATCCGTCCACGCCGGGGGCGACATCGCCATAACGCCGGACGGCCCCAAAGGCCCGGCGCTCCGGGCGCAGATGGGGGCCGTGCAGATCGCGGCCAGGACCGCCCTGCCCATAATACCGATGGCCTTTGGCGCCTCTAAAAAAAAAACCTTTAAGAGCTGGGATTCTTTTCTCGTGCCCTTGCCTTTTTCAAAGGGGGTATTTATCTCAGGCGAGCCCATTACCGTAAGCCGCGACGCCGGGGCCGGGGGGCTTGAAAAAAAACGGCTTGAGCTCGAAGGGGCCCTCAACGAACTGACCCGGCAGGCCGACGGATTCTTTAAACAGACTCCGTCGAGGACGGCTGGTGGGCCGTCACAAACGGCTGGCGGGGCGGCGAGGCCGGCCGGCGGGACGGTGAAATGACCCATGCACTCTATGACATCCTCCTGCATCTCTCCCTGGTAACCCTGCTGCCTTATTTCCTCGTAAAGATGATATCCTCCGGCAAATACCGCAGAGGCCTGGCCGAACGGTTGGGTTTCTTCCGGAGCGCCAAATTCGAGGGGTTCGGGGGCTCGAGGGTCGTATGGTTTCACGCGGTGAGCGTAGGGGAGGCCAGGGCCGTGATGCCGATGCTCAGGGTTTTCCGGGAAAGGCACCCGGAGGTGAAAATAGTATTCTCGACCGTCACGGCCACCGGCAACGATATCGCGAAGAAGGAAGGCGCCCTTTTGATAGACGCCCTCATATATTTTCCGCTCGACCTTTCCTGGGTTGTAAAAAGAACCGTAAGGCGCATAAGGCCGGACATGCTCATCATAGTCGAAAAAGAGCTGTGGCCGAACGTCATGCGGGTCCTTAAAAACGCCTCGGTGCCCGTTGTATTCGTAAACGGCACCGTCTCGGAGAGGTCTTTCCTGAGATACAACAGGTTTTCCTTTTTCTTCCGGGAGGTCTTTTCCGGCATAGGCTTTTTCTGCGGCCGCACGAAAGAGGACGCGCAAAGGGCCGTGGCCCTCGGGACAAACCCGGCGGCGACCGTCGTCACCGGGAACATCAAATTCGACATGCGGCCTCCAACCCCCGGCGCCGGAGAGCTTGAGGCGCTGCGGACGGTCATGGGGATAGAGCCCGCGGACATGGTCATCGTCGCCGGCAGCACCCACGCCGGAGAGGAAAAAATCCTTTTAGACGCGTTCAAGAGGCTCAAGGGGGAGTGGAGCGTAACGCCGCTTAAGCTCGTGCTGGCCCCAAGGCACCCGGAGAGGTTCAACGAGGTCGAGACGCTGGTCAGGGCGTCCGGCCTTACCTGCTCCAGGAGGAGTAAGGGCGCCGCGGATAGCCCTCGGCGTGACGTGGCCATACTGGACACCATCGGGGAACTTGGCATTGTCTACAGCCTCTCGACCGTGGCTTTCGTGGGCGGCACGCTCGTCCCGGTCGGAGGGCACAACCTCCTGGAGCCGGCGTTTTTCGGCAAGCCCGTCCTCCACGGGCCTTACACAAAAAACTGCCTTCAGATGGCCGAGCTGCTGGAAAGGCACGGCGCGTCCATGAGGGTGGGCGAAAAGGATTTGTTCGACTGCCTCGGAAAACTCCTCCGTGATTCCGGATTGATGGAAAAGATGGGTATCGCGGCAAAGGGCGTCGTTGATTCCAACAGGGGCGCGACCGAAAGGACCCTCGCCGTTATTGACGGTATTATGAAAAAGACCATGCGCGGGAAAAAACCTCGGCCTTCCGCCGGCGAGGCCGGCTGGTAGGGCTGATGCGGCGGAAAAAATATCTCACATACAAAGGCCATGAAAAGAACCTTTAAAGACAGGATATTGTCCTGCATGGAGGAAAAGGATATAGGGGCGCTGCCCCATGTCCTCCTGCACGCGCTCTCTCTATTGTACGGAGCCGCGATAAGGGCGAGGCTTTTTTTCTATTCATCCGGCATATTGAAGCCCAAAAAACTCCGGTGCGGGGTCATATCAGTGGGGAACCTGACCGTCGGCGGGTCCGGCAAAACCCCGATGACCATATACCTTGCCAAGCGGCTGAGGGAAAAGGGGTTGAAGGTGGCGGTGGTTACGAGGGGGTACAAAAGAAGCGGAAGAGGGGTGAAGGCGGTGTCTGACGGAGAAAGGACGCTTCTCGGGGCTTCAGCGTCCGGAGACGAGCCGTATCTCATGGCAAGGCGCCTGAAGGGCGTCCCGGTGATAGTGGGCAAGGACAGGTTCAGGGCCGGGCTTTACGCAATTGAAAAATTCTCGCCGGACGTTATCATACTCGACGACGGGTTCCAGCACATCAGGCTGAAAAGGGACGTCAACATACTGCTCGTTGACGGGAAAAAGGGGTTCGGGAGCGGATATCTCCTCCCGCGCGGGCCTTTGAGGGAGCCGGAAGAATGCATGGAAAGGGCGGACGTAATCATGGTTAAGGGGGGGGGCAGGGTTAACGGGCCGGGTATCAACGGAGTCAAAAAATTCGGCTTCTTTTACAGGCCCACGGCTTTTTTTGATTCGACTTCGATAAGGAAAAATCTCGGCATGGACTTTCTGAAGGGGAAAAGGGTAGCGGCCCTTGCCGGCATAGCCGACCCGGGCTCTTTTTTCGATACCCTGAAAGAGTGCCGGGCCGTGGTTGTAAAAACCATCGCCTATCCGGACCATCACCCCTACACGCCGGACGATATGAAACGGATCAGGGAACAAGCGAGGGACGCTGAGTTCATCGTCACGACTGAAAAAGATCTCGTAAGGCTTGAACCCTTGTGCGCGGCCGCGGCTGAAGATATCCCCATCGTTGCGCTCGCGATAGAGGTCGAGGTTAAAAACGCGGATAGATTCCTTGACATCGTGTGGAAAAGGCTTGAAACTGCCCGGCAGAGATGATGCCGGCCTGCCAGCCAACCTCGTTGGCCATCCAGCCGTCCTCGACGGCCAATTAGCCGGCCATGCCGGATAAGTTGCATAAACCGTAAATTGTGCTAAAATAGAAGTAGAGGAAAGTATCAGAAGGCGTTGCTTGGACTAACGCGTGTGTGCGTAAGACCCATCCGCAGGGCGCGTGCAAACCGCCTAAGGGGGTTCGGAGAAAAAAGCGCCGAGGTATTCAGCCCGTAAGGAGTGGATACGCGGAGCGCCGGATTCCGAGGATCGGCGGATTGGAGAAAAGCCGTCCAGGGCAATGCTTTTTTTTGTGCTTTATATTCCGTATTCCCTTGCGCCGGAAGGGGAAAAGGCCATGCGGGTCTTCAAAACCAGTCCGCTTTCGCAATGCGGGGGCCGGAGGGTTCGACTCCCTCCCCCTTCCGACGGTATCGGCTCTAACCTCTGACAGGGAGTCGAACGACTGCCGAGGAAATAGGGGCAGTTGTCCCTATTTCCCTTGGGCGGAGCCACCGTACTTTACTGGAGTGTCATTCTTTCTTCTTGGGCTTCTCTTCCCTTTCTGGTAATTGGAGAATTGGTTGACCTTCGAGCTTCATGAACTGCATGTTTGCCGTTGCAGATTGAATTGTAGCAATCGCCTTCTGCAGTTCTTTGTCTTCCTTTTCCTCAGTTTCTGATTTCGGAGTCGGGGCAACTCGGACTTCGTAGTTGAAACCTTTGTCAATCCTATTGGCAATCTTATTGAGCGAGATTCTGACCGCATTTGTCAGTTCGTGCTTTCGCCCCTTGTCGTCCTTTTTGTGGTACTCCTTGACCACTTCGATCACAATTTTATCAATCCCCTTTTCCATCAACTGATTGGCATAGTTCTCGATGCCGGATGTCTCGTTGTCTGGAACACCCTGTTTGCGGATCTCCTGATGCAGCTTGCGAATCTCTAAAAGCTGTTTATAGAGGGTAACAACGCGCTCAATGCAGACCGCGACGCAGGCTGCATAGGGTGCTGATGCCTGTAGGTGTACAAGAAGATCACTCGATGAGATTGTGCGAATGGTCAAGTCATCCGTATTACCTGTGGAGATCTCGGCGAACGTGTTCAGGATGAATCCCAGTTCCTTCAACTCTCCGACAAAGCTCAGGAGTTTGTTATCCACGGCAAGACGAGGAATCAGGACTCCAATTTCGCACTCGCCCGGGCTTAGCTTTTCATCCCCGATTTTGAAGTGCTTAAGAGATGCGGAACTTTGATCCAATGCGTTTTTGAACGATTGCAGTTTTTTGTGAAGCTGCTGAAGCTCTGCAAGCGCCACTGCCGGAGTGATTTGGTTTTGAGCAAAAATAGCCTCGATGGCGACCTTCAGGGATCGTCCGAAAAGGGCCTCCCCATCAATTTCAGAAAGTATCTGCCGCCAAGTCGGGCTGAAACTGTCGCTGGGTGTGTCGGTTACCGCGGCGTACATTGCTTTCAAGCTCTGCGATAGAGCCTGCTGGTGTGAGGACGGGGACTGGGGTTGGGGCGGGTTAACTACTTGATGCAATGCATTAATAAGTTCATGCAACTTGCCCACGGAATTGGTCGTCGTCATCTCTTGATTGAGCGCAACAACTATCGCATGCAAACGTTCTGCATTCATTCCTTTCTCCTTTCACTCCAAAGGCGAAAATTGAGGTAAGATGAAAAAAGTAGACACCAAAAGTCTGATAAAATACAAAGACGGAGGTGTCAGAATGAGAGGGATTCCGCAGGGAAGGTACACGAAGG
>JACRCI010000102.1 GCA_016219105.1 Deltaproteobacteria bacterium | reverse complement strand
TTTTTTGCTGACACGGGCCATCCCATTTTTTGGGTTGCATGGCAATTCGCAACTCTTTGCGGACGGGTTGCGCTTTACAGGCCGCTCGCCCCGGGTGTATAATCTCCCATCCATATATGAAAAAAGTAAGGATACTCCCGGTGTTCGAACACAGAGGCCAGCCGATAGTGCCCCTCGGCGTGTTTATAGCGCGTCTTTTAAGGAGCGCGGCCGTGGCGTCGCTTGTCGTCGCGGCCGCCCTGTTCGCCGGGATGTTGGGATATCATTTCATAGAGGGGATTGCCTGGGTGGATGCGTTTCTAAACGCCTCCATGATACTTGGCGGCATGGGCCCGGTAAATGAGCTCCATTCGACGGCCGGCAAGATATTCGCCGGATGCTACGCGCTCTTTTCAGGACTTGTCTTCATAGTCGTTGCCGGAATATTTTTCGCGCCCATACTCCACCGTTTCCTGCACAGGTTCCATCTGGAAGGGGAGAAGAAGTGAGGCCGACCCCCTTTTCATTGAATCGCGGGGCGGTTTACAGTAATGGTGGCGTTAAGGGCTTGGAAAAGATGGCGGAATTACGGCCGCTGTCCCTGTTTCAAGCGGTAACGCGCAGACTATCCATCTGCCGGAAGAGCGCTTCCATTTTCAAGTAGCAGTCGTCAATCCGCGATTGCATCTCGCCGATGGTTTTGTAGAGTTCCTGGATTTGAGACGCGTCATCTTTCTCCCGTACCATCTTGAGGACTTCTTCGTTTTTATTTTTAAGGTCGTCTTCTAATTTTATAATCTCACTTTCCATGTTCTCGTAGTCTTTTTTAAGCGACTTCAGTCCCCGGGTTTGTTTTTTTGCCGGGCCTGCGTCTTGCGGTTTTGAATGCTTGTTTAAAGGCTTTTCCTTTGATTTTTCATTTGCCTTTTCAGTGGAAGATTCCTCTTCCCAGCCTATTGTTTCCAAAAACTCGTCGTAGGTTCCCGGAAAAAATTGCGCCTTTTTTTCATGGAAGATGACGAGCTTATTGGCCAGGACTCTTAACATTTCCTCGTTATGAGTGACGATGACCACGCCCCCCGGGAACTTTTTTATCTCTTGAGTCATCACCTCGATGGAGTCCATGTCCAGGTGGTTGGTGGGTTCGTCCAGGAACAACAGGTTCGCGGGATGAGCCAATATCTTGCCCAACAAAACCCTGCTTTGCTCTCCGCCGGAAAGCACCGAGATCTTTTTCTTGGCCATATCCCCGCTGAACATCATGGCCCCGCAGATGGCCCGGCTTTGAGAAGGGCTCAGGTGCGGATTTGCCTCGGCGATTTCATCGGCCACGGTATTGTTGGGGTTCAAATCCTTCCGGTTGGTCTGTTGATAATAACCCACGGAAACGCCGGGATGGAAATTGACGGAACCCGCGGTTGGCCGCGTCGTTTGCGCCAATACGTTTAAAAGGGTCGTCTTACCTTTCCCGTTCTTGCCTATGACGGCCAACCGGTCTTCCGGTTTTATCTGGAAGGACAGATTTTCAAAAAGATTGTCCTTCGGGTCTCCGGTGTATGAAAAGGCAAGGCCCTCCGCCTGCATGCATACCTTGGCTGGAATGGGTTTATAGTTGAAACGGAACCCGAGTTGATATTCCGGCCTGATCTCGGCGAGAACCTCCATTTTTTCAATCTGCCGCAGTTTGGATTGGGCCTGAGCGGCCTTGGAGGCCTTGGCCCCGAATCTATCCACGAACTTCCTCAAATCCTTGATCTTCTTTTCCTGATTTTGACGGGTTTTTTCATGGATCTCCTCATCCAGCATAATCTGCGCGTAGTATTTTTCGGTCGGGCCTTTGATCTTGCTCACCCTGCCCCTGTGAATGCCCATCGTGTGAGTCGTTACGGAATCCATGAACTCGCGGTCATGGGTTATGAGGATCGCTTCTCCGCGAAAGCTCTTTAAGAACCTTCGAAGCCACCGAAGGCTCAGGATGTCCAAATAGTTGGTTGGTTCATCCAGGAGCAGGAGGTCCGGACCCTCAAGCAATGTCTTGGTCAGGTTTATCCGCAGCTGGAACCCTCCGGAGAATTCAGAGGGCGGGCGGTGAAGGTCGTTTTCAGTAAAACCAAGGCCAAAGAGGATTTTTTCGGCCTTATAATGGTCATATTGTTCTTCCGCGCCGAGAACCTGGCAGCATTCCTCCAACAGAGTGCTTCGCGTAAAATGAATATGCTGATCCAGATAACCCAGCTTATATCCCTTGGGGGCGCTGATCCCGCCTTCATCGTAGTTTTCAAGGCCTGAAATGATTTTTAAAAGGGTTGATTTCCCCGAACCGTTCCGCCCGACCAATCCGATGATTTCGTTTTTCCCCACGGAAAAGGTAACGTCCTCGAAAAGAGACGCGGCGGTATAAGATTTTGAAAGGTTGGATACCTGTATCATAACAAATAATCATAACATGAAAAACCCGGCTTTGCATCAGAAAAAGCAGTTTTGTTATTCATATGGAGGACGGATAGCTGATTTTGGAAGCCTGTCAGATGTAAATCGCGCGGGTGGAAAGGCAATAGGTAAGCGATAATGCACAGGGAGAAGGAAATCTTCAGGGTTGTTTGAGCGACCCGCGGTAAAAGACCTCGCATCTGCCCTCTCGGAGCGTCTCGATTGGTTTCTTCGCGAGAGAGATGCCCGGACCCAGGAGCGAACTGAGGATGGTGCCCGGCCGGTCCATCCGCGGGTTTTTAAAGGCGCCGTGTATCCTCTGGCTGTATACGGCGCAGCCGTCCGCGTTGAGCACGGCGATCGTCACGTCCTCGAACCTGTCATGGATAAAATCGAGCCTCCCCTTGAAGGCGATGCGGTTTTTACCCGTGGTGAAGGCCACGTCCTTTGCCTCGGCGACGCCGTTCGCTATCTTCCAGTCAGAGGCGAGTTCCCGTATCGCGCCCTCTCCCCTCAGGGATTCCCCGTAGATACTCCCGAAGTCGTAGCCCTTTGTCAATAGCGCCCCCAGAGGGCCCGCCATTAAGAATGCCCCCGCATCGGCCAGGTTGACGTTCTGGCTCTTTTTGTACTTCTCCAATATACGGTCGAGGTCGAGGCCTTCGAGAAAGAGGTTTTGCCCCCGCAGCGAAATCTCTCCCCGCGCCGACCGCGTCATCTCATCCGCGTTTTTGCCCTTCACGGCGAGACGCGATTTCAGGTCCAGTTCGCCGCGTACGGATTTTTTCCGTTTAAACGCCCCGAGCACCTCTTCGAAACGGAATTTCGTGATCGCGAAATCAACCGAGTATTCGGGGCTTTCGCCCGTCATGGAACCCATTACGCTCCCTTTGCCGCCGCCGCCGAAGATCTTCATCGTGAAAGGTTTTGCCTCAAACTTCCCTCCACGGGTTTTGATGACAGCGCGGATATCCGAGACCCTCAATCCTTTCGCCTTCACTTCTTCGCATAACAGTTGCCCGTCGAAGGAGAGGGCGCCGGGAAACCCTCCTCCGCCGGCTGACAGGTTTTCGACCTCAAGGTCGCACCCGTTCGCCTCGGTTTTTGCGCCCGACCCTTCGTTCAGATACAGGACGCGCCCCCCTTTGATGAAGACCCTTCCCACATCAAAAGATCCCGCGGGAGATTCTTTTCCGGCGGGTTTTTTCCCGGGTGTTTCGAAGTTGAAGCGCCCTCTGCCGTCTTTGGTGATGAATAACCTGGGGGAGATGATCCCGACCTGACGTATGAGTACTTCCCGCCTCAACAGCGGAAGCAGTCTTATCCCCACCACCGCCTTTTCCGCCGATGCCACGTCCGCGCCGTGGTTCCGTATCAGGATATTTTCAAACGATACGCCCGCACGGGGAAGGAACGTGAGCTTGATTTTGCCGTTAATGCGGACATCCATCCCCGCGGCCTCGGAGGCGGCGGCCTCTATGCGGGTCTTGTAAGAATTTATGTCGAAGGTAAGGGCGAAGATGACTGCTGCAAGAACAAGGGCCGTCGCGCCGCTGAGGACAAGAAGGATTTTTTTCATCTTCGCGTACCGCCCAACCAGCCGTCCTCGACGGCGTCAGTTTTCCGCATAAAACCTCGGCGTAAAATCAGAAGGCGTTGCCCTTCGACAGCGGCAACGCCTTCTATTAAAGATACAGCCAAAGATACAGCCCTCGTCAAGGAGGCTCGGAGGGCCTGCAATAGATGATCACGGCCGGGAGAAAATATATCCCGGCCGCCTCTATTAGTTCTTATCTTTGCGCCATTACTTCTTTTCCGGTTTCTTTTCCTCTTTCTTCTCTTCCTTCTTTTCTACCTTTGCCGCCGTTTTTGCCGCGGGCTTTGCAACCGTTACCGTCACCTTATCCCCGACCTTTACGTCCGCCAGGGCCTTGGTATCTTTGCCAACGGTGATTTTAGAAGCGTCCGTGATGGATATGGTAACCGTGCCCTTCTTCGTCTTGACGGTTATGGTCTTTGCCTTCGCATCAACCGCCGTTACCTCGCCGCTTCCGTGCGTGGCCATTTTGGCCGGTGCAGCCATTTTTGCCGCCGCCGGAGCCGCCTTGGCAGGCGCAGCCGCCGGTGCCGCCGCCGGTGCAGCCGGAGCCGCCGGCTTCTTGGCCTCTTCAGCCGCGAAGCCCATGGTGCCGAACGCTATTGAAACTGTTAACGCGACCAACAGTGTCAGTACTCTCTTCATCGTGATTTTTCACCTCCCTTCGTTGAAGAAAGAGTATGCTAATAATACCCCTGTTGCAGGCATTGTCAAGAAATATCTGAATGGCCCGCGGGTGCCTTTTGTCCGGCGCTTTGCCCGTGGCCAGGTCTCTTTATTTTCTACAGATTATTCCGATTGCCCCGGCCTTGAAAATCCTATATAATGTCTCAGGTTAAACCATTAAGATGAAACCATGATCAAGAATGATAGAAACAGACTGTTTATAATCCTTATGTGCCTGACCGCGCTTCTTCCCGCCTGCGGCCGCAAGGCCGGAAGAGGGGAGAAGGTCGCGACGGTCAACGACGCCCCGATCTTTTTGAAGGACTTCGAGAGGGAAGTTTCTCTATCCTCGCACCGGGACCCCTCGCGGAAGATAACCCCAAAAATCCTCGACAGCATGCTCGATACCATGGTTGACCGCAAGCTCATGATACAGGAGGCCGTTAAAAAAGGGCTGGCCGAGGACGAGCGCTTTGTCGAGACGATTAAGACCTTCTGGGAGCAGACCCTCATAAGGGAACTCATCGCCGCGAAGACAGGGGAATGGGCCGATAGACTGGCCGTCACTGACGGCGAGGTTAAAAGGCATTACGAGCGCATGGGGCACTCGCTTACGGTCAGGATTGCCATGGCCTCGAGCGAGGCAAAGGCAGAGGCCGCGAAGGCGCGGATGTTAAAAGGGGAAAACCCGGACGGCACGGAGACCATCGGCCGGCTTTTACTCGAAAACGTCCAGCCGGATGAACCCCTTTACAACACCTTTGACCTTTCCACGGGAGACGCCGCGGTATTCAAGGGCGCGGAGGGTTATCTCGCGGTCATGGTGGTTAAAAGAGAGCCCGCCGGCAGGCCTCCGCTCAAAAAGATATACGACGAGATAAAAAGAGAGCTCCTTGAGCGGAAAAGGCAGAAGGCGTTAAGCGACTGGCTGGATACGGTCAGGAAATCCGCCAGGATAGAGGTTGACCGCGACGCGCTGAATAAGGTATCCCCCCGCCATGACTGACATGACCAATATGACAAGGGCGAGCGGGGGCGGGTCCCGGAAACGAAAGAAGGTCTTCATAAAGAAGAGATTCCAGGCCGACTTTTCCGTAAAGTTCCTCATCCTCATCGTCATAGAGTCGCTTTTAGGGATAGGGCTTTTCAGCTATCTGTCGAGGGACACGATGATTACGGGCTGGTCCGGTTCGGAGCTGGTGATGTTGAGGACCGGCGATTACTTCCTGCCCACGCTTTTTCTCGCGAACCTCGCCATAATAGGCGTGACGGCTGTTTCCGGGTTCATATTCCTCCTTTACGCCTCCCATAAGATAGCCGGGCCGCTTTACCGTTTCGAGAAAAGCCTCGAGGACATAGGCGCCGGTGACCTCACGCTCAGGCTCAACCTGAGGTCGAGGGACCAGCTCACGGAGCTTGCGGGAAAGGTAAACGAATTCACGTCGAGGATGGACAACGCCGTTTCCTCCATCCAGAGCGACGAGGAGGAACTGGAGAGGCTTCTCCTCGAAATACATTCGGCTTTATCGTCGGGCGACAGGGGAAGGCTCGACAGTCTGGCCGTGGAGACCACGGAAAAACTCGCCCGCCTCAAAAAGAGCGCGGGATATTTCACCACGTCCCGCAGCCCGGAAAACGCATGACCGCTTTTCCATGGTAAATATCGCGGCTGAGGTCCGGGCGGCAAATACCGCCCGCAAACTCCTCGTTATTTTTATCTTTATCGCGGCCGCCGTCCACCTTTGCGCCGCCGGGGCGCTCGGGGCCGAAAGGTGGAAGAGCCGCGCGACGCGGTATTCCACCATATATTACCCCTTTGATGACGTGCTGCTCGAATTCGGCGCGAAGATAGGCGGGAACCCGTTTTTAAAGAGAGACCTTGACGCGGCCTTTAAATCAATCGGCGAGGACGTTGACAGGATTACGCTGAGGGTGGAAACCCTCCTCGACATGTACCCGCCGGACCTCCGTTTCAGCATATACATATACCGCACCTACGCCGAGATTAAATACGTCTACCGGGAAATGGGCTTCTCCGGGGACGCGCCGATCGCGTTTTATCTGTACAGGGCGCGCAGCATTTATCTTTCCTTTGACGGACTGAGCGACAGGGTCCTTGCCCACGAGATGGCGCACGCCGTGATAAACCTCTATTACACCACGGCGCCGCCCGCCGAGATGCAGGAGGTGCTGGCGCAGTACGTGGATAAACATCTGTGGGATGAGTTGACGCGGAAGGTACGGTGATGTCCGTCAGAGTAGTTCCCCCGCAAAATTTCATTGACTTATTTTCAAAAGGGCAATATAATAGCCCATGTGAAATAGATTATAGTGGCTAGGCCCGTGCCTGCGGACAGGTTGAAACGCGTTTACAGCCGCAAATATAGTCGGAAGATTTAACGCGATGGCCGGAAATAAGGGCAAATAGATTTTATAAGGAGGAGGTTCGCATGAGAGAAGTTCGCATGAGAGAAATCGTCAGGATGGTTATTGTCGCGGTCTTCGCGGCGTTCATAGGCACGGCGAGTCTGCCCGGCACAAGCCGCGGCGCGTCCATCGCTGATACGGAAAGCCACGCAACGGCAATGGCGGAGAACGTCAGGCAGGAATACCTCGCAAGCCAGAGGGCCGAGGCCCTGAAGGCCGATAATAATAAGATGACGGCTAAAAACGGCGTTCTGATAAAGGCCGACGCCTCGCCAGGGCAGTGGCTTACGAGGGTCAACTCCAAAGAAGTGAACATGGCGACCAACCGCTACGAGAAAAGGACTCAGAACGAAATAAAGCTCGACGGAAAGACATATTACGCGGCGGATGAGGCTTCGGCAAAGAACCTGTCCCTTAACCCTTCCACGCGTTTTGCGAGGGATCCGATGACCGGCGATACGCTGGACAAGTCCGGGGCCATCACCTGCGCCGACGCCTCAGGCAGGGTTTATTATTTCGAGAAGGACTCGACGTTCAGGGATTTCCTCGCGCTCGCCGGGCGTGATACCGCGTACGGCTATACGGCCCCGAAGTAACGGAGAGGCGGGCCGCAAAAAGGCTTCCGTCATGAAAGATCGTTTTCCGTATCGGCCTTCAGACATCTGAAGGCCGATTACTTTTCAGGCCCTGCGTTTGAGCGGGCTTTTTTATCCGGCCGTCCTCGACGGCATTGCGCGCATTATATACGCATTATATAAAAGAAGGGCGCCATATTTTTCAGGCATACGGGAAGAACAACCTTTGGCAATCGTTTTTTTATCCGACTCCGCGACAATCGAATTAAGCGGGCCTGCCCCCGAGTGTTTTAGCAAGGCGGCTGCTTTAGCGGAATGGGTTTCCGCGGAACCGCCATTTGGTCCGCGGTCCCTTTTCAGGGGCGCGGTGTGGTAATACCCTCGCCCCTGGAAAGCGTTTCCCTCTCAGTCGTCATTTTCCTTGTGACGGCGGCTGCCGCGCCTTTGCTCAAATCCCGCCAGGCCTCCCTCATAAATATCGCTTTTTCGGCCTCGGCCATCGCCTCCGTTATAGCGGCCTTTGCCGGTTTCAACGCCGTGGCCACGGGCGCGGTGGAGACCATGGTCCTGCCCGTGGGACTGCCGGACCTGCCGTTTTACCTGAGACTCGACGCAACGAGCGGGTTTTTCGTCACGGTCACGGCCGTCCTCGTATTTTTCGTATCCATATATTCCATCGGCTATCTGAAGGGTTTTATCGGCCATCCAGCCGGCCTTGCCGGCCAGAGGAAGGTGACGTCGCTGGCGGTATTTTACTGTTTGTTTGTCGCCGGGATGCTCATGGTCGTCCTGGCGGATGACGCGTACTTCTTCATGATCTCGTGGGAGCTTATGGCCGCGGCGTCGTATTTTCTGGTCGTCTTCGAGGACGAGAACAAAGAGGCCAGGCGCGCGGCATTCATATACCTGCTTATCGCGCACGTCGGGGCGATACTGATATTGCTTTCCTTCGGGGTCATGGCCGGGCTTTCAGGCGGGTTTGAAAATTTCAACGGTTATACCTTCTCCGCCATGCGCGCCTCGCACATACCCGGGGTGTGGAAGGCGGCCGCGTTTTTCCTTTCCTTTTTCGGGTTCGCCGCAAAGGCCGGGGTGGTGCCGCTGCATGTGTGGCTGCCCGAGGCCCATCCGGTCGCGCCGACGAACGTCTCGGCCCTGATGAGCGGGGTCATGCTCAAGGTCGCGGTCTACGGCATGGTGAGGGTCTCGTTCGACCTCCTGCACGTATCCGACTGGAGGATGGGAGGCGTTGTCCTGGTGATGGGGCTCGTGTCCGCGGTCATGGGCATACTCTACGCCCTGATGCAGGTTGACCTTAAAAGGCTCCTTGCCTATTCGTCCATTGAGAACGTCGGCATAATACTGGTGTGCCTCGGGCTCGCGATGATATTCAAGTCGTTCGACATGACGGCGCTGGCCTCTCTCTCGCTGGTGGCCGGACTCTACCACATCACGAACCACGCGATGTTCAAGGGGCTTCTTTTCATGGGCGCGGGCGCGGTGATGCATTCAACGCACGAGCGCAATATGGAGAGGATGGGCGGGCTTATACACAGGATGCCGCAGACCGCGGTTTTTTTCCTCGTCGGGTGCCTTTCCATCTCCGCGCTCCCGCCGTTTAACGGGTTCGTGTCGGAATGGCTGCTGTTCCAGGCTTTCCTTCTGTCGCCGTCGTTCCCGACGCCGCTCCTTAACCTCATAATACCGCTCGGCGCGGCGCTTGTGGCGTTGACGGCGGCCTTGAGCGCCAGATGCTTCGTAAAGGTCTTCGGCGTCGTGTTCCTGGGCCGCTGGCGGGGGCAGCATGATACCACCGTCAACGAGACAGGGCTTGAGATGAGGGGCGCCATGGGGTTTGCCGCCTTTGCGTGCCTCGCGCTCGGGCTGCTGCCGGTGTTTTTCATCGGATGGATAGACGCCATCCCCAGGGAGCTTGTCGGCGGCAGGGTCTCCGAGACCGCCTCGGAGTTCGGCTGGCTGTGGCTCACGCCCGTAGCCGCCGAGAGGGCGTCCTATTCCGCGCCCGTGGTCTTTGCCGGCATACTGGCCGTTGTCGCGGCCGCGTACCTTCTGACCCGCATCCCCCGCGCAGGCGTCCGCAGGGCCCCTGTATGGGACTGCGGTTTCGAAAAGATTACACCCAGGATGCAGTATAACTCGACCTCCTTCGCCATGCCGCTGAGGAGGATATTCGGGTTTCTTTTAAGCGTCAGGGAGACCGTAAGGCCGTCCGGCGCAGACCCGGCGTTTCCTAAAAGGCTGACCTACCGCCTCAAGATACGGGACCGCATCTGGCACGGCTGTTACATGCCGGTCGCCGACGCGTCTTTCTGGATCGCCCGCAGGTTCGGTCGTCTTCAGCACGGAAGGATACAGATATATCTCCTGTATTCGTTCGCAACCCTGATACTGCTTCTGGTGTTCGCGTGACAGGGCAATTCTATCCGGCGATAATTGAAGGGGTGCAGGTCGCAACGGTGCTCCTGGCCGCCCCGCTCCTTGTGGGGTGGGTGAGGGCGCTCAAGTGCTGGTCCCAGGGCAGGAGCACGGCCGGGCTTTTTCAGCCCTACAGGGATATACTGCGCCTTTTTTCAAAAGACATAGTGCTGGCGGAGAACGCCTCATGGGTCTTCAGGGCCGCCCCTTACGTCGTATTCGGGGCCACGCTCATGGCCGGCGCCATAATACCGGTGATATCGGTGAAGGCGCCGCTCGCCGCAACGGCCGACGTGATAGCGCTGGTCGCGCTTTTCGCCATCGCGCGGTTTTTTACGGCCCTGGCCGGCATGGACGCCGGGACCGCGTTCGGCGGCATGGGTTCAAGCCGCGAGATGATGGTCGCCTCCTTGGCCGAGCCCGCGCTCCTCATGTCGGTCTTCACGGTGTCGCTCGTCACGCGCTCGACCTCGATTACCGAGATGGTTCGCGTGCTCTCAACCGGCCCCTTCGTGCTGCGTCCGTCCCTGGCCTTCGCCTTCCTCTCGTTCGCGATAATAGCCATGGCCGAGACCGGGAGGGTCCCGGTTGACAACCCCTCGACGCACCTTGAGCTTACGATGATACACGAGGCGATGATACTGGAGTATTCAGGCCGGCACCTCGCGCTTATGGAGTGGGCCGGGATGATGAAGCTTTTTCTTTTCTCGTCGCTCGCCATAGCGTTGTTTTTCCCGTGGGGGATAGCCGGCATGGGCGGCTGGTTGGCCGGAACGGCCGGCCTTGCGGGGCTTCCGGCCGCATTCTTTTTCCTCGCGCTCAAGCTCGCCCTCGCGGGTGTTGCGATAGTGTTCGTTGAGACGGGGCTTGCGAAGATGCGGATATTCCGCGTGCCGGAATTCCTCGGGACGGCCTTCATCCTCGCGACACTTGGGATGCTTTCATATTTCATGCTGGAGTAGACGGACATGGAGAACGGTTTTGCCGCGCAGATAACCGGAGTTTTGGCGGCCCTCATACTCCTTACGGCGTTCGCGCTTCTCGTCCAGAGAAGGATATACGGGCTTTTGCACATATTCGCGTGGCAGGGGCTTTTCCTTTCGATAAGCGCGGCGGTCGTGGGCTACTCGACGGGACTGCGCCACCTCTACATCTCTTCGGCGCTTACCCTCGCGCTCAAGGTGTTCGCCCTCCCGTACATACTCTACGTGCTCATCCACCGGCTCAAGATACAGAAGGAGGTGGAGGAGGTCGTAAACATCCCGACGACCATGCTCATCGGCATCGCGCTCGTGATATTCTCCTATCACCTTACCTCGCCGGTAAGGGAGCTTTCGACCCTCATGACGCGTTCGACGCTCGCGGTGGCGCTTGCAACCGTCATGCTCGGGCTTTTGATGATGATCACCCGCAGGAACGCGGTGACGCAGATAATAGGGTTTCTGTCGCTCGAGAACGGGCTTTTTTTCGCGGCGACGAGCGCCACTTACGGCATGCCGCTCGTGGTGGAGCTTGGGGTGGCGCTCGACATACTGATAGCGGCGTTCATATTCGGCATATTCTTTTTCCAGATACGCACCACCTTCGACAGCCTGGACATCAAGGAGATGGAAAAGCTCAAGGAGGAGGACTGAGCGCGGGGTCTAATCGCGCGGGGCCGAGGCCATGACGATACAGATACTTTTAGGCGTGAACATTATCGGCGCGGCCGTACTCGCGTTTTTAGGGGACAGGCGTCTTGCGCCCGAGGTGAACATACTCTGCTCGGCCGCGACGTTCATCTCAAGCGTTTTTCTGGCCACGGGGGTATACGTCAACGGGCCCATGCTCTCCGGCGGCGGCTTTTTCTTCGTGGACTCATTCAACGTGTATCTGGCGGTTTTAACCGCCTTTGTCTCGATGACGACGGCAATCTTCAGCCGCAGGTACATGCGTTACGAGCGCAGGCACGGCAGGATAGGACGCGCGGGCATGAGGTTTTACCACGCGATGTTCCAGCTCTTCATATTCGCGATGCTGCTGGCGCTCCTTACCAATAACGTCGGCGTGCTCTGGATAGCCATGGAGCTTGCGACCCTCTCGACCGTCCTTCTGGTTTCGCTCTACCGCACGCCTTCGGCCGTTGAGGCGGCGTGGAAGTATTTCATCCTCTGCGGCGTCGGCATAGCGCAGGCGCTTTTCGGCACGGTGCTCCTTTATTTCGCGGCCGAAAGGGTCGTGGGCGAGGGCACCGGCGCGCTCCTGTGGACGAACCTGAACGCCGTTGCCGGCAGGCTCGAGCCGACCGTGCTTTCGCTCGCGTTCGTATTCTTCATGGTGGGCTACGGCACCAAGGTCGGGCTTGTGCCGCTGCATAACTGGCTGCCGGACGCGCACAGCGAAGGCCCGACCCCTATCTCCGCGGTCCTTTCGGGCCTGCTTTTGAACGTCGCCCTCTACGCGCTCGTAAGGTGCAAGGTGCTCGTTGACGGCGCGACCGGGAGCCACAAGGCCGGCTATATAATGATGGTGTTCGGCCTTGTCTCCATAATCGTCCCGGCCTTCTCGCTCCTGAGGCAGAAGGACATAAAGAGGCTTTTCGCCTATTCCTCGATCGAGCACATGGGGATAGCCACCTTCGCCTTCGGCCTCGGCGGTCCTGTGGCGACCTTCGGGGCGCTCCTGCATATGCTGGTGCACTCGCTCACGAAGTCCGCGATATTCTTTACCGCCGGGCACGCCTCCCAGATGCACTCGACGCAGGATATGTCCGATATAAAAGGGCTTATAAGGGGGAACCCGCTCGTGGGCTGGGGGCTTATGTTCGGGGTCATGGCGATTGCGGGTATGCCGCCTTTCGGGGTTTTTACGAGCGAGTTCCTGATACTTACGGCCGCCATGAAGGACGCGCCGTTTTTAACCCCGTTTTTTCTCCTGGGCGTGGTAGTCGCCTTTGCCGCGCTTTTCAGGAAGGTGATGCCCATGGTGTTCGGCGCGGTACCCGGGAACCAAAGGCCCCTCAGGCCGTCCCACATCCCGGTCATAGTGCACATGGTGCTCGTGCTTATACTCGGCCTCTATCTGCCGTTGTTTTTGAGCCAGTGGTTCCATATGGCCGTGGATCTGTTGCAATAAGCTGTTCAGTCCCAACAATATGATGAACTGGCCAAAAGAGATAATAGCCTCGTCCATAGGCAACGATAATTTGAGGGAACTCGCCCGGTGCGGCGGCGTTACGGCCGCGTATGGCGTCCCGCGGGAGTTCTTCGCCATGGCCGCAAAGGCGTTGAAGGGTGCCGGCCAACCAGGCGGCCTTGCCGGCCAGTTAGCCGTCCTCGACGGATGGAGGCTTGCGGCCGAATGGGCAACCGATGAAACTCCGTTTGGAAGGGGCTTTGCCGTGTTCGCGGCATACAATAGCGGCACGGAATACGTCATCGTAAAGTCCGACTTGCCGCAAGACGACCCATCGTTTCCGAGCCTTGCCGGGATATTCACCCCGGCCCTGCGTTTTGAGCGGCAGATACAGAGCCTTATGGGGGTCAGTCCCGAAGCTCACCCTGACTTAAGGCCGTGGATAAAACACGAAGACTGGCCTTGGGACGTTTATCCGCTCAGGAAATCCTTTGACGGGAAAACGCCTTTAAAAAAGGTCCCGGGCGGCGACTACCCCTGGGCCAGGGCCGACGGCGAGGGCGTATACGAGATACCGGTCGGCCCGGTCCACGCCGGCATAATAGAGCCGGGGCATTTCAGGTTCCAGGCAGTCGGCGAGGACATAATAAACCTTGAGGAGAAACTGGGCTACGTGCACAAGGGCATTGAAAAAAGGTTCGAGTCCCTCGGCTGGATTTTCGGGGCGCGCCTTGCCGCGAGGGTCTCTGGCGACTCCACTGTCGCCCACTCAATCGCCTTTTCCATGGCCGTTGAGGCGGCCTCCATGGTCGCGCCTGCGCAAAGGGCGCTCTGGATGAGGGCCGTCATGCTCGAGAGGGAAAGGATAGCGAACCACCTCGGCGATATAGGGGCGATATGCAACGACACGGCGTTCGCCTTCCTCCACCACCAGTTCTCGATATTGAGGGAAAAGGTCTTGAGGGCAAACCAGAGGTTTTTCGGCCACAGGCTCATGATGGACAGGGTCCTTCCCGGAGGCGCGGCCGTTGATATGGATAAAGACGCTTCCGAAGAGATGCTCAAGGAGATTGTCTGGCTTTCAAAGGAGTTCGAGAAACTCGTCGTCATTTACGAGGATAACCCCTCGCTCGAGGACCGCGTATGGGGCGCCGGCGTTTTAAGCCCATCCGTCGCAAAAGAGCTCGGCACGGTCGGGTTTGTCGCGAGGGCGAGCGGGCAGGCCCTCGATGCGCGCGTGCAGAACCCCTTTGCGCCTTACGACAGGATAGTCCCGAAGGTCCCGGTGCTTACTTCCGGGGACGTCCACGCCAGGGCGTGGGTGAGGGTCGAGGAGGTAAGGGAGTCCATGAGACTTATAAGGGAGATGCTTCAGGATATCCCCCGCGGCCGCCTGTGCGTGCCCTGCCCGGCGCCCCGGCCCGGGGCCGAGGGGTTTTCGGCGGTGGAAGGGTGGAGGGGCGAGATAATCTATTGGGTTCAGGCCGGCCCTTTGTCCTCGACGGCCGGCCCTTTGTCCTCGACGGACGCGGGGATAAACCGCTGCATGGTGAGGGACCCGTCGAGCGTGAACTGGCTTGCGCTCGAAGAGGCGATCCTCGGGAATATCGTCCCGGATTTTCCGCTTTGCAATAAGAGCTTCAACCAGTCATATTCAGGCCATGACCTGTAAGGGGGTTCTTTCGTGCTCAGGATACTCAGACAGATATTCTCAACCGGCATAGTTACCGAGCCGCTTTCTCCGGCCGAAGAGTCCCGGATAACCGTAACCGGCGCATTGCTCGAAAAAAAAATCGAAAGACGTTTTCAGAGGAGCGTCGCGATAAGGTTTGTTGACGCGGGAAGCTGCAACGCCTGCGAGCTTGAGGCGCACGCCGCGAACAACCCCTTCTATAACAGCGAGCGTTTCGGCATACATTTTACTGCCTCGCCGAGGTTCGCGGACATACTGCTCGTTACGGGTCCGGTTTCAATCAATATGGAAACCGCCCTCAAAAGGACTTATAACGCGATGCCCGGGCCGAAACTCGTGGTCGCCATAGGCGACTGCGGCCGTGACGGCGGGGTCTTCGGCTGCGGTTACGCGTCCGCGGGCGGCGTGGGGAACGTAATCCCGGTGGACGTATACGTCACCGGGTGCCCTCCGGCGCCCTCTCAGATAATCCACGGCATACTGAGGGCCGTAAGCCCGGCAAGAAAGACGGGGGATGGTCCTGGTTTTTAAGTGGACTTATCGGCTTAAAGTGTTAAAATCCGCTAACCGGAGAACATAAAAAAATTCCTTTCAGGGAGGGGAGATGGCGATAGCGAAAAACAAACTAATCGAGTTGTTGAACAGGGACCTCGCGCTCGAGTACTCGGCGGCCATACAGTACATCCAGCACACGGCCGTGATGAGCGGGGCCCAGTACGGAGACGTCATAAAGGAACTCAGGATACACGCCGGCGAGGAGATCCAGCACGCCGTGATACTGGCCGACCAGATAGACTTTTTAGGAGGGGTGCCGACCGTGGAGGTGGGCAAGATAGTTACCTCGGCGGACAACGTCGCCATGCTCAGGCAGGACCTCGCCGGCGAGGAAGACGCCATAAGGAGGTATAAAACGAGGATAGAGCAGGCCGAGGCGTTAAAGGAGTTCGCGCTCGCGCAGCAATTGAGGAACATACTCGCCGTGGAGCAGGAACACGCGATGGACATCAAGCAGGCCCTCGGCAAATAGCCCGTGAAACCGCGTATAACTGAGGGGTTGGCCGGCTGGTTGGCGCTCGTGCCCGGCCCCTTTCCGTCCGCGGCAAGGCGCGCAAGGGATTTTCAGGAGAAAAACCGCGCGGGGCATCCAAAAAAAGTCCGCCAACCGGCCTCGCCGGCCATATATCCTCTTGACAAGGAATTTTAATTGATATAATATGCTTTTCAATTTTTCCTGGCGCATTTTTAATCTTAATAGCTGTTCCGCCCTGCAAATGCAGTTCTATCTGACAGGCATCAAAGGACACGGGTTAGAAACCCGCGCAACGCTGGATTACTGATACATACTCATTCAGGCGCAGATAGAAAGGCATTGCCCATTATTCCGGCAGAGCGGGCGCACAGGCACTACAGACGGAGTTTTCCGTCTGCCCGCCGGGCAACAAATTCATTTCTCTCAGCCGGGGTTTAAGGCTATTACGGTACAATAGCGTGAACGAAACCGGTCCAATCGGTATAATAAAAAAGCTCGTGTCGTTTGCCGTGGTAGGCGCCGTAGCCTTTTTCGTGGGTTATCGGATACAGGGCCGCTATTTTTCCGGCAGGACCCCGGCGCAGCCCATAGAGTTCAGCCACAGGATACACGCCGGAGACAATAAGATACCCTGCATGTACTGCCACCTCTATGCCGACAAGTCGAGGGTCGCCGGGGTTCCGAACGTCAAAAGGTGCATGGGCTGCCACGCGGTCATCAAGACCCAATCGCCGGAGATACAGAAGCTCGCGGCATACTGGGAGAAGAAAGAACCCGTACCGTGGGTCAAGGTGCATAACCTCCCGGACCATGTATATTTTCCGCATAAGAGGCACATCAAGGCTGGGTTAGAGTGTCAGCAGTGCCACGGGGACGTCGCCTCCATGAAAAGGATAACGCGCGTTTCCTCGTTGACGATGGGATGGTGTCTTAGCTGTCATACTAAAAGGAACGTTAAAAACGGGCGGGACTGCTGGACGTGTCATATATAGGATAGGGGAATGAAACGCAGGGACTTTCTGAAATACCTGGGTATTGGAGCGGGCGGCCTCGGGGCGGGTTTTGTCCTGGGCAAGGCAAGCAATCCCCCCGGGGCAAAACTCATCCCGTACCTCATCCCGCCGGAAGACGTGATACCGGGGGTTGCGAACTGGTACGCCGGGGTTTGCACCCAGTGCAACGCCGGCTGCGGGACGATCGTGAGGGTGATGGAGGGCAGGGCAAAGAAGATCGAGGGCAACCCGCTGCATCCGGTAAGCAGGGGAAAGCTGTGCGCCAGGGGGCAGGCAAGCCTCCAGGCCCTTTATAACCCGGACAGGATAAAAGGGCCCATGAGGAGGATATCGAAGGGCGGGGACTTCACCGGGATTTCATGGGAAGAGGGACTGGAGATACTTTCAGGAAATCTCGCAAAACTTGATAAGGACGCACCAGGACTCTATATGCTCACCCCGCCCTTGAGGGGGCATCTCAATTCGCTCGTAAACGGCTTCATGGCCGCCTTTGGCTCGCCTGACTACTTCCAGTACGAACTCTTCCAGCATCGCAACCTAATAGCCGCGAACCGGCTCTCGGCCAGCCTGTCCGAGATCCCGTATTATGACATAGAGAATACGAAGTTCCTCCTTTCTTTCGGCGCGGATTTTTCCTCCACATGGCTTTCACCGGTGAACATGAGCTACGGCTACGGAAGGATGCGCCAGGGGGGGCAGGGGAAAAGGGGCAGGCTCGTCTCGGTCGAGCCGAGGATGTCGCTTACCGGCGCGAACGCGGACGAATGGGTGCCGGCAAGGCCTGGCACCGAGGGGATACTCGCGCTTTCAATGGCCTATGAGATAGTTTCGCAGGGCTATTATAGAGGCGCGGACGGCGGCGCATGGAAATCAGTCCTTGCAAGATACAGACCCGCGGAGGCGGCGAAGATAACGGACGTCGGAGAGGAACGGATAAAGAGGATTGCGCGGGAGTTCGCCGAAACCCGGCCGAGCCTCGCCATAGGCGGGGAGTGCGTGGCCTCCTATGAAAACGGGGTTTCGGGACTCGTTGCCGTAAACGTGCTCAACCACGTTGCCGGAAACATGGGGATCAAAGGCGGGGTGGTGCCAAACTCCGAGGGATTCGTCGAAGGGGCACGGAGGCCTGATTTAAAAACCGACAGGATCTCAACGCTCCTCAAAAGCGCCTCGGAGGGCAGGGTGAAGGCCCTCATTGTTTACAATACGAATCCGCTCTTTACGGCCCCAAAGGCCCTCGATGCCGGTGGATCGCTGTCCAAGATTCCATTCATTGTGAGCCTTTCGAGTTTCATGGACTCTACGACCGCCGCGGCCGACCTTATCCTGCCCTCGCATACGTCTTTGGAGGATTGGGGGGACGATTTCGCCGAGCCTGCCGTTGGAACGCCGGTTTACACCATGAACCAGCCTGCCGTAAGCCCGGTCTTCGACACAAAGGGCGCCGGAGACATACTGTTAGCGGCCGCAAGGGGCGCTGGAGGAAGGGTCGCCGATAGGCTTAAATGGAATACGTTTGAGGCCTACCTCAGGGAGTCGTGGCAGGGGCTTTATAAAAGGAATAGAGCGATGGCATCCTCGGCCCCGACCTTCGATGAATTCTGGAGCCGGACGCTTCAAAACGGAGGCTGGTGGCAGGAGGCCGAGGAACCCAGGAAGAGGGCGGTCTACGTGTCGGCCTCCGGCGCCGGGCCGCATCTGCCTCAGTCGCCTTCAAGGTTTGAAGGGGACGAAAAGGAATATCCGTTCTATCTCGTGCTCTATCCGCACGCCGGCCATTTTGACGGAAGGGGGGCGAACCTCCCGTGGCTTCAGGAAACGCCCGACCCTATGACCTCCGTTGTGTGGGGAGGCTGGATAGAGATAAACCCGAAGACGGCCGGAGGCCTCGGCGTAAAAGAAGGGGATATGGTAACCGTGGATTCGCCTTCCGGCAGGGTGCAGCTTCCGGTATACCTCTATCCCGGGATAAGGCCGGATACCGTCGCCATGCCCATAGGCCAGGGGCATACGGAGTACGGAAGGTACGCGAAGGGCAGGGGCTCCAACCCCCTGGATATGGTGCCGGCGAAGGAGGACGGGATCTCCGGCGAGATAGCGCTTAACTCCACAAGGGTTAAGATAACGACGAGCGACATGTCCGGAGAAATGGTAAAGATGGAAGGCTCCACCAAGGAACTCGGAAGAGAGATAGTTCAGACCGTATCGCCGGAAGAATTCGAGAAGATGCCGAAGGATGCCGTGTGATGGGCAAAGGCCTTTTCGTAAAAAGGCTCCCTGGCCGCCGGCCGAGGAAAAGGAGGGTAAAGTAGTTGGAGGGCATATTAAAGAGGATTGCGGAAAAATTCAGGGACTACCGCGTCCCTGGCTACTACAAGAAATTCGATTACAGATGGACCATGGTCGTTGACCTCGACATGTGCAACGGATGCGGCGCGTGTGTCGTGGCCTGCCGTGCCGAAAATAACAGCGCCACGGTAGGGAAGGAAGAATGCCGCAAGGGCAGAGCCCTTAACTGGATACGGATAGAGAGGTATGTGGAAGGGGAATATCCGGATATAAAGGTCAAATTCATACCGATCATGTGCCAGAATTGCTCCAGCGCGCCCTGCGAAATAGGCTGCCCCGTTTATGCGACCTACCACAACCAGGACGGTCTGAACGTTCAGGTATATAACCGCTGCGTCGGGACATTCACGTGCGCCACGTATTGCCCTTACGATGTCCGCCGCTTCAACTGGTTTACCTACAAATGGGACAAGCCCCTGGATGAACAGTTAAACCCGGACCTTACGGTAAGGGAGATGGGTGTGATGGAAAAATGCACATTCTGCATCCAGAGGATACGGGTTGCGAAGGACAGGGCAAAGGACGAAAAAAGGGAGATAAAAGACGGGGAGGTCAAGCCGGCCTGCGTCCAGACATGTCCGACGGGGGCGCTTGTCTTCGGGGATTTAAACGACCCGGAGAGCAGCGTCTCCAGGATGGCGAGGAATCCGAGAAGGTACAGGCTGCTCGAGGAACTCAACACGGACCCCTCCGTGATATATCTGAAGAGGGTTATGGCGGAAGGCCCTTCGGAACGCGAAGGGTAAGGAAAATTTTCAAGTCCGGACGGCGGAAAATGAAGGAAATGGAAATGGAAGAGAAAAAAAACAATAAGTTCACTTACAGGGAAGTAAACGAAGATGTAATAAACTTCATGACGAAGACAGGGCCGCTTTACTATATTATCCTGGCGGTTATGGGCGTGTCGGCCGTAACGCTGTTTTTCCTCCCCTGGCTGTATCAGGTATATGTGGGGCAGGGGGTGACCGGGCTTAACGTCCCGGTCTTATGGGGAGTGTATCTCGTTAATTTCGTTTTCTGGGTCGGGATTGCCCATGCCGGAACGCTTATCTCCGCCATGCTCTATATAACAAAGACCCCGTGGAGGAGGGCTGTGGCAAGGGGGGCTGAGACCATGACGCTGTTTGCCATCGTGCTCGTCGGCCTTTTTGTATTTACCCATATGGGCCGTCCGTGGAACCTTTACTGGACAATCCCTTACCCCAATCACAGGCGGCTGTGGACAAGTTTCCAGTCGCCGCTTACGTTCGATGTCTTCGCCATAAGCACGTATCTTACAAGCAGCGCCATATTCCTGTATTTCGGGATGATACCGGACCTCGCGTCCCTGAAGCACCACGCAACCGGATGGAGAAAACATCTCTATTCCATCCTCTCCCTGGGGTGGCGCGGCACGGACAGGCAATGGCATGTGCAGGGCAGGGCGACCATGTTCTTTTCGTCGTTCGTACTGCCGCTTGTCGTATCGGTGCACAGTATCGTTGCATGGGATTTCGCCCTTTCCATCGTGCCGGGATACAGCAAGACGATATTTGCCCCGTATTTTGTCACAGGCGCGCTCCTCTCCGGTTTCGCGGGGGTCGTGATCATGCTCTCCGTCCTTCGGTGGGCGTGCCCCGTCTTTAAAAAATATATTACCGAGATGCACTACGACAGGATGGGGCTGGTGATGCTATTCATATCCCTGGTGTGGAGTTATCTTACGGCAATGGAGGTCATAACCGGCCTCTATGCGGACAACACGTTTGAGTGGGAGCACATAAAGTATAAGATCCTCAGCACGCCGTCCATGCAGCTTTTTATACTGATGATATTTTCCAATACGCTCCTCCCCCTTGTGCTCATGGTAAAAAAGGTAAGGAATTGCGCGGTCAGCATGTTCGCGGTCAGCCTCTTCGTTCTTATCGGGATGTGGCTTGAGAGGTATCTCATAGTGCCGAACGCGCTTTCGAGAAAGTTTCTGCCGTGGATGTGGAGAGATTACTGCCCAAGCTGGGTCGAGGTGTCCATAACCGCGGGCGCGGTACTTTTTTTCGCGACCATGTTCATGGCGTCCATAAAGATATTCCCGGTCATATCCATCTTTGAGGTCAAAGAGGATGCAGGGATTCCGATGGAAAAGGAAGGTCACTGAAGATGCGGACAACGGTCCTCGGATTATTCAAGTATGTGGACAGGCTGCTTTCGGCCTCGGAGAAACTCAAGGGAGAGGGCTTCAGCGTAACTATAATCTCGCCCGTGCCCCTGGTGCATGAGATCGAGCATATCGAGGGCGAAAAGAAGAGTCTCCTCCGGTATTTTACGCTGTTTGGCGGGGTCCTGGGGTTTCTCTTTGGAACGGTCCTTGCGCTCGGGACCTCGGCCCTTTATGTTATGCCGAGGGGCGGCAGGCCCATATTCGCCGCGACCCCGACACTTATCATATCTTACGAGAGCACCATACTTTTCGGGGTCATCATGACCCTCCTGGGTTTTTTTGCTATCGCGGGGCTGCCGTATTTCGAGGGGATGCCGCATTTCAAGGGGGAGGCGCAATGCCCCGAGGCGGAGATAGATTCCTTCGGTCTTATTATCGAAGATGCCGGGGGGGATAAGTGGAGATACATCGAGGGGGTATTAAAGGAATGCGGCGCCAGCGAGGTCAGAAAGCTTGAAGATTAGATTCTCTCTTCCGGTAATCATGGCGATAATCCTGACGTTCATCCTTCTGCCCGGGTCTGCCTTTGCCTGGCCCTGGTCATGGGATATGTTTACCCAGCCCTCCCACAAGGCGCAGGAGGAAAAGGCCGTGGTCTTTCCCCAAGACACCGTGACAACGAAGGGGAAGATAGTGCCTTTCCCCTTCAAGACCAGAGAGGAGGCCGCGGCAATCCTTAAAAATCCCATACCCCCCACGGATGAATCTCTTGCCAGGGGAAAGGTCCTCTACGGTATTTACTGCGCCTTATGTCACGGGGACACCGGTCGCGGCGACGGAAAGGTGGGCAAAAAGTATATGTCGCCCGCGGACCTGACGAGCGAGCATGTGCAGAAACTCTCCGAGGGGTCCGTCTACTTTACCATAACGTACGGCGGCGTGGGAAAGGACGAACAGATGCCTGGATACGCGGATGCGTTGACCCCCGAAGACAGGTGGCATATTACAAACTATATGAGACAGGTCATTTCCTGGTGGTGACGGGCAAAAGTCTGTTTTAAGATGCAGGAGGCATTTTGATATTCTTTGTGCTTATAGCGGTGTTGCTTAACGGTATAGTCTCCTTCGCTTACGTCGCGGCCGCGGCCGGGGAGCCGACTACGCCGTGGGCGATGCTGGCGGTTAATTTTGTTTTTTACCTCGGCATTACGCAGACCGGCATTGTCTTTTCCGCCATGATGAGGCTTACAAGGTCGGAGTGGGGCCGGTATTTTTCCAGGCTCGGCGAGGTCATAACGCTCTCTTTCATGCCGGTCGCCGCGATTGTCTTCTTCATAATCTATTTCTTCGGAGCCGAGCATCTTTTCTATTGGGCGAATCCCCATCAACCCGGCGGCCATATAAGCCCGTGGGTCGGCAGGGGGCTTTTTTTCTGGAGGAATATCATATCAAATGCGCTTTTTTACATAACGGGCTATCTTTATTTTTCTTCCGGGCGCCGGGAAAAAAAGGGGACGCATCCTTCCGGAGATATGACAAAGAGGCGCAATATTCTGGCCGTGGCCGTTTGTTTTTTCTATGTCGCGGCAAACACCATGCTCGCATGGGACTTCGGCATGATGATTATCCCGCACTGGGAAAGCTCCATATTCCCGCCTTACTACTGGGTCGGCAATCTGCTCGGAGGAACCGCATTCCTCTTCGTTATGGCGGTCGCCTTCATATCTAAACCGCGGGGAGAGCGGATGGACGGTGAACTCCTCGATTCCATGGGCAAGGTGTTCATAGGTTTTGTGCTCCTCTGGGTATACATGTTCTGGTCACAGCATATAGCCCTCTGGTACGCCAACCTTCCGCACCTCTCGGAGCCGGTATTCAGGCAGATGAGAGGCAATTATGCCCCGGCATTCATATTCATGCTCCTTACCATCTTTATAATACCGTTCCTGGCCCTCCTCCTCAGGCCCATAAAATTGTCGGCCAATGCCATGGCGGCGGTTTCTATCCTGATCTGCATCGGTGTCTGGATAAACCGGTACCTTATGATAATCCCGGTGTTCACGGACGCGGGTGTCCCGGTCATTACGAACTGGACCAATATTTCATTGATATTCGGCGGGTTGTCTTCTACAATACTTTCGCTCAAGATTTTTTCTCGGTTGTTTCCCGAGGATAAGACGTTTGGGAAGGAGTAGATATCCGGGATTAAGGCAATCTCCCCGCGGATTGGCATCGGATAAGGCGCTATGGAGAATATATTCGGGATACGGCATATGACAGGGGGTTCGAGATATATCCGCCCGTCAAACCCAGGTCTTTTATTGTTTGTTTTATGGCTTGCGGCCGGGTTGTCCGGCTACGCAGGGGCGGCGGAGCCGCAGACCACGATGCCTGGAAAACCAATGTATACCGGGGCCACATTGTGTGGCGGCAGATGTCATGACCCCTGGTATCAGGCGTGGAAGGATACCCCGCACGCCAGGACGTATGAATTGTTGAAACCCGGCGTAAGGGCCGAGGCCAAAAGAAGGGGAGGGCTTAACCCGAACGCGGACTATACCGCGGATGTGCGCTGCCTGCGCTGCCATACCACCGGCTATGGGCAGAAAGGCGGGTTTATTCCCCTGAAGACATCCGTTAACGTCAGGGAGCCGGACCTTGAACAGGTCGGGTGCGAGATGTGCCATACGGCGAGGGGCGGAAATCAGGCCAGGGTCATCATGAAAAAGACCGAGGGAAAATTCAAAAGAAGCCAGATAGAGGCATGGGGCGAAAGGTATGATTATGAAAATGTCTGCCGGCGCTGCCACGGCCATAAAAAAAGCCCCCACCCCCAACGGAGGATAAATTTCAAGGCTGAGAGAAAGAACATCCACGATTACGCGAAGTATTATAACGATTTCAATAAGACGCAGGAATCCAAGATAGACCACGGCAAGGGTGTGACGGAAGACCACCCCCTCGCAATCGAGGATTGGGACGTTGTGGACGGAGCCATCCGGTTTAAGAAGCTCCCGCTGTGGGAGGGCTGGCTCATATTCAACAGGTGAAGATCGGAGAATAAAGAGATGAGGCGGTATTTACAGAATATCATTCCAGGACGCCGCGCCCTGTTTGTGGTCACGGTGTCTCTTTTCGTCGTCGTGTCTTTTCTCGGTGTCCTGGCGCCGCATGCCGAGGAGGAGAAACCGCCGGCGAAAAAGCCCTCAAAATATCTTGTCGAGGAAGACGAGAGATGGAAGGGCGGTCCCGCCTTTTTTGAATCCGTCGAGGGTATAGCGCGCGTTCCCGTGCCTTCCGTGGCCGATTGGAAAACGCCGAAGGAAGTTCCCCTGCCGCATGGGGCAATCGAATTTCCGGAATTATCGTCCGACCCGGCAAATCCGAACAAGGATATGATCAGCAAAGACGCATGGGATCTCCCGTATCCTAAATTCTCCTATTTCGGGCTTTCCAACAGGGATATGGTATGGATAGTAGCCCGGCTCCATCTCCTGTTCGCGGCATTCATACTCGGCGTCCCGTTTTTTATCATCACCGCCGAGATATTAGGGTGGAGGAGCGGGGAACCGAGGTACGAAAGACTGGCAAAAGAAACCATGAAGATAGTGGTCATGTTCTACAGCTTTACGGCCATTACAGGGGGTTTTTTCCTCATCCTCCTTGTTACCTTCTACCCGTCCTTCATAACATGGCTGTTCAGGGGGTTTAAAGACCTCTTCAGCTTCTGGTACCCGATACTCTTCATCATCGAGACCTGCCTCATGTACAGTTATTACTATATGTGGGAACCGCTCGATAGGATGAACAAAAAATGGATTCATATCGTCATCGGCGTCCTCCTCAACTTGGGGAGCATAATACTGCTTATCCTGATAGATGCGCCGGCGGCATTCATGCTGACGCCCCCAACCGTGGAGGGGTCGGTAAAGGAGATTTCCAGATTGGGAGAATGGGCATGGATAAACAATTTCAGCTGGTGGCCCATGAATTGGCACCGGATAACGGGGAATTTCACATACGGCGGATTCATCGTCGCGTTCGTAGGCGCATATATGTACCTGATGTCCAGGACCGACAAGGAGAGGGCATATTATGACTGGCAGGGGTATATAGGCAACACCATAGGCTTCCTTTTCATGATCCCGCTTCCGTTCGCCGGTTATACCTATGCCAAGGAACTGTATGCGTATGACGCATCCATCGGGGCGTATATGATGTCCGACAGGCTCTCCATGTATATGCTCGTTCAGGGCGTATTGGTAGGCTTCATCTTTATCGGCAGCAACTATTATATATGGCTCAGCACCCAGAGGATAGTGGGGGGGCTGAAATACATGCGGTGGATGAAATACACTTATGTCGTGATGTTTGTTTGCGCGGCCATCTGGTTTATGCCGACGCATTTCTTTGCCACCATGGTCCTGGAGCCAGGGATGGTTCCGGCATGGATGACCAAGGAAGCTTACCTGGTGGCCACACAGCTCCCTGGGAATATTGCATATCTCGTCCTTATGCCGGCGAAAAAAATAGCCGCTTTCTTTTTAGTATTTCTTACGTTGTTGAATTTTGTCCTTTACCGTATTGCCGTTTGGAGGGGGAAGATAGAATACGGTAAAATCAATCCTGTTTCACAGTTCACGCTGATATTTGTCACTTTTTCATCCACATGGCTGATGGGGCTGATGGGCTCTATCAGGGAATTGGCCAGAAAGAATTACCACGTCTACAGGGTCTTCAAGGACGTTACGCCGGACGCATATACCCCGACCCTTCAACATGCCGCTATTATAGTTACCGTGAGCACCGTGATATTCTTCGTTATCCTGGTCTTTATTGTATGGATGCAGCTTAAATTTTCAAAGTCTGCATCGGCAGGGGAAAAGAACCTGGGAGAAGGCTAATGCAATTGGGTAATCTTATCAAGAACCGATGGGTCAGGAAGTTTATAGGATATATCATCGGCGCCGCGATCATGATAGCGGTTACGTATAAGGCCGGGTTTCCTCCGTTATTCATCTTGGTATTCAATATGTATGCCTTCGCCTGTTTTATTTTTTACATCATCATAGACCTTCCACCCATAAAGATGCTTATGGGGCTAAGGGCCTTTATCTATTTTGCTATACTCATAGCCTTGTCTGCCGGCTTTTATACCGGTGTTGCCGCCATCCTCCCCCAGTTTGACCCGGAGGTTGAAATGGGGGAGTTCAGAAAACCTCCGGTAAAACTCTCGGCCTTGAGCGGGCCAGAGGCTATCAAAGCCGGCGAGGGCGTCTTCAAGATGCAGAAATGCAGCAACTGCCATAAATTTAAAGACATGGGCACCTCGATGCGGGGCCCGAATTTTGATCTGTGGCAGATAGGGCTCAGCGACGAGGAATTTTTGAAGAAGAGCATAGTTGACCCGAGGGCGGAAGTGCCCAAGGGGTTTGAAGACGAGAAGTCAAAAACCGCCATGCCGACTTATTTCGGAGAGGAGATTTCGGAAGATGAGTTGGGGGCGTTGATAGCATATCTGAAGACGGGGTGGAGCAAAGAGGCGATGCCGGTAACGGGAAAAGAGGACGCGGGGCCCATGGTAAGATGGGATGAAGACCCGGATATGATTGCGCTGGGCAAGAAGGTTTTTGAAGGAAACCTCTATTCCGGGCTTAATTGCGGCGGCTGCCACGGCAGAGACGGCGTGCCTCTGATGGAGGGGGCGAGGGACCTGAGAAACCCTGATTCCGTATCGAAGAGGCCGGGCAGGGAGGGAAAGAAATTAAAGGACTGGACGGACGCCGATTGGTTTGACAGCGTCTCTAAAGGCCTCCCGGAGACCGCTATGATGCCCTGGCTTGAGCAATATCCGCCGCGCGCCATCTGGCTTGCGATAGTCTATGCAAAGGGATTTTCAAAAGGCAAGAAGTAAATGGACTTAACAATGAAATAATGATAAAATAGGCGCAAGTGAGCCTTCCCGCGTTATGCATAAATATAAAAATGCCCTTATCTGCCTCGACAACTCGCGCCATTCCAACTGGGGCGTGGACATAGGCGTCTCCCTTGCCGAAAAATTCAACACCCTCCTTACCGGCTGCCATGTCTATGCCGCGGCGCTCCATGAAAACCGCTTCAAGCAGATGGAGTTCACCCTCCCGCCACAGTACCAAAAAGAAACGGAGTTGAAGAGGCAGAGGGACAATCACAATATCCTTATCGCAAAGGGCCTCCAGATTATAGCCGAATCCTATATAACGGTATTTGAGGACAGGTGCAAGAGGGCTGACCTCGGATCGTCCGGAAAGACGATGGAAGGCAAGAACTACCTTGAGATAGTCAAGGAACTGCAGGGTAACGCCCCGAATAATACTTATGACCTGGTCATACTGGGCGCCCTGGGGCTTGGTGCAACCGAGAAAAGCCAGATAGGAAGCGTATGCGAGAGGGTGGCAAGAAGGGCGAGAACCGATGTCCTGGTGGTAAAGGAAGAGAGGCTGATGGACGGGAAGATCGTTGTTGCGGTGGACGGCAGCCCGGATTCATTTGCGGGGGTTAGAAAGGCCATGGCGCTCGGGAAGGCTTTTGGCGCGGCCGTCGAGACGGTTTCCGCTTACGACCCGCACTTCCATTATTCGGCCTTCAGGAACATCGCGGGCATACTCTCCGAGGAGGCGGGCAGGCTTTTCAGATTCAAGGAACAGGAGACGCTTCACGGCGAAATTATAGACAGCGGCCTTGCCAGGATATATCAGGGCCACCTCGATACCGCAAATGATATCGCGAAGGCGGACGGCCTCGTCATGGAAACAACCCTCCTTGTGGGCAAGCCTTACGACCAGATATTAAGACATGTGGAGAAGGTAAGACCGTCGCTTCTAATTATGGGCAGGGTCGGCGTGCACGCCGACGAAACCCTCGATATAGGCAGTAACACGGAGAACTGTTTAAGGCAGTCCGGATGCAACATGCTCATCACACGGGATATTCCCGCCTCGCCTGAAGATACGCATTAACGAGACCCCGCTTCGGTACGGAGCCTTCCCATGCCCTCGAAAAACTCAAGGGAGGATGTGAAAATCCCCCCCCCGTTCCTTATTTCCTGGAACATTACAAAAAGATGCAATCTGAAGTGCGCTCATTGCTACCTCGACGCCTCTGAACTGGCCGGCAATGCGGAACTGTCCACCGAAGGGGCAAAGGCGGTCATAGACGGGATAGCCGCCCTCAACCCGCAGTCCATGCTTATATTGACGGGCGGAGAGCCGCTTATGAGGGACGATTGTCTTACCCTGAGCGCCTATGCGGCCTCCAGGGGAATAACGGTTGTTTTGGGGACTAACGGGACGATGCTCGATAAAAAGACCGTCGCCAGGATGGCGGCGGCGGCGAGCGGCGTAAAGGGCGTAGGGGTAAGCCTTGATTCCTCGACCCCTTCATACCACGACCGGTTCAGGGGGATTGCGGGTTCATGGAAAAAGGTGGACTCCGGCATAGATGTCTTGCGGGAATACGGCGTGGACTTCAATATCCAGCTCACCGTTATGAGGGATAATATCTCCGAGATCGAGCCTGTCATAGAATATTCCCTTAAAAAGGGGGCAAGGGCGGTGAATATATTTTTCCTCGTATGCACCGGCAGGGGGCAGGATATGGTGGACATAACGCCCGGTGAGTATGAGACGATACTTACCCGTCTTATGGATATAACCAACGTCTATGAAAAAAGGATTATGGTAAGGGCCAGATGCGCCCCGCATTTTTTGAGGATAGTCCGCCAGAAAGACCCCCAAAGTCCGCTCCTCAGCGCCACCAGCGGGTGTATCGCGGGCACGGGATATCTCAGGATAACCCCGGAGGGATATGTGACGCCGTGCCCGTATATACCCACCGTGGCCGGCAATCTGAGGGAGGCCGGCCTTAAAGAGATATGGGAGGATGCGGAGGTCTTTAAGATCCTGAGGGATAAAAGATACGCCGGCCGGTGCAGCGCGTGCGAATACAGCGATATCTGCGGCGGCTGCAGGGCAAAGGCGCTCGCCCGGACATCCAACATCATGGGGGAGGACCCCTGGTGCGAATATGAGCCGAAAGGCAAGCCCTCTTCGCCTCTTCGTGCCGTCACCACGACTGAGGTCGTCTGGACTGAAGAGGCCGAAGAGAGGCTATCAAAGGTCCCGGGATTTTTACGCGGGATGGTCAAAAAGGGCGTCGAAAGGTATGTCAGGGAAAAGGGTTTGGACAGGGTCACCCCCGAGATAATGTCTGAGCTTAAAAAGCGGACGGGAAGATAGGGGTATGTACTGTCGGCAGCAATGAACCTGCCCCGCAGCCAATCTGCGGGGGATATCAAAGAAATAAAAACCGCCTCCTTCTAATCTCCCCTTAATCTCAAATCCGTATAATGGTAATCAGATACAGAGAGGATTAGGGGAATTACACATTCACTAACCATGAGGAGGTGGCGTATATGAAGTTAAACAGGATGGCAGACATGATAGAACTCTGTTTAGATTTTGTAGCGGCATCCATAATTGTCGCGGTATTGGTATTCTAATCCCGCTGGATGCCATGAAATAGCTCCCGTTCCCGGCCATACCTTGACACCCTGGAAATCCATACCTATATTATATCTGTGCCTCAGGCCTCGCCTGAGGGCGTAAATCCCCTCTAAGGGGTTGTATCTTATAAGGTTTGACAAAGCGGATTGAACCGGTTTATAGTAGCAACTGGCCTGTTGCCCGGGCATTTTCCGCGCCGCGACAACAAAAGAAAGGCATAAAAAGGTATAAAGATGGGAAAGATAATAGGCATAGATCTCGGCACGACCAACTCGGTCGTGGCGGTCATGGAGGGCGGTGAGCCCAAGGTGATAGTCAACGAGGAGGGCAGCCGGCTTACCCCCTCGGTCGTGGCGTTTACCAAGGACAAAGAGATACTCGTGGGGCAGGTGGCCAAGAGGCAGTCCGTCACCAACCCGGAGAATACCGTTTTTTCGATAAAGCGGTTCATGGGCCGCAACTACGACGAGGTCACCGAGGAGATGAAAATGGTGCCGTACCAGGTCGAGAGGGACGGTCAGGGCAGGGCGGTCGTCAAGTCCAGCAACATGGGAAAAACCTTCCTGCCGCCCGAGATATCGGCCATGGTATTGCAGAAACTTAAAAGGGCGGCCGAGGCCTACCTCGGCGAGACCGTGAAAGAGGCCGTCATAACCGTCCCGGCGTATTTTAACGACAGTCAGAGACAGGCAACGAAGGACGCGGGCAGGATCGCGGGCCTCGAGGTTAAGAGGATAATCAACGAACCGACGGCCTCAAGCCTCGCCTACGGGCTTGACAGGAAAAAAGAGGAAGTGATAGTCGTCTATGATTTCGGCGGAGGGACTTTCGACATATCCATACTCGAGGTCGGCGAAGGGGTCTTCGAGGTAAAGGCCACAAACGGGGATACTCACCTCGGCGGCGACAACTTCGACCAGGCCATAATAGACTGGATTATCGAGGAGTTCACGAAAGACCAGGGCATAAACCTGTCGAAGGACAGGATGGCGCTCCAGAGGCTCAGGGAGGCCGCGGAAAAGGCCAAGATAGAGCTGTCGAGCGTCATGGAAACCGAGATAAACCTTCCGTTCATAACCGCGGATTCGGCCGGCCCAAAGCACCTCATAATGAGGCTTTCGAGGGCAAAGCTTGAGCAGATTACCGGGGCGCTCGTTGAAAAGAGCCGCAGGCCATGCGAGCAGGCATTGAGGGACGCGGGCTTAAGTCCCTCTGACATAGACGAGGTCGTGCTCGTGGGAGGCATGACGAGGATGCCTGCCATACAGAGGCTCGTGACCGAGTTTTTCGGAAAAGAGCCCCACAAGGGGGTAAACCCGGACGAGGTGGTTGCCATCGGCGCGGCAATCCAGGCCGGGGTTTTAGCCGGAGAGGTGAGCGATGTCGTTCTACTCGACGTTACCCCGCTGTCTCTGGGGGTAGAGACCCTCGGAGGGGTGATGACCACGCTCATAACGCGCAATACCACCATACCGACCAAGAAAAAAGAGACCTTCACGACGGCCGCGGACAACCAGACGCAGGTGGAGATACACGTGCTTCAGGGCGAAAGGCCCATGGCCAGGGACAACCGCACCCTCGGCAGGTTCCATCTCATGGGCCTGCCCTCGGCCCCGCGGGGCGTCCCGCAGGTGGAGGTCACCTTCGACATAGACGCAAACGGGATACTGAACGTCACCGCCAAGGACCTCGCCACCAATAAGCAGCAGAACATAACCATCACCGCATCGAGCGGACTCAGTAAAAACGAGGTCGGCAACATGGTCGGGGAGGCGGCGAAGCACGCCGAGGAAGACAGACTGAGCAAGGAACTTATAGAGGAGAGGAACAGGCTTGACTCCCTCATCTACAATACCGAAAAGACGCTCGGCGAGAACCGTTCAAAGCTCTCCGAGTCCGACGCGAAGGATACGGAGGCGGCGCTTACGGATGCCAAGAAGGCGCTTGAGTCAACGAGCGTGGATGATATGAAGGGCGCCTCCGACAGGGTAACCCACTCGGCGCACAGGATGGCCGAGGTGCTCTACAAACACGCGGCCTCCTCTGAGGCAAAGGGAGAAAAGGGAGAAGGACCTTCCGGCGAAAAAGGCGCCGGGGAGGCCGAGGTGGTTGACGCGGAGGTTGTTGACGAGGGAAAAAGGTCCGGCGCATCCGATTAATTTCCTCTCTTCCGTAACTGGGCATGGCTAAAGAGAAAGACTATTACGCTACGCTGGGAGTCCCCAGGGATGCCTCGGACGAAGTGATAAAAAAGGCATACCGAAATCTCGCCAAGAAATACCATCCTGATCTGCACCCCGACGACAAGGCCGCGGAGTCAAGGTTCAAAGACATGAACGAGGCCTACGCGGTCTTAAGTAATCCACAAAAACGCCGAGAATATGATACCGGCCAAAGGGTCATCTTTGAGGGCCCCCCGGGTGGGCCGTCACCGGAAGCCGGAGGCTTCAATTTCTCCGATTTCGAGTTCAATATCGGCGGCATGGAAGACCTCTTCGGCGAGTTTTTCGGAAAGGGCAGGCGGCGCATACCTAAAAAAGGCGGCGACGTCGAGTATCAGCTTGGGGTTGATTTCCTCCATGCCGTGAAGGGCACGGAGGTCGAACTCACCATGAGGAGGGACGGCACCGAGAAGATAAAGGTGAGGATCCCCCCGGGGCTTAAAGACGGCGCTCGCGTGAGGGTAGCCGGAAAAGGCTCCCGCGGCGAGGAAGGCGGGCCTCCCGGAGACCTCTACATAATCGCGCGGGTAAAACCCCACCCCTATTTCAAAAGGGTTGACAACGACATATACCTCGATTGTCCGGTTACGGTGCAGGAGGCGGTTTTCGGCGCGACCGTGGAGGTCCCGACGATGGGCGGTTTTACGAAGATTAAAATACCGCCGGGCGTTACGAGCGGGCAGAAATTGAGGATCAAGGGCAGGGGTGTGAGTTCCCCGGTGGAGGGCGCCGGAGACCAGTACGTCGTGATAAAGATAGCAATGCCGGAAAAGGTTGACGGAAAGACCAGGGAATTGCTCGAAGAGCTGCAGAAAATAAATCCCTATGAACCGAGAAAAGATTTATGGTAGAATGTGTAAAGCGCGGCCGGGGTTTATTGGGCCTTACGGGTAGACTGTAACGATAACAGCAAGGCCGGGGTCTCCGTATGACCGAACTGGACGAACTGAGAGAGCATCTTACCGCGAGGGCGCAGCAGATCCTCGACGGCGCCGTAGAGGAGAGCAAGCGCCGCCAGCACTACTACCTCGGCGTCGAGCACATATTCATCGCGTTCGCCAGGGTCGAGGGCAAGTTCTTCCACGACGTGATGGAGGACCTGAACCTCGACACCAACCATGTCCTCAATTTCCTGAACGAACACCTGAACGTATCCCGCCAGTACATAGGCCTGGGGCTCAAGGTCCCGCCGGCCACCAAGAACATCTTCAGACTCGCCCGCGACGAGGCCCATAGATGGGGCAGGGACGAGGTGGACTCCCACGACCTACTCATGGCCATATTCCAGGAAAACCACAGCCTCCCGGCCAAGATATTCCGCAGTTTCGGGCTTGACCCGGACCACGTTATGCGCAGGATTACCGTCCGGATAAGGACCAAGGAGGAGCAGGAGGAGGAGTACAAGAAAAAGTACGAACTCCCGCCGAACTTGAAACACTTCGCCGTGAACCTCAACAAGCTCGCCCGGTTCGACAAGCTCCCGCCGATTATCGGCAGGGACAGGGAGATAGAGCAGGTGATGGAGATACTCTGCCACGTGGAGAGGTCTAACTCCGTTATGCTCACGGGCGAGCCGGGGGTGGGCAAGACCGCGGTGGCCGAGGGGCTCGCCAGAAGGCTCGAACTCGAGCCCAACCTCGTGCCGCCGAGGCTCAGGGGCAAGCAGGTGGTGAACCTTCAGATGAACTCGGTCGTGGCCGGCACGATATTCAGGGGCATGTTCGAGGACAGGATAGAGAAGATAATAAAGGAGATAAAGGAGAAGAAAAACATAATCTTCTTCGTGGACGAGGCGCACACGCTGATAGGCGCGGGAAGCGCCATGGGCGTGCCGTCGGACGCGGCCAATATCTTCAAATCCACCCTCTCCAGGGGCGAGGTGCAGATAATAGGCGCGACCACGCTCGCCGAGTACAAGTCGTTCATAGGCGAGGACGAGGCGCTCGCGCGCAGGTTCCGCGTCGTGCAGATAGAGGAGCCCTCGCTCGGCGACACGCGCAAGATCCTCTACGGGCTGAGGATGAGACTCGAGAGGAACTATTCCGTGAGGCTCTCGGACGACGCGATAGACACCGCGCTCGATATGAGCCAGAGGTACGTGAGGAGCCTGAAGCTCCCGGACAAGGTCATCGGCTGGCTCGATACCGCGTGCGTAAAGGTCGAGATACACAAGCCGGGCGGCGAGGTCGTCGGCAGGGACGTCATAGAGGTCATCTCCCAGGAGACAAAGATACCCGGCGACATGATATTCAGGGATACGACCGAGAGGTTCAGGGATATGGAGGGTGTAATCTCCGGCAGGGTGGTGGGGCAGAAGGAGGCCATAGACGCCCTGGCGAAGAGATTGAGGCTGAACAAGGGCCCCTTGAAGGAGAATTATTCGAGGCCGGACGGGGTATTGCTTTTCCTCGGCCCCACGGGCGTGGGAAAGACCGAACTGGCGAAGGCCCTGGCGGAGTTCCTGTTCGGGGACGAGAAAAAGATGGTAAGGATAGACATGAGCGAATACAAGGACTCCGCCGTGGCCGTGGACAAGCTCATAGGCATGCCCAGGGGCATAGTCGGCTCGGAAAGGGGGGGCATCCTCACCAACCAGATAAGGGACAACCCCTACTCGGTCGTGCTGCTTGACGAGGTCGAAAAGGCGCACCCGTACGTTCTCAATCTTTTCCTGCAGGTCTTTGACGAGGGCTGGCTTACCGACGGCAGGGGCAAAAGGGTGTATTTCAGCGACACGGTAATCATCATGACGAGCAACCTCGGCTCCGACGAGTTCAAGAAGTTCACGAAACCGCTCGGATTCCTGCCCGAGGGGCAGAAGACCGACGACCTTAAAAAGAACATCATGAAAGACGTCGAGCAGACCTTCTCCCCCGAGTTTTTAAACCGCGTAGACGACATCATAGTCTTCTCGCCGCTTACGAGGACCGAGGTGAGGGCCGTAACCGGCATGTATATAGACAGGCTGAAAGAAGACATGCTCAAGTATGGCAAGCACCTTTCCATCACGGAAGAGGCCGTTGAGGTGCTTGTTGACACCGGCTACAGCCCAAAATACGGCGCCAGGTTCCTGAAAAGGGTCGTGGACGACAGGGTGAAGATACCCATCACGCTCAAGTGGAAAGAGGGGGATTTTTTCAGGGTGGACGTCTGCGGCGAAGGCATCTCGGTAGAGGCCGGGCTCGCGGCCGGCACGTCCGTTTAGCGGGCTGAGCGGATCTTTAGTTTCCGGGCGGCCCGATGAAAAAGGCGTAAAACCCGAAGCTGTCATGCTGAACTCGGTTCAGCATCTTTTTTAGATCCTGAAATAAATTCAGGATGACAAAACCCTTATAGTTTTCTGGGGGCGGTTTGATTAAAAAAATACTCGTTGCGCTCGACGCATCCTCTCATGCAAAGGCGGTGACAGCCTACGCCCTGTGGCTCGGCCGGGGTTTCCGGGCGGAGCTTACGGGCCTGCACGTCGTGGACGTCGTGGCCATGGAGGGGCCGTTCCTTCACGACCTTTCCGGCTCTCTCGGTTTCGAGCCGTTCCTTAATTTTTCAACGAAGATGCGGGAGGCCCTCGAGGCCACGGGCCGGGATATCCTCGAGACGTTTAAAGAGGATTGCGAAAAGGCCGGCGTTGAAAGCTCCGTTGTCATGGCCTCGGGGATAGTGTCGAATGAGATATGCTCCAGGGCCCGGACCTTTGACCTCGTTATCATAGGCCGCAGGGGCATCAACGTCAGATTCGAGCACGGCCTTTTCGGCTCGGCCACGGAGGGCGTGATACGGAAATCCCCGGGGCCGGTTTTTGTCTCGCCCGGCGAGTTCAAACCGCCCGTAAAGCCGCTCCTTGCCTACGACGGAAGCCCCAACGCGGCAAAGGCCATGCGCGCGGCCGCGGAATTTTCAAAGACCTTCGCCTTTCCCCTGACCGTTCTCGCCGCGGCAAAGGCCGCGGACGACGAAGGCGTCCTGAAAGAGGCGCGGGACTACCTGAGGCTATGCGGCGTCAATGCCGATTTTGTCCGCGTCCCAGGCCAGCCTTCGGAGGGCATAGCGGATTACTACGGGAAAAACGGCCACGACATCCTGTTCATGGGCGCTACCCACCACTCCCGGATCGCGCAGATGGTGCTCGGAAGCACGACCGAAGGCGTGATGAGGTCGGTAGAGGGGCCGTTTTTCCTCGAAAGGTAATTGCCAATCCCGTCCCATTTCCTGTTTTTCAACGGTTTCCGTTCATCTCCGGCCATATATTTGTGTAACGCCAAAGTAATAATGTCCTATTCTGCCAAAGTAGAAATGTCCTGTTTTGGAGTTGCTATAATGCCCTGTTTTGAAGGAGGGCGTTATGGCGGAGGACATTTTGAGGATGAGCCGGAAGGAACTGAAGCGGTT
>JACRCI010000100.1 GCA_016219105.1 Deltaproteobacteria bacterium | reverse complement strand
CGTTCCACCCGCGGTCTTGGATGATGGCTACGGGGTGGCCTTTTCGAAGCGGATGTCGCTGGTGACGAGCGTCTCGGTGCAGATGCGGACTGACCAGGGTACGTACCAGTGGCTCTGGCTCGCCGATCGTTGCGTACTTGTGACTCGTCCGGCTGGGCAAGTGGACGTGGTGGCCTTTGACTCAGCTGCTTCAGACGTCCTGCTGCGAGGAGCTGTCCGACTTGACGCGCTCGTCAACGCCGTTTATCCGGGCGAGCACGTTGAGTTCCGCGTCAATGCGGTTAATGCCCGTTGGGATCACCTGCGGCGGCTGAGGGGATGGCGTGGGCGCGAGGCTCCTCATCGGCACCGGCGGCCGGGACGGCCATGTCACGGCCGCCACGACGAGGTCAGGCTCGACGAATCTTACCGAGGGGTCTTTTTTGAGGGCATCGAGCCGGTCCGCGGAAAGGCGGGCGGAAAAACCCCTGATGGATTTTGAATAGACGTGTCCGGGGGTCAACCCGTGTCTGTGCGCTGTGTTCCTTACCGCCTCGGAAGGGTCCTCCGCGTCGTCCTTCAGAACGATGATATACTGGCCGGGTATGATGTGTCTATTTTCGCCGGACGCCGGAAGCGGGAGAAAAAACGCGGGCGCCGTTAAAAGAAAGGACAGGAATAAAAGTCTTGTAAGAAGATATTGCCGCGTCATAGTCATTTCCCCCCGGTTTAAAGCCGTTATTACGGGGCATACTCTGTCCATATTATAATGCCGTTTTGTAAAAAAATCAACCTCTAAAATCGGGCCGTCGAGGACGGCTGGTGGGCACAACGAAAGAAAGCCGCATGAGGAACGGGCCTGAGACGCCGGTGAAGCACTTAATGATATTATCGGCACGCGGTTGAATAAACTTTATCCGGCTTTTTTACGTATTCCACAACCTTTTTTGGTGCCCATTTTTTTGCTTGACAAGGCACAACATGTTGTGGTGTAATTACCCCGCACATACAATATAGATGGTTTTCCTTTAAAAATTAAGGGGTTGGATGGTCATGGAAAGTAAGGAGGCGGCAAATGGAACAGAGCGTATCCAGGCATAGTCCGGCCGGTCATAATCAGGGTCAGGGGCCGGCCAATCAGAGTACCGCTGGCCGGAATTTATCCGGCGCCGCATCAAGAGAGTCTTCGCGCAAAAATCCTCCGGTAAAGGGCGAGGCCGCCGGCCATGCCGGAGCCGGGGTTCGTCCGAGGCCAAAGGCCGATATCTCGGATAACGCGCGCAGGGTTCTGGAAAAGAGATACCTGAAAAAAGATCTTCATGGAAAGCCGCTTGAGACCCCCGAGGACATGTTCTGGAGGGTCAGCCGCAATATAGCCGAGGCCGAGGGGTTATATGACCCTGACGCGGACGTGGACTCCATTGCCGGGGAGTTTTACGGGACCATAGCCTCCCTTGAATTCCTGCCTAATTCTCCGACGCTCATGAACGCCGGGAGGGAATTGCAGCAGCTGTCCGCGTGTTTCGTCCTGCCGGTCGAGGACTCGATGGAAAGCATCTTCGAGGCGTTGAAGCACACGGCCCTGATACACAAATCAGGCGGCGGCACCGGGTTTTCCTTTTCCTCCCTCAGGCCCTCCGGGGACGTCGTTGGCTCCACCTCCGGCATATCCTCGGGCCCCGTGTCCTTCATGACCGTGTTCGACAGCGCCACCGAGGCCATAAAGCAGGGCGGCACGAGGAGGGGCGCGAACATGGGGATATTGAGGATAGACCACCCGGACATACTCAACTTCATAGGATGCAAGGAGGATAATTCGAGGCTGAATAATTTCAACATCTCCGTCGCGGTCACCGAGGAGTTCATGGACGCCGTTGAGCATGACGGCGCCTACCCGCTCCGCAACCCCCGGACTTCAAGGGTAGCGGGCACCTTGAGGGCGCGGGAGGTGTTCGACAGGATAACCGAAATGGCGTGGAAGAACGGCGAGCCGGGTATAATATTCATAGACAGGGTGAACGGCTCTAACCCCACCCCACACGTGGGGGTGATAGAGTCCACGAACCCCTGCGGAGAGCAGCCGCTCCTGCCCTATGAGTCCTGCAACCTCGGTTCCATAAACTTGAGCAGGATGGTTGAAAGGGTCTCCAACGGAGGAGGCGCGGCCCACTGCGAGATAGACTGGAAAAGGCTCGAAAGGGTGACAGGGGAGGCCGTCCATTTCCTCGACAACGTGATAGACATGAACCGCTACATCATCCACCAGATAGAGAAGATGACCAGGGGCAACCGCAAGATCGGCCTCGGGGTAATGGGGTTCTCCGACATGCTCATAAGGCTCGGCATACCCTACAACAGCGAGGAGGCCCTGGCCACCGCCGAAAAGGTCATGGGCTTCATACAGGAAAAGGGCAGGGAGGCGAGCGTTGAGCTCGCCCGCGGGCGCGGGCCTTTCCCGAACTTCAGGGGTTCGGTCTATGACGCGGAAAAATCCTCGGCGCGCGAGGTAAGGAACGCGACCGTTACGACCATAGCCCCCACCGGCACCATATCCATAATAGCCGGATGCTCTTCCGGGATAGAGCCGCTTTTTGCCGTCGCCTTCAAGCGTAACGTCATGGAGGGCACTGAACTCCTTGAGGTAAACCCGCTCTTCGAGGAGATGGCGAAGGAAAGGGGTTTTTACAGCCCCGAGCTTATGAAGAAGATAGCGGAAAGCGGCGGGGTGCACGATATCCCGGAGGTCCCCGAGGACGTTAAAAGGGTTTTCGTCACCGCGCACGACATATCCCCGGAGTGGCACATAAGGATGCAGGCCGCGTTCCAGAAGTATACCGACAACGCGGTCAGCAAGACCGTGAACTTCCCGCACGAGGCCTCGAAGGAGGACGTGGCCAAGGTCTACTTCCTCGCCCACAGGCTCGGCTGCAAAGGGGTCACGGTATACAGGGACGGCTCGCGCGAGGGGCAGGTCCTTACCAGAGGGAACGACAAGAAGAAGGCCGCGATGGCGGCCATGGAACCGCACTCCCAGGCGGACGTCCAGACCGTTAAGATGCCTAAACCGAGGGGCGAGGTCGCCTTCGGGGTCACCAAGAAAATGAAGACCGGGTGCGGCAACCTCTACGTGACCCTGAACGAAGACCCCGAGGGCAGGCCCTTTGAGATATTCACCCAGATGGGCAAGGCCGGCGGGTGCGCCACGAGCCAGTGCGAGGCCACCGGCAGGATGGCTTCCCTGGCGTTGAGGGGCGGCATACCGCCCGAGGAGATAGTAAAGCAGATGCGCGGCATAAGCTGCCACCTGCCCGTGGGCTTCGGCGGCAACAGGGTGCTTTCCTGCTCGGACGCCATGGCCCAGGCCATCGAATGGTACCTCAAGTTCAAGATGTCCACCTCCGGTAAGAACCTCTTTTTAGGCAACGTCGCCCTTAACGAAACGGACGGGGCGGACGCCGACCAGGGGCTTTCCTTCACGCTCGCGCCGGACGTGTTGAAAAGGGGCGCGTGCCCGGACTGCGGCGGCACGGTCGAGCACGCCGACGGGTGCGTGGTATGCCGCGGGTGCGGGTACACGGAGTGCGGGTAGAGGGGCATGATGCCTGCGCTCGATTATTAAGGATACCCTCTCTCTCCTTTTGTTTTTTTCCCTCTCCCACAAGGGGAGAGGGGGTTGAGTTTTTCCTCCCTCTTTTATTTCATGCCCTGATAGGGATGATCCCTTCCGTCATTGCGAGGCTGACTTTAGTCAGCCGTGGCAATCTCATCATAAAAAGATAGATTGCTTCGCTTTGCTCGCAATGACAAAAAATCTCCTCACTCCAACCCTCTTTTATGTTAAACTAAACCCCATGTACGAACTCACCGTAGAGGCGGATTTTTCCTCTGCCCACAACTTAAGGGGATACGAGGGCGCGTGCGAAAGGCTCCACGGCCACAACTGGAAGGTCGAGGTGCGCGTGGAGGCTCGGAGGCTCGATAAGATAGACATGGCCGTTGATTTCAAGGTCCTGAGGGCCGAGATAAACAGTGTCGTCGAAAAGCTCGACCACCGGTATCTTAACGAAGCCCCGCCGTTTGACAGGCTCAACCCCACGGCCGAGAACATAGCCCGGCATATCTACAAGGAACTCTCCTCGGCCATTAACGACGGCAACGTCCGCGTCAGGGAGGTGAAGGTCTGGGAGTCTGAAAAGGCCGCGGCCGCGTACCATGAGTAAAAAGCCGTTAAAAGACGTCCAGGCCGGGCCGGATTCAAGAAAAGTAGCCATTGACAAGGTCGGGGTAAAGGACATCCGCTACCCCATCGTCGTCCTCGACAGGAAGAACAAATTCCAGCACACCGTCGCCTCCGTGAACATGTACGTTGACCTGCCCCACCACTTCAAGGGCACCCACATGAGCCGCTTTATCGAGATACTCAACGAACACCGCGGCGAGATAACGGTGAAGAACTTTCCCCTGATACTCAAAAAAATGAAAAAAAGGTTCGGCGCGGGGAAGGCGCACCTCGAGGTGGAATTCCCCTATTTCATGGAAAAACCAGCGCCGGTGTCCGGGTCGAAAGGGCTCATGGAATACGTATGCAGGTTTTCCGGGGCGCTCGGAGAGCGGATGGATTTCATGCTGGAGGTAAGGGTCCCGGTACTGACCCTCTGCCCGTGCTCAAAGGAGATAAGCAGGCGCGGGGCGCATAACCAGAGGGGCATGGTAAGTGTGGCCTTGCGTTTCAAGGGATTCGTATGGATAGAGGACATAATAGGGGCGGTGGAGTCATCGGCGAGCTCGCCCGTGTATTCGATACTGAAGCGCACGGATGAGAAATACGTGACCGAGAGCGCCTACGACAACCCGATGTTCGTGGAGGACGTGGTGAGGGACGTCGCGTTGAATCTCGGAAAACTGAAGGGCATCACATGGGCGAGGATAGAGGCGGAAAACATGGAGAGCATACACAACCACAGCGCCTACGCGTATGTTGAAAGGGATTACAGGTAGCCGGCCGTTTTTCGGCAGTTTGCGGGAAAAACCAAAATTTCGTCAGGCTGCTCAAAAAGCTCCAGATGCAAGGCGTCGAGGAGCGAGGAATGAGGCGTAGTTTCCATCTACGCCGCAGTGACGAGCGACGAAGACAACGCAGCAGATGGACTTTTTCAGCAGCCTGTCAGACCAGTTCGAGCACTTCCTTTATCTTCTGCTTAAGTTCCTCCCCCCAGAACGGGTTGCCTTTCTGTATGAAGCCCCTCACGCGCAGGTCGAGCCACTTGGGGTCCATCTCGAGGTCGTCTATTATCTCCTTGCCCGTGGTTATGATGGCCGGGATGGGTTTCCCTGAAGACGCGATACTCCTTAAGAGGTCTTCCCCGTCCATCCTGCTTTTCGGGTCGCCGGGGTTTTTAAGGTGCAGGTCGGTTATGACGAGGGCGAAGTCGCCCTCGTCTATCTTCTCCAACGCCTCCTCGCCGCTTTTGGCCGTCACGAGCCTTACGCTCATGTCCGACAGCGTTGAAGAGGCTATGGCTAAAGAAAGCCTGTCGTCGTCCACGAGGAGGACGCTGTTGCACGACTGAGGGACTTCTCTTTGCGGCGTTGCCAACGGTTCTTCCCCGGCCATGACCGCCTCGATGCCTTCAATGCCCTTTTTTATGAGAAAACGGCTGCCGCACTTTATGCAGCATACCCTTTCGCCTTCGCCCCATCCCGAGACAAGCCCCGCGGGTATCCAGAGTCTGAAACGGGTGTTGCAGGAGGAGCATTTTATCTCAACAGGCTCTTTTTCCGGCATATATGCTCATCCGATCGGGTTTTTTCGCTTTCCGCGTCCGTACGTCGCGGATAACGCGCAAACGCCCCCTCTATCCGTATTTTTCGGCGGATTTTCCCGATAGTTTAACTTAAATATCGCGGATGTGTCAATATTTAAGGAAGGTCTGATTAATTCTTTTTTCTGCCGTCATTGCGAGGGGCTTTAGCCCCGAAGCAATCTCTAAGTGCTTGATTTACCTTAAAAACGAGATTGCTTCGCTGCGCTCGCAATGACGAATCAATGAATAAATCAGAACTT
>JACRCI010000099.1 GCA_016219105.1 Deltaproteobacteria bacterium | reverse complement strand
CTGATTAATTCTCTTTTTGTCATTGCGAGCCGCGTTTTTGCGGCGAAGCAATCTCGTAACTCACTGATTTGCCTATAGGACGAGATTGCTTCGCTGCGCTCGCAATGACGGGACTGGGAATTAATCAGACCTTCCTTAGAAAATATAGCTCCTCATCCTTACGTTGAGGAGCAATGCTATGCCAAGCAGCATGGTGAGGAGAAACGACCCGCCGTAGCTCATAAACGGCATGGGTACGCCCACAACCGGCAATAGCCCGATAACCATGCCCATGTTGATGACGGCGTGCCAGAAAACGAGCGAGGTGATCCCGAACGCCAGCAGAAACCCGAACCTGTCCTTCGCGCCCCCGGCGATATTTATGCCGCGGACCACGAGCAGACCGAAAAGGGCTGTGACGGCGATAGACCCCACGAAACCCCATTCCTCGGCCAGTATGGGGAATATAAAGTCGGTGTGGTGGGCGGGCAGGAACATGAGGTTGCCCTGAGTGCTTTCGGTAAACCCCTTTCCGAAAAACCCGCCGCTTCCAATGGCTATCTTGGACTGAACGAGGTGGTAGCCCGTGCCGAGCGGGTCCATGGCCGGGTCCGTGAAGCTCAAGAGCCTTGCCTTCTGGTAGTCTTTTAAGAACCGCCACGCAAAGGGCACCGCGGCGCCCGCGGCCGCGACCAGTGTGACGAGCGTCCTCGTCCGTATCTTGACTATGAGAAGCATGGAGGATAACACGAAGAGGAATATGAGCGCGGTGCCGAGGTCCGGCTGTTTCGCGATAAGCAGGAATGGCACGGCGAATATGGCCGCCGGTATTATAAGCTCCCGGAAACCGAGCCCATCCGGCAGGGGCTCCTTTTCGCTCAGATATTTCGAAAGCGCGATGGTGAATGCGATCTTGGCGAACTCGGAGGGCTGGATGGATACGAAACCCAGCGAGAGCCACCGCTGGGCGCCTGAGACCTTGCGGCCGAAGATAAGCGCTATAACGAGGGTCGCGACCGACGCGCCCAGGAGGATGTAGGCGAATTTCCCGAACACGGAATAATCCACCATGACCGCCGGGACCATGACAAGCGAGCCGAGGAGCAGCCAGAAAATCTGGCGCTGCCAGACCGCGGAGTCTTGCGAATAGGTCGCGCTGTAGATTGTGGCTATGCCCACGGCCGCGAGCGTCAGCGTTATCGTCAGCAGGAACCAGTCTATGTGGTTGATGCGCTGCCTTTCAATCATAGACCCTCGCCCCCTGCCGCATCGTGTGCGGGATCGGCGCCCGCGGCGCCCCGAGCTTCGCCGTCCGGTTTTTTCTCGAGGTAGGCCTTTATGACCTTGAGCGCGACCGGCGCCGCCGCGGACGCGCCGAAACCGCCGTGCTCGACGATGACCGCCACGGCTATCTTAGGGTCGTCGTAGGGCGCAAACCCCACAAACCAGGCGTGGTCGCGGAGCCTGTACGGGAGGCTCAAGATATTTTTGACCCGTTCCTTCATGGTCGAGACCTGCGCCGTGCCGGTCTTTCCGGCTATCCCCAATCCGTCAACGTTAAGACCCCTGGCCGTGCCGCCGTCCTCGGTCACGACCCCGCGCAGGGCCTCCCTTACGAACTCAAGCGTTTTTTCCGAGACGTTCAGCCGTCCCTTCACAAGAGGCGTAAACCCCCTTATCCGCCTGCCTTCCGGGGTCTCTATGCCATCCACAAACTGCGGGACAAAGAGCGTGCCGCCGTTGGCTATCGCCGAGTATGCGTTTAAAAGCTGAAGCGGCGTTACAAGCGTGTAGCCCTGGCCCACCGAAACGGAGATAGTCTCTCCCTCATACCACCGGTCCCTCAAGACCTTTCTCTTCCAGGAGCTGTCCGCCACCAATCCCGACTTCTCATTTCTCAATTCCACGCCGGTTTTCTCGCCGAGGCCGAATTGCCTGGCGTAGGCGGCAATCCTGTCCACCCCGAGCTTAAGTCCGACCTGGTAGAAGAACGTATCCGCGGACTCCACTATGGCCCTGTGCACGCCGATGGTGCCGTGTCCTTCTTCTTTCCAGTCGCGGTATTCGCGGTTGCCGTACCGGAAGGACGGGCCGGAGTATATCATGGTCTCCGGCTTGATGACGCCGCTGTCGAGCGCGGCCGCCGCGGTTAGGGGCTTGAAGGTCGAGGCCGGCGGGTACTGGCCGTGTATCACCCTGTTCGTGAGCACCTTTAGCGGGTTTTCGACTATGCCGTTCCATTCCTCCCTTGAAACCCCGTCAACAAACGTGTTGGGGTCGTAGGCGGGCGTGCTTACCATGGCGAGTATCCTCCCGCTCAGGGGGTCCATGGCGATGACCGCTCCGGCCTTGTCCTTCATGGCCTCCCACGCGGCCATCTGGGTCGCGTGGTCTATCGTGAGGCGCATGTTGTTGCCTGGATACGGGTATATGTTCTTTACAACGCGCATCAGCCTCCCCTGGACGTCTACCTCTACCTGCCTGCCTCCGTCAACGCCCATGAGGTCGTTTTCAAATGACACCTCTATCCCGGCCTTGCCTATCATGTCGCCGGGCGAGTAGGGGTTTTCCTCCGTCTTCCTGAATTCCGCGTATTCGCTTTCGCTTATCTCTCCCAGGTATCCGAGAAGATGCGCGGTGGCCTCATGGTACTGGTAGAGCCTCTTCGCCCCGACGTCAATCGAGACGCCGTGGAGTTCGAATTTGTAGCTGGCGACCCTGACCATCTCCTCCCAGCTCAAGTCCTCTTTAAGCTTTATCGCCCTGTACGGCGGCCGCCCTTTTTCCTTCTCAAGCCGCTCCTCTATCGTCTTTTCGTCTATATCCGCCAGACGCACGAGCAGCCTCTTTGTCTTTTCCCAGTCCCGGACGTCCTCAGGGATTATGGACAGGTCGAATCCGGGCCTGTTCTCCGCGAGCCTTACCCCGTTTCTGTCGAATATTACCCCGCGCGGGGCGCGGTTTTTTGTGAGGCGGATGCTGTTGTTGCGCGAGAGGTCCTTATAGTGCGCCGCGTTTATGACCTGAAGGTGCCATAGCCTGCCCACGAGTATGGAGAATATTGCGAGCACGGCCCAGATGGCCATGAATACCCGCGCCTTCAGTTCCCTGGGTTCTTTCTCTGAAAAAAAATCCTTCATCGCTCGCCGCCTTTTGCCATTCCCGGGACCCTGTGGCCGGAAAACCACATGAAAAAGGACAGTATCACCGGGGCGAAAAGCCCCGTGACGAAGGCACCGAGGAGCATCTGGGGGATGACCGGCACGTTTAAGTCGCTGAGCCTCAGGACAAACCATACGAGAAACCCTTTAACAAGGCCAAGACCCGCGGCGCTTAAGGCCTCTATGGACGCGGTGGAGAAATGGATCCTGCGCGAAAGCATATGCACCGCGGTGAAGATGCCGACGAGTGCGAACGACGATGTCCCGATTATGCCGCCGTTGAATACGTCCTCTATGTAGCCAAGGGCGAAACTCAGCGCCACCCCCCTGACCGAAGGCCTTTCATAGGCGATGAAAATGGTTATGAGGAGCGTGATGTCAGGGAACGGAATTGCGGGCGCAAGGACGCTTTTAAACGAGAGGTAGACCACGGTCATCGGCAGCATTATGAGAAAGTCTTTCATGGCCGTTCTTTCCCGCGCGTTTGAGGTTTCCCCTTTCGCACGCGCCCGTCGGGGACGGTTGGTTGTCCGCCTTCCGTCTTGTCCGCGCCCGCTGTGTTCCCATCCGTGATTACAAGGACCTCTTCGAGCTTTTTTATATCGGAGGCCGGACCGACCTCGATGTGTTTAAAAAAATTGTCCTCGCCGTTTTCCACCTTCGTGACGGTCCCCACCGAAAGACCCCTGGGAAATACGGGCGAAAGTCCGGTCGTGACAAGGCCGTCCCCGACCGCCACGTCGTCAAGGCGCCTTATGTATTTAAGGACGAGTTCCTCGCCGTTGCCTTCCGCGAGGCCTTTTATCCTAGTGCGCTGATCTATAACGTCTACGGCGCTCCTCGGGTCGGTAATGAGGAGCGCCGTAGACGTGCGGGAGGTAACCGCTATTATCCTGCCCACTACCCCTCTGTGGCTTACAACCGGCATGTCAACGCCGACCCCGTCCCCTGAGCCCGCGTCGAGGACGATCGTCCTTGTCCAGCCGCCGGATAAGCCGAAATCGCTCATGCCGATTATCCGTGCCGCCAAAGTCCGGGGAGGGAAGTCGTCCTTGAAACGCAGCAGTTCTTTAAGCCTTGCGTTCAGGCTCGCCTCCTCCCTGAGCCGTAAGTTTTCCTCGACGAGGGATTGGACGGTCTTTCCGAGTTCCGCGTTTTCCTTTTTTAGACCCACAAAGTATACGTAGCCGGACCAGACGCCCGCGACCTTGCCCTCCGCGGCGAGGAGCGCTTTTTGAAACGGGGCGGCCGTGGCCGAAAGGACGGCCCGTACGATCACTTCTCCGCCGGTGCCTTTACGGGTAGTTGATGCCAGATGGAGAGATATGAGGCCGAGGACTGCCGAGGCGAGTATAATCTGGTGTCTCTTTATGAAAGAGAACATCTTCCGTAAGTTATCGGTTGACAGTTATCGGCGGCCGGCTTAAAGTCTGCGCCCGGCACCACTTTCCGTTACTGACTCTTCTGAATAACCGGCGTTCGCGCCGGAAAGTGGTGCCGGGCCGTAACCGTCAATTTTGTATGGTTACTTCCCTCAAGAGATCTATTTCGTCAAGGAGCTTGCCCGCGCCCTTCACGACGCAGGTGAGCGGGTCGTCGGCGATGGTGACCGGGAGCTTGGTCTCCTCCCGTATCATCGCGTCGAGGTTTTTGAGGAGGGCGCCTCCACCCGCGAGCATTATGCCCTTGTCCACCATGTCGGCGGCAAGTTCCGGAGGCGTGGTTTCAAGGACCTGCTTTATGGCGTCTATTAGCGCGTTTATGGGTTCGGCCAGGGCCTCCCTTACCTCGCCGCTTGTTATCTCCATGGTCGCCGGAATGCCGGTGACAAGGTTGGAACCCTTTATTTCCATCGGCGGGCTTTCCTCGTCCGGAAGGGAGAGCCCCTGCGTCATCTTTATCGTTTCCGCTACGCCGGTGCCTATGGCAAGGTTGTATTTCCTCTTTATATACTGGACTATCGCCTCGTCGAGCTTGTCGCCGCCCACGCGGAGCGATTTGGCACGCACTATGCCGGAAAGCGATATCACGGCTATCTCGGACGTCCCGCCGCCTATGTCCACTATCATGTTCGCCGACGGCTCGGTTATCGGAAGCCCGGCTCCTATGGCGGCGGCCATGGGCTCCTCGATAAGATAGACCTCCCCGGCGCCGGCGGAATAGGCGGATTCCTTCACGGCCCTCATCTCGACCTGGGTTATGCCGGAGGGCACGCCGACTATTATCCTCGGCCGCACAAGGAGCCTGCGGTTGTGGACCTTGGCGATGAAGTATTTGAGCATCTCCTCGGTTATCTCGAAGTCCGCGATGACGCCGTCCTTCAGCGGCCTTATGGCCGATATGTTCCCCGGGGTTTTCCCGAGCATGGCCTTCGCCTCTCTCCCGACCGCGAGCACGGTCTTGCCCCGGCCGTCCTTTTTGACCGCCACGACAGAGGGTTCGTTTATCACTATGCCTTTACCCTTGACATAGATGAGGGTGCTCGCGGTGCCGAGGTCTATGGCGAGGTCGTTGGAAAAAAAGCTGAGAAGGTAATTGAACATGGAGGCTTCCTTTCGCATCCGCCGCGTTACGGAATATTTACCGGTAAAGACCGGCTGGTTGGAAAGTTAATGCTCTATAATATCAGGAAATCCAAACCGATGGCAAGCGGAAAATTTGTAAAAAGGTTGAATTTACAAAGAAAATCTATTAATATACTTTGACTCGTCATGACCCGGGCCGTCAAAAGGGGCACATGTCCTAAACGCGGGAATATTAATCGGGAGGGAGGATTATTAAATGCTCGAGGCTTTAAGGAAAAGGCAGAGGTCGTTCGTCATAATAGCGGCTTTTTTCATAATCATACTTGTCTTTATCTTCTGGGGTGTCGGGCCGACCGGGAAAAAGGCCCCCAAGGGTGTGGTAGCCACGGTGGACGGGGTTGGTATACCGGTAGATGATTATACCGCCCTTTACAGGAGGCAGATTGACTATTACAACTCGGTATTCAAGGGCGGCATACCGAAGGACGTGCTTGAGAAGCTCAACCTGAGAAAAAAGACCGTGGATATGCTCGTGGACAGGGCGCTGATACTGAACGACGCGGGTAAAAGAAAGGTCCGCGTGAGCCCGGCCGAGATACAGAAAAAGATCGCATCCATACCGGCGTTCCAGAAAGACGGGGCCTTCGACAGGGAGCTCTATTTCTCTACCCTGAGGGCCAACCGTCTGAAGCCGGCTGATTTTGAAAAGAGCATAGAGGACGAACTCATAATAGAGAGGATACAGGACGCGGCGACGGGCTCCGTCCGCGTAAGCGATGAGGATATCCGGCAGGCCTTTGAAAAGGAGATAAGGCAGGTTTCGTTCGAGTATGTAAAGATAGACTCCAGGCGCCTCGTCCAGGAGGTTACGGCGACGGACGATGAGGCCAAAAAGTATTTTGAGGAAAAGGCCTCGGCTTTTTCGGTTCCGGCAAAGGTGAGGGCGTTTTATGCCTATGCGGATAAGGCCGTGTTTAAGAAGGGGGTTAAGATACCACGGAGCGCGCTCAGGGACTTTTACGATAAAAATATCGCAGGCTACCGTAAACCCGGGCGGGTATGGGCGCGCCACATACTTATAAGGTCGGATAAGTCGGCGGCGGACAAGGCCATGGCAAAAAACGACGCAAGGCAGAAGGCCATGGAGATACTGAAGGCGGCGAGAAAAGGCGGGGATTTCGCCGCCCTCGCGAAGAAATATTCTGAAGACCCCGGGAGCCGTGATAAAGGCGGGGACCTCGGCTGGTTCGGCCGGGGCATGATGGTAAGGACGTTTGAGGATGCCGCCTTCTCCCTGAAAAAAGGGGAGGTGAGCGAACCGGTCGAGACCGAATACGGCTTTCACATAATAAAGGCGGAGGGCGTTGAAAAAGAAGGCGCCACGCCTTTTGAGGAGGCGCAGATTGAGATTGAACGCCTTATGACCGAGGAAGAGGCCGGGAAAAGGGCCAGGACCGCGATGACTGAACTCCACGACGTCTTCAAGCAGAACGTCCCGGTTGAAAGGCTCAAGGAAGAGGCGGCGAAGAGGGGGGTTAAAACGCAGGAGACCGGGTTTTTCACGGCCGCGGACGAGAACGTCGAACTTGCGCGGGACAAGAAACTCAAGGAGAGCGTGTTCGCCATTGACGCAAACGGCGTAAGCGGGGTAGTGGACGTCACGGGAAGGCTTTACGTCATAAAGGTCATGGATAGGGTGAAGGAGCATATACCGCCGTTTGCCGAGATAGCGGATAAGGTCAAGGAAACGGTCAAAAAGGATAAGGCCAAAAAACTGGCAGGGGTCGCGGCCGAGGAGCTTCTGAAGAAGATTAAGGAAACCCCCGGAGCTTTAGCCGCGGCTGCCAAAGGCTCGGGATTCAAGGCCGAAAAGACGAATTTTTTCGCCTTCGCTCAGGGTTTTATCCCGGTCATAGGGGTCTTTGTCGGGGACAGGGGCGATATGTCCGAGCTTAAAAAGGGCGAATTGTACCCGAAGGTCGTGCCGCACGAGGACAGCTTCTATGTCTTCAAGCTCGCGGACGTAAAAGAGGCCCCTCAGTCCGAATTCGACAGGCGTAAGGACGAAATCAAGGATGGCCTCCTGGCCAGGAAAAAGGAAGAGGCGACGAAAAAGTGGCTTAAGGAGTTAAGGGACGGAGCCAGGGTCGAGATCCACGAGGAAGTGCTTTAGTCCTTACTCCTCTTATGTATGCCGAAAGGTTATGCCATGCGCCTTACGAGAATGTTCCTGCCGACGCTGAAGGAATCCCCGGCGGACGCCGAGGTCATAAGCCACAGGCTCATGACCCGCTCCGGCATGATAAGGAAGGTCGCGGCCGGAATATATAACCTCCTGCCCATGGGGTTGAGGGTCATACGGAACGTCGAACGGATAGTGCGCGAGGAGATGACGCGCTCCGGGGCGCAGGAGGTATCCATGCCGTTCGTGCTGCCGGCCGAACTCTGGAAGGAGAGCGGCAGGTGGGACGTATACGGTAGCGAGCTTCTGAGGGTACAGGACCGCCACGGGCGGGATTTCTGCCTCGGCCCGACCCATGAAGAGGTGGTAACCGACATGGTCAGGCGCGAGGTCCGTTCATACAGGCAACTGCCGCTTAATCTTTTCCAGATACAGACTAAGTTCCGCGACGAGATACGCCCGCGCTTCGGGCTTATGAGGGGCAGGGAGTTTGTAATGAAGGACGCCTATTCCTTCCACTCTACGGACGAATGCGCCGAGAGGGAATACCGCAACATGTACGACACGTATATGAGGATATTCGAACGGTGCGGCCTCCTTTTCCGCGCGGTCGAGGCCGAGACGGGCCAGATAGGCGGCTCTTTCTCGCACGAGTTCATGGTGCTGGCCTCCACGGGAGAGGATGCGATAGCGGGCTGTTCCTCCTGTCCGTACGCGGCCAATACGGAGAGGGCGGAGATAGGGGAGCCTGTCGCGGGCATGGGGCCCTCCCCCCCCGACGTGAAGGAAAAGGCGATAGAGGAGGTCCGCACCCCGGGGATGAAGAGCGTGGAAGAGGTGAGCGCTTTTCTGAAGGTCCCTCCGGCGAGACTTATAAAGACACTCATCTACTCAACCGATAAAGGCCCGGTCGCGGCGCTGGTCGCCGGCGATTGCGAAATAAACGAGGCAAAGCTTAAAAGGGCCGTCGGGACAGAGACCCTTGCGCTTGCCGATGAAAAAGCGGTAGGCGGGGCAACCGGCGCGCCAATGGGGTTTGCCGGGCCCGTGGGCCTCAGGATACCGCTTTACGCCGATTGGGCGGTGAGGGACATCTCAGGCGGCGTTGCCGGCGCCAACAGCGCCGACGCCCACATAATAAACGTGGCGCCCGGGAGGGACTTCAAGGCGCGCTACGGCGATTTGAGGGCAATCAGGGAGGGTGACCCGTGCCCGCGCTGCGGCAGCCCTATCGAGATAAAAAGGGGCATCGAGGTCGGCCATATCTTCAAGCTCGGCGCGAAGTACAGCGCGGCGATGAACTCCACGTTCCTCGATGAAAACGGAGGCGCGAGGCCCTTCATAATGGGATGTTACGGCATAGGCATAGGCAGGACGGCCGCAGCCGCGATAGAGCAGAACCATGACGCGGAGGGGATTATATGGCCCCGGCCTCTGGCGCCGTTCGACTGTCACCTCGTGCCGGTCAACGTGAACGACAGCGAGACGGTTAAGGCGAGCGAGGCGGTTTATTCGAGCCTTGTTGAAAAAGGCTATGACGTTTTATACGACGACCGCGACGAAAGGGCCGGTGTTAAATTCAAGGACGCCGACCTCATAGGCGTACCCGTGAGGATAACCGTCAGCTCAAAGACGCTCAAAGAGGGCGCGGTCGAGGTGAAAGAGAGAAAGGCGGAAGGCGCGAGGCTGGTAAAAACCGAGTGTCTGGCGGAAGAGGTGAAAAAAATCCTGGCCGTTAAATGCGCGCCGGGAGGATAAGCGGCCGGGATGCCCCGGCCCAAGCGGGAGGCGTTATGACGGTTAAAAGATTCGCCCTTTTGGTCTGCATCATGACTTTCCTTGCCTTTTCCGGCGGCTGCGCGACCCCGGCCGGCAGGAGCGCCGGCGAGGTCATTGACGACGTTGCGATAACCTCGAAGATAAACGCCCTGATAGTACAGGATACGGACCTGAAGTTTTTAAAGATAGACGTTGATACCTTCAAGGGCAACGTTACCCTCAGGGGGGCGGTGTCGAGCGGGGAAGCGGAAGGAAAACTCATAAGGCTTTCCAGGGACGTAAGGGGCGTGAAGGACGTTACATCGAGGCTCAGGATAGAGCTTGGGAAGTAATCGCCTGATAATGGAAGAAAGGTTGGGGGAGATGACGGAACCCGTCTATAGGATGCACAGGGTTTGGGACCCTCTTTTGAGGGCCCTGCACTGGTGGAACGCCCTGACCGTCCTTGCGCTCGTAACGCTCGGCACGGCCATAATGTTCCTCGGCGAAGACCTCCCGCATGCGATGGAGGAAGGGCTTATAACCCTGCACGTGCTTTTCGGCTATCTCTTCGCCGCCGGGCTTTTAGTGAGGATACTATGGCTCTTTATCGGCCCGCAGAGCGCGGGTTGGAAGGATTTGCTGCCGATTACGGCCGGCCGGCGAAGGACCGTTCTGGATACGCTCAAGTTCTACGCTGGTTTTCTGAGGGGCACGCCCCCGCTTTATAAGGCGCATAACCCGTTTGCCGGGATGGTCTACGCGGTATTTTTCATCATAGCCGCGGTGCAGGTTGGGGCCGGGGTCGTGCTCGTCAACCTTCCGGACGACCTGCGGGATAAATCCGTATCGCTCGAATTGCACGAGGCCGGATATATTCTCATCATGCTTTATATCGCGGCCCACGTCTTCGCGGTGGTAGTCCATGAGCTCACGGAACGCCACGGGCTTATTTCGGCCATGGTCAACGGCGATAAAGGCTTTACCGAAGAGGAATGGGAGAGGCTTAAAGACGAATGACGCCGCAATCGGCGGATAAAGGGAGGCGCGTATGAGCGGAAAGGAGAACATCGTATTCGGTCTTATCTATTTCGCGTTTACCGCGGTTTTGGGCCCTGTCTTGCTGGTGCCGGGAAACGGCGGAAATTTTCAGAAGATGATGGCGGCGGATAAGGCGGTTGAGGCAATGGCCGAGGAGATGAAAACCGGCGAGCCAAAGGCCGTGACCCAGGCCGCGGCCGTAGCCGCGATAATGGATTACCTGAAGGGCGCAAAGCGCATCGGCTTTATCGCGAGCGCCGCCCACGCCCACGGCAACCTCGAATCCCTCCTTAACGTCGTGGCCGGGCTTGTCATACTAACCCTTCAGATACCTTCGAGCTACAAAACCCTTTTGAGCCTGCTTTTCATCATCGGCGCGGTCATGCATTCCGGGCTTCTGTATCTGGTGGCCGTCTTCGGCATAAGGGCGGTCGGCGGTTTCACGATGATAGGGGCCGTTGCCATCATAGCGGGGCTTCTTCTTACCGGCATCGCCAGCGTCATCGGGATTAAGGGGATTAAGGGGATTAAGGGGATTAAAGGGCAAAAAAATGCCGGATAGCGGCAAATGACCGCACGCCGCGCCATCATATCGAATGGAAAAATACGACCCTAAAAGCATAGAGCTCAGGTGGCAGGGGATATGGGAAGGGGACGGCGCCTTCACGACCAGAGACCCCGGAGGCAACGGGAAGTACTACGTCCTCGAGATGTTCCCATATCCGTCGGGCAAGATACACATGGGGCACGTGCGGAACTACTCCATCGGGGACGTGGTCGCGAGGTTTTTCATGATGAAGGGGAAAGACGTCCTCCACCCCATGGGATGGGACTCGTTCGGACTGCCCGCTGAGAACGCCGCGATCCAGCACGGCATACACCCCGCCGAGTGGACGCGGCAGAATATCGTTTTCATGAGGAACCAGCTCAAGAGACTGGGCTTCAGCTATGACTGGAAGAGGGAGGTGGCGACCTGCGCCCCCGAATACTATCGTTGGAACCAATGGCTTTTTTTGAAGTTTTTTGAAAAAGGGCTTGCCTACAAGAAGCGCTCCAGCGTGAACTGGTGTCCGGGGTGCTCCACGGTGCTCGCCAACGAGCAGGTGGAGGGGGGGCTTTGCTGGAGGTGCGATTCTCCGGTGGAGGAGAAAAAGCTCGATCAGTGGTTTTTAAGGATTACCGACTACGCCGAGGAGCTGCTCGAATGCACGCAAGGGCTTACGGGCTGGCCCGAGAGGGTCCTCACGATGCAGAGGAACTGGATAGGGAAAAGCGTTGGCGTCGAGGTCTCTTTCCCGGTTGCCGGTTCGATCGAGGCGATAAGGATATTCACCACGAGGCCCGATACCATCTTCGGGGTTACGTTTGTGAGCCTTGCCCCCGATCATCCTCTCGTTGAAAAAATAACCGCGCCACAGCGGCTTGAAGAGGTAAGGGAATTTTCCCTCAGGGTCCTGTCCATGACGGGCCGCGAGGCAGAGGCCGAAAAAGAGGGGGTGTTCACCGGCGCGTATTGCGTAAACCCGTTGACCTCCGAAAAGGTGCCCGTCTATGCGGCCAATTTTGTCCTCATGGACTACGGCACCGGGGCCGTTATGGCCGTGCCGGCGCATGACGGAAGGGATTTCGAGTTCGCGAGGAAATATAATCTCCCGGTAAAGGTCGTGGTCAGCCCGTTGGACGGGGAACCGGACCCCGCGGCCATGCAGGCGGCCTACGTTGACGACGGGGTTATGGTCAATTCCGGCCAGTTCGACGGGATGAGCAATACCGAGGCAATGGAGGGGATTGCTGAGTTCCTTGAAAGGCGCGGTCTGGGCAAAAAGGGCGTCACCTACAGGCTCAGGGACTGGGGCATCTCAAGGCAGCGTTATTGGGGATGTCCCATACCCGTTGTGTACTGCGAGGGCTGCGGGACCGTGCCAATGCCCTATGAAGACCTGCCGGTCATACTCCCGGAGGACGTCCTGCTCACCGGGAAGGGATTGAGTCCGCTTGCCAATTGCCCGTTCGTGAATGCCAAGTGCCCGAGGTGCGGTGGAAAGGCCAGGAGGGAAACCGACACCATGGACACGTTCGTTGACTCCTCGTGGTATTTTCTGAGATATACGTCGCCTGAGTCTAAAGACCTGCCGTTTGATAAAAAAGAGGCTAAAGTCTGGATGCCGGTTGACCGGTATATCGGCGGGATAGAGCACGCGGTAATGCATCTGCTCTACGCGAGATTTTTCACCAAGGCCATAAGGGACATAGGGCTTGCCGACATATCCGAGCCTTTCGCCAACCTCCTTACGCAGGGTATGGTGTGCAAGGAATCCATGAAGTGCCCGGAGCACGGATATCTTTTCCCGGAAGAGGCGGCCGGCGGCGTATGCAGACAGTGCGGCAAGGCCGTGGAGGTCGGGGCCGTTGAGAAGATGAGCAAGTCCAGGAAGAATATCATTGACCCCGACCGGATTATAGAGACCTACGGCGCGGACACGACCCGGCTCTTTTCCCTTTTCGCCGCTCCTCCGGAGAAAGACCTCGACTGGAGCGAGGAGGGGGTCGAGGGCTCTTACCGGTTTCTCGGACGGGTATGGAGGCTTGTCGGGGAAAACATGGAGGCCCTCAAAGCCGCCGCGCCTTATGACGGGTATCCGGCGATAACCGGTGACGGGAAGGTCGCAATGACCGGTGACGGGTATCCGGCGATGACCGGTGACGGGAAGGTCGCGATGACCGGCTTTTTAAGGGACATCCGCCGCATAACGCACATGACGATAAGGAAGGTCACGCAGGACATATAGGAGCGGTTCCATTTCAATACGGCCATAAGCTCCATAATGGAGCTCGTGAACGCGCTCTACCGGTGGGAGGGAGGGAAGCAGGGCGCACTTGCGCTCGGCGTCTTCAGGGAGTCCGTGGAGACCGTGATAGTTTTGCTCTCCCCCTTCGCCCCCCACATGACGGAAGAACTCTGGCAAAGGATCGGGCATGAAACGCCGCTTTACAGGACCCCGTGGCCGGCGTTCGACCCCTCGGCCGTCTTATCCGAGGAGATGACCGTCGTGGTGCAGATAAACGGCAGGATGCGAGGGGCGGTGTCCGTGCCCGCGGGCGCGGGTAAGGAGGCCGTGGAGGAGGCCGTTATGAGCGATGAGAAGGTCAGGCAGTGGACGGATGGTAAAAAGGTCTTGAAGACGGTCTACGTGCCCGGCAAGATATTAAACATGGTGGTGCGCTGAGGCGGCATGAGAAGACGTTTCCTTGCAATATTACTTTTAACGTTTTGTATCCCGGCCTGCGGTTATCACGTCGCCGGGACGCGGGGCAGATCCGCCCTCGAGGGGGTGGGTTCGCTCGCCATACCGATTTTCAAGAACGACACACGTAAGCCCGGGATCGAGGCCGTTATCGCATCGGCCATGGCGGATGAGTTCATAAACGTCATCGCAATGGAGACCGCAGGCGCGGCCGGCGCCGTAATGGAGGGAAGGGTCGGGGTCTACGAACTCACCCCTGTAGCTTATTCGGCCGACGAGGTTTTAACGGAGTACCGCCTGACGGTCGTCATGTCCATAAGGCTCGTCCGCAGAAGCGACGGCAAGGTCCTGTGGCAGGATTTAAACATGAGGGATTACGAGGACTTTGCCGTTAACACCTCAAGCGTTATGGCAACAAAGGACGCCGAGGCGATTGCCCTTGGAAAGATCGCGAATGACGCGGCGAGGCTTGTAAGGGAGCGCGTATTGGAGGGGTTTTGATTTCTCCGCCGGAGTCCGACCGATGAGTTCTTCCGTTAAAGGCGAGGCCGCCAGGAGGCTCAAGCCGGTCTATTACATTTACGGCGAGGAGGACTACCTCATGGAGGAGGCGCTCGTCAAGATACGAAAGATGGCGTTGAGCAAAGGTTTCGAGCAGCTTAACCACCATGTCTACGAGGCAAAGACGCTGAGAATCGCGGAGGTTATCGAGACCGCTATGACCGTGCCGGCCTTTTCCTGCAAGAGGCTTATCGTGATAAAGGGGGCGGAGTCGCTCAAGGAGGCCGGGCGGGACGAATTTTTGGACTACGCAAAGGCCCCATCGGATTCGACCTGCATGGTGTTCGTGGCGGCTGGAGGCAAGATAGACAGGGACTCGGCCCTTATAAGGCACCTTAAGGACCAGGGCTGCGTAAAGGAATATAAGAGGCTTACGGAGGATGAAGCCGGCCGCATGGTAAAAGAGCGCGCCGCGGCCGAGGGTAAGGAAATCAGCCCGGCGGCCGTTTCCAAGCTCGTCGGCATGGCCGGGGAAAGCTTGAGGGACGTCCTCGGAGAGCTTTTAAAAGTCATAACCTTCGTCGGCGGGAAAAAAACGGTGGACGAAGAGGATGTGATGGAATGCGCGTCCGAGGTGAATGACTCCACGGCCTTCGACCTCGCGGACGCAATAGCGCGGAAAGACCTCGCAAGGGCGCTTGGGGTGCTAAAGCGGCTCGAAGGGGACGAGGGGCCGAAGATACTCGGGGCCATCGGGTGGCAACTGAGGACGCTGGTGAAGGTGAAAAGCCACCTCAAAAAAGGGGCGGAGCCTTACAGTCTCGCCGGGATGTTGCGCATCTCCTGGAAAAATATCAACCGCTATGTCGCTGGCAGCAGGAACTTTTCAGAGGATGAGCTGCTTTCGGCTCTAAAGAGGCTCGCCGCGGCTGACGTGGAGCTTAAATCGTGGTCCCTTCCAGAGGGGCTTGTGCTTTCAAGGCTTGTAATGGACCTCTGCGGCAAAGGGAGGGCCTCAGGCCAGAGGCCGGCCAGTTTGTAAATAAGATATCCGCGTCCCGGACCCCTCTTGCCGGGGCTTTGGGGTTTGGTAAAATCCGCTTTTCCGGCTGGAGGGAATTATCCCTGTGGTATGGAATTTATCGCGGCTGAAAGGCGGGATATCCTGCGGGAGGCGTTGTTCCTGTGGAGCACCCCTTTGGTGACCGCCATGTCGAGGACAGAGGACGCCTTCTTGAAGAGATTTACGGCCTCTTCCCTGTTCTTCGCCTCGACCGCCTTTCTTAAATCCTTTACGGCGCTTCTTGCGGCGGATTTTACGGACCTGTTCCTGAGCCTTCTTTTTTCGCTCTGTCTGTGTCTTTTTATCGCCGAACCGTGCGTTGCCAAATTTTTATACCTCCTTCTTTGTAGGGTCTGCGGTTGTTCGTTATCTTCGCCCGCGGGGCCCGCGGACGCCATTGAGCTTTAAATGATATTATTTTAATGGAATATTGTCAAGAACTTAAGTTGTATAAGGCCCCTGGACGGAAAGGAAGCGGCATGGCGGATGAGAAAAACATAACGAAGGCGGCCTCTATCATGGGGTCGGCCACCATGTTGAGCCGCGTAATGGGCTACTTGAGGGACGCGGTCATAGCGTATATCTTCGGCGCCGGCATGTCCGCGGACGCGTTTTTCATCGCATTCCGGGTTTCAAACCTCCTGAGGAGGCTCGTGGGCGAGGGGGCCATGACAAGTTCCTTCATACCGATATTCACCGATTGCCTGGCCGACCGCACCAAGGACGAGGTGAAGGGCTTTGTGTCCGGGTTTTTCACCCTGTTTTTCCTCATACTGGTCGTGCTCGCGATAGCCGGGATGCTCTTTTCCGAGGGCCTCGTCAACGTCATGTCCCCCGGGTTTGCCGGGGTCGAGGATAAATTCCGGCTTACGGTCAGCCTCACGAGGTTCATGTTCCCGCACATGGTCTTTGTCGGCCTCATGGCCGCGGCCATGGGGGTCCTGCACTCGCTAAGGCAGTTTATCGCGCCCGCCGTGTCCCCGATACTTTTCAACATCGCCATAATACTTTCGGCGCTTGTCGTGGCCCCGTTTTTGAAAGAGCCGGTCTACGCGCTGGCCTTCGGGGTCGTTGTGGGCGGGGCGCTTCAGGTGGCCATGCAGATACCGTTCCTCAAAAGGCACGGCCTCGTCCCAAGACCCTCTCTGCGGCTTAACGACCCGTATATCAAAAAGGTGTTCGTCCTCATGGGCCCGGCCCTCATAGGCATAGGGGTCTACCAGCTGAACGTGTTCGTCACCACGCGGTTTGCCTCCCGGCTGGCCGAGGGGAGCGTGTCGTATCTGTATTACGCCTCCCGGCTCATGGAACTGCCGCTCGGGATCTTCGGGGTCGCCTTCACGCAGGCGCTCCTGCCGAGCCTTTCGGAATTCGTCACCAAAAAGGACTTCGCATCGTTCAAGGGGTCCCTGTCGTTCACCATGAGGATGGTTAATTTCGTAAACATCCCGGCTACCGTCGGGCTTATGGTGCTCGGCCTGCCAATAATAGACATCCTTTTCACCAGAGGCTCGTTCGGCGGGGCGGATGCCGCGAATACCGCGTTCGCCCTGACGTTCTACGCCCTGGGCATCGTGCCGGTCGCCTCATCGAGGGTGCTCGTAAGCGTGTTCTATTCCCTGAAGGACACGCTTACCCCGGTAATCGGCGCGCTCATGTCGTTTGCCTTCAACATAGCGATGTGTCTCATCCTTATAAAGCCCCTCAGGCACGGAGGGCTCGCGCTGGCGACTACGCTCGCGGCAGTGGTTGACCTGGTTTTCCTCTCGGTCGCGCTTAGACTCAAGGTCGGAAATTTTGGCGTAAAGGGCATTGTGTCGTCCGCCTTAAAGTCCGTTGCCGCCGCCGCGCTGATGGGGGTCGCGGTCTACGCAATCATCCATTATTCGGGGTGGCACGGCCTTGAAAAACTCGCCAGGGCCGCGGTCCTTTCGGCGTCCATAGGCTCAGGCGGCGTTATTTACCTCGTTGCCTGCAGGGCCTTCGGAGCGCCGGAAGTGGCGTTTTTAAAGGAACTTGTGGAAGAAAAGATGGGCAAAAACAGGGCCAAAAGGGCATAGGCAGTGAAAAAGGGATGAAATCGTGCAACTCTTTGATTTTCAAGGTTATTCTATGATTAAAAAATATGCAATTTTCATTGCGCCTTCTGAATCCGCTTCCCTTCTTGTTTTCACCGGACGGCTTCTCAACAGGATATCCACAGTTTGTGGGGAGAACTTTTCAAGCTTCCGGAATTGTTTGATTTTTCTCTCTGGCCTTTGCCTCCTGCCAGAGCCGTTCCATTTCCTCGACCGACGTCCCTGAAAGTTCCTCTCCTCTTTTCTCGATGGTCTTTTCTATGTGATGGAAGCGGCTTATGAATTTCCCGATGGTCTTTCTAAGCGCCTCCTCCGGGTTTACCTCCACGAACCTGCTCAGGTTTACGAGGGTAAACAGAAGGTCTCCGAGTTCTTCCTCGGTCCTTTTCCCGTCCTTGCTTGAGAGCGCCTCTTTAAACTCCGCAAGCTCCTCGTCCACCTTTCCGAGCACTTCCTTCACGTCCTTCCAGTCAAAACCGGCCTTCGCGGCCCTTTTGCTTATCCTGTGGGCGCTAAGGAGCGCCGGATAGGCGGCGCCTGCCTCGGTAAGCCACCCCTTCTTCCCCTTGCCCTCCTTCTTTTTTATCTCGGCCCAGTGCCTGAGCACGTCGTCAGAGGTCTTTGCGTCCGCGTCCGCGAAAACGTGAGGGTGGCGCCGTATCATCTTCTCCGTGCTCGCCTCTATGGCGTCCTCGATGGTAAATTTTTTGTCCTCCTTCGCTATCTGGCAGACGAATATGACCTGGAGTAGCAGGTCTCCTATCTCTTCCTTTACGGCCTCGTAAGACCCGCTTTCGATAGCTCCGACGACTTCGTAGGCCTCTTCTATTATAAACGGGATGAGGCTTGAGAGGGTCTGCTCCCTGTCCCATGGGCATTCTTGCCTTAGGCGTTCCATGATGGCGATTAGTTTTATCAGCGGGTCTTTTTCCATTTTTTTTAATGCCCAACCTTCATTGTGCGGCGCAACATTACGGAATAAAAAGATTTTTTGTCATCGGTCGGCTTCCTTCAGCAATTCTTCCTCTTCCTTATTCCTCTTTTCAACCGCTTCGCCCGCTTTTTTCGCCTTGCCCGGGGCCGTCGCGAGCGTCTCGGTGTATTTCCGCATTATCTCGCCAGCGGATTTCCTTTCCCCGTCTTCCTTCCCCTTGTCGGAACATGACGTTGCGAGGAATAAGAATAAGACGAGGAAGACGAGCGCAAAGATTGGCTGTCTCATCGTTGTATCTTGCCACAGCCTCTTCCGTAAATCAACCGTTGACTTGGCGTTTTCCGTGTAGCCTGTCATGCTGAATCATGCCCTGAACTTGTTTCAGGGTTGTTTCAGCATCCTGATTTTCATCTTTAGGGAAGGTCTGATTAATTCCCGGTCCCGTCATTGCGAGCAAAATAGCCTTTAGCCGCGAGCGAAGCGTGGCGGGAAGCAATCTCGTCCTATAGGCAAATCAGTGAGTTACGAGATTGCTTCGCCGCAAAAACGCGGCTCGCAATGACAAAAAGAGAATCGATCACAGTTTCCTCAGGTTGAAAATCTCAATGATGAATAAAAGACCCGCACGGCTTATATTGTCCGCGTTTTTTCTCGCGGCGGTTTTCCTGTGTCCGCCGGGACATCTTGCCCGCGCCGGGGAGACGGCGCGGACGCATGAGCCGACGATAGGGGAAACCTTCGCCGGCGAGGAGCTTGACTACGACATGGGTTTCTGGCTCTTCGACGGCGTGGCGAAGGGCTCCGTGAGGCTCGTAAAGGAGGGCGACGGGTATGTCGCCACGCTCAGCGCGCGCACGACCGGTTTCGCCCGCTGGCTTAGGCACAGGGAGGACACCTACACGGCCCGGATGGAGGAGGCCGAGGGAGGCCATCGCCTCCGCACCCTGAGTTTTGAAAAAGACGTGCTCCTCGGCTCGAGGAGGACAAGGATACTTACGGTCATTGACTATAAGAAAAGGGTCGTGCGGACGGAGAAATGGAAGGACGGGGTCCCCGGTGAAACGGATGAATTTCCGATGCCCCCGGGTGTCGTCTATTACGACGACCCGCTCGCGGCGTTTTACAATTTCCGCCGCGGCGCATACGGGGAGATAGGGGAGGGACGGCAGTACAGGATCAAGACCTTCCCGAGGGGCAAGGATAAGGAGGTCGAGATGTCGCTCTCCATCGCCACGGCCGGGGAGTTCAAAAGGAGGGCCGGGGACGGAGAAACGGGCTATCTGGCGGACGCGAACCTCGCGAAGGAGCTTTTCGGCTCGGCCTCCGGGGATATCGAGATAACGTTCACACGGGAGCTCGTCCCAATAAGGGCGGTCGCAAAGGACATCCTGCTGTTCGGGGACATCAGGGCCAGTCTCGTCAATCAGGAGAAAATCAAAAAATAAACCTCCCTGCCCTACGGCTGCTTTTGACATGCAGGGCAGACCTTCAGGTCTGCGTTACTGCATTACGCAAGGCTAAAGCCCTGCCCTACTTACGCAAGGGCTTTAGCCCTGTGTCTTTTAAATCAAAAAATGAACCAGGCGTCAAAAACATGGGAGCCTACCCCGATTGCGCCATTCGACCGTTCATCCGCGGCTTTTTTTTGCCGGAATGACCGGAATGACAAAGAAGAACGCCGCGACAAGCGCGAGCATGCTCCCGTAAAGGAACGTGGAGGCAGGCCCCGCCGTATCCCATAAAATCCCGCCTATCGCGCTCGCCGGGAAGAGCATTATCCCGGCCGACGTGTGGAATGCCCCGAATGCGGTCGCGTATTTCTCAGGCGCGGAT